>CBDUGV010000416.1:0-1601 GCA_965366815.1 uncultured Bdellovibrionales bacterium | reverse complement strand
ATCACCCACAAGCATCTCGTAGGTGATTACGGCAAGCGAATAGATGTCCGTCGGTGGTCCGACGGTCTCAGCTTTCGCCTGCTCTGGAGAGATATAGCGCGGAGTTCCCACCGCCTCTCCCGCTTGGGTAAACGTCGTGGACATATCTCCACTAAGGACTTTTGCTATACCGAAATCTAAGACTTGGACGAAATCCTCACCTTCATCCGAAGCGCACAACATTATGTTATCGGGTTTGAGATCGCGGTGAATGACATCGAGTTTATGAGCAGCAGAGAGTGCCCCGGCAATCTGAGTAATTATTCCAATAACTCTCTCAAACGGCAGAGGACCGCATTGATTTATGACTTTTCTTAAACTCTGGCCATCAACATATTGCATGACCAGATAGGGCAAATCATCTTCAATCCCATAGTCGTGGATGGTGATCGCGTGAGGGTGTTCGATAAGACTGGTCGTCTTCGCTTCTCGCTCGAAGCGTTTGAGGTATTCTTCGAGCTCTTCTCCTTGGAACTTGCCAACTTGTAAGACTTTAATCGCGACGATGCGATCCATCATCTGGTGCTTGGCTTTATAGACTGAACCCATCGCCCCGCGTCCGATCAACTCAAGCAGCTCATACTTGCCGTCGAACACCTTGCCGGTCAGTGCGTCTTTGTTCTGAGACATCCTAGGTTCCAAGAATCATTGAGAATTAGCCTAAATCTGTACTACTACTATATATCGACAGTTCCCATAGGAAAATTCAGGATTATTCCGGGCAAAAAAGGGGTTAATTCGGAGGAATTATTCAGTATATTGACAAATTCAAGAAACCAAGTATAATTCCCTCTGGCGAAAAGCTGAGTATTTTACTGTTAATACTCGCTCGAGAGACGGCTATTCGAAAAGATACATACAGGCCCAAAGTTTTTTGAACTTGCTGCCGGAGTTTATCCAGAATAGCCCTCGCGTTTTGCCAACATTGTTCTTTCTCGTTTGTATATGGTTTGCAGAGAATCAACTGTCGATTGAATCGTTCGACGTTCGAAAGTTCCTCCCCCACTCAGTGTTGGTCCGTTTCCGGGCAGGCTCAAGTCTTCTCTAAAAGAAGTTTTGCGCCTGCTCGGGGCACGAATCGCCTGAGTAAATTGCCGCGCCAACTTGGAAGGGCGCAATGTCAGCAGGGTAGTTGGATAATTTTTATCCGCTACCATTCCACCGATGTGCTCTCTGAGCACGAATTTTCACAGGAGTGAACCTTGAAGAACGAACTGAACGCAAGCGAAGTGGCCCAGATCGCCGATTCACAAGTGCCTGCAGCACTGGCGACCTACGGTTTCATGGATGAGGACCAAGTGCCCTCGTTCGCCGACCAGGGAGAGAAACTGATTTCCGACACGGGCGTCAAAGTGCGCGTCGGATTTTCAGAAGATGATGCGGAACTGCTGAAGAGCTTACAGCTCAGCAAGCAACCAACCGCAGTGCCTTCCGTCAGCAATCGAATCGGAAAGGTGGTCGGAACGCTCGACACCGCCGCCGCTCGATTCGAATTCATCATCGACACGTGTGTACAGCTCTGCAACTTCGAACTCGTCGTTCGTGCTGTCCAGCCAGTCACA
>CBDUGV010000415.1:0-1862 GCA_965366815.1 uncultured Bdellovibrionales bacterium | reverse complement strand
CGCTCCGACCGTGATCGCCGATCGCCCCTTATTGCGCCAGATATTTCGCCAACCAATCTTACAAGCCGTAGCAAAAGTCATCTGCGCCGATTTTGCAAACTAGAGACAGAAAAGAAATTATCCGATACCTCGGCACCAAAAACGGCCTTCGAATGTTCGATTTCAGTCCACTGTCCTACCTCTTCAACGTTTTCCATGCGGATCACTACCGGATACATACGCCCGCCGAGTGGTGCAATTTTAGTGGCTGTTAGTTTTTTTACCAATCTCATTTCTTGATCGAAGAAAGAGTGCTCAACGATAATATTGTCTTCGCGGATCTTGAGAATCTCTTTACCCCAGACTATCGGTGCTGTCTCGTGAGGGATTGATTGGATGACATACACCTTTTTGCCCTGATGCTCTTCTTCAGCAAGCAAGGTGTGATCATAGGCATCGATTATCTCATCGTCTTTCGACAAGTCTTGGTACGAGAAGTCAGAACCCATCCAACTCTGGCTTTTCATGCTGGCAGGAATCTTGATCACTCGGTTTGTTTTGGGCGAAAAAGTCCAAATCTCTTCATTCACAGTAAGAGAAGCATTCCCAGAGTCTTTTTTCGGAGCCGTAAAACGAACTAAAGTTAAATCAGTTCCTTTCGTCCACGTTTTTAGACTCGATGTGCGCTGCCAGTCTTCTCGATGGACCAGCATCGAAGCTTCAGTAATTGAGGAATCGCCGCGCCAGTAGTTAATCGCGCTCCTGACCCGGCTACGCGCGTCGGCGCCATTGATGACAGAGGGGGTAGAGCTCGTTTCGGCAAGAATTTGCGCCGGAAAGAATAGGTAACTCGACAAAAAACATGCTATTATTGCGGTCCGCACTTGCTGTTACTCCTCAAGTCGATTGACAATACTATGGTATTAACTAAGTATTACTAATCTTTAGAATTTCAACTTAGACGTATATCACTAATGATCCCTACAGAAGAAAGCTTTCTAACGACCAAATTAGACGCGGCCGTCGGCTGGTGCCGGAAGTATTCGCTCTTTCCATACCCCTTTGTAACAGCCTGCTGTGGAATGGAATTCATGGCCGTAAGTTGCTCTCATTACGACACGGATCGCTTTGGGGCGGCACTGCCGCGCTTTACCCCGCGGCAAGCTGATCTTCTTTGGGTCGTCGGTACTATCACTCATAAACAGGCACCTGTGCTCAAACGAGTGTATGAGCAGATGGCCGAGCCGAAATGGGTTGTTGCTTTCGGTGCCTGTGCTGCTTCGGGTGGATTCTACGACAACTACGCAACTGTTGCCGGGGTGGACAAATTGGTTCCAGTCGATATGTATATTCCTGGTTGCCCACCGCGGCCAGAGACTGTTCTCGATGCGCTGATTAAACTGCAACGAGACATACATCGACAATCTCATCCACTCTTATCGACGGAGAAGATTGAACGGGAGGATATTCTCTCACAATACGCTCCCAAGCCGGGCGAGTAAGAAAAATATACCTCTGGGGAGTTTTCATCATTAAATTAATATGATATAGTCGCTAAACCTTGAAACAAGGCTGCGAGCTTACTCTCTAAGTGCTCGCATTTATTGATCTTTATTCCCATATATGTTTCGGTAGATTGCAGCTTAATCAAAACATTAAGCCAGTAGCAGCCTTTTGGAAATTTCGATGCCTCAGCAATGCATCAGGAGTCTCTAACAGGCTGCTATCAGAGCCTTAAAGGATTTTTACATTTTTTTATGTGGTTCTTGCCTTTGTGAAGATAGCTCACAGGTGCAGAAGTACCGACATCTAGAATCCGAATTCTCGAATATTTTCAGTCTCCAGAACACCACTGTAGCCCGAGGAAAAATGGCGCCGTTGTT
>CBDUGV010000414.1:0-1919 GCA_965366815.1 uncultured Bdellovibrionales bacterium | reverse complement strand
AGTCGAGCAGAGTCCACAGCGATACCGGTGAGTTGGCAAGCAAGCAAAATCCGAGACATTTGGCAGGGTTATTGCATCTACAGATAGATCACACTGCGTCGAAGGGGTACCGCAATTGTTATTTGATCTCACTACCGCAATCTCTCGGTTGGCTAACGCCGCCAGAGAGGCGTCACTCGGCTGGATGCCGGTTCAAGAAGATGTGGTCGAAACGGTAGAGGAGAAACTGCATGGTGGAGAGTACGAAAGCCATGAGCAACTCATTGAAGATTTAAAAACCGACGCCACACTATTTGTCAGCGCCCTTAGACAACTTGGGACAACCCACACGCCGCCTGGCTCTCAAGTAGCAAATGATGGATTTGCACTCTACTCTACTGAAGGCAAGCGCTTTTCACCTTCGGAACTGCTGCAATCGACACCTATGCAAGATATTGGAGCTATCATTTCAGATACTCGTCGGCTCAGTGCGCATCATTCTTATACTTCGATTACTGATTTTCAAGCAGCACAGCTTGAGGAAGCTATGGTGGCGACAATTGCTTCAGAAGCGCTTGCGTTCTCAATGGGAGTCGATCCTCACCTGGCGTACACGTGCGGTCTTCTCAGACAACTCGGACATTCACTCGCAGCATGGAACTATCCTGACGAATTCAAAAGTGCATTCTTTCTTGAAAATGGAGATGACCTCGACACCAGGCTCACCGGCTTACTAGGATTCTCGCCCAATGCCATGGGTAAGATGATGGTACGAGATTGGAATCTCGAGCAGAGCGTTTTGGAGGCCATATCGAGTGAGGCGACTCGAGCCCACATCGGCAGTGACTGGAACCTTACCAACGACGACGAAGTCAAGCTGACTATGAGCAAGATCTGTGAGGTAGGAGAAGTTCTCGGCAAGATCGTTCACATGCAGTATCATCCGAATGCAAAAAAAGACTGGAATGCGGTGCAAGCGGTGTTCGAGTCACATCTTGGCCTCTCGGGAATTGAGTTGGTGCTCCAAGAAGCGAGAGAGCGCCTGCTTCGCTGTGCACCCCACAATGTCACCCTGCCACTGCCACCTATGCTAGAAGCGTTGAAAAAGAAAATCGCTCAAATCGAGCAGCAGTTCAAGTTGCTTCGAAGAAATACCTGGCTTCAGTTCTTGCCAACTGAGGCGCGAATTCGGCTTGAACGATTTTATCGAAATGCAAACTCGAACGCGATCCTCGACGGGTCTTTTCTCAGCTTCCTCAATGAAGTGCTTCCATACGCTGGTTTTGCGCGGGGTTGCGTCTACCTCCCTGACGCTGAAGGAGAACGGCTTGTTCCCGAATTTTTCTTCGGCGCCTACAGCGGCTCTGGCCCCCAGGCGATCTCTTTAACTTCACGTTTAGCTAGGTTTGAATCAGCTGCATCAGCCTATACCCTCAAGTCGATGATACATCGGACAAAAAAGGGCCCTGATGGCAAGGCTGTGCTTGGCATTGCTTCGGCGGTGTCTCATGTCGACCCCACCGTTGTGCTCTATCTCGAAACAAGAGATGATTTTCTCGAATGCTTCGGCGATGACCCGATACCCATGTTTCGAGCTCTATTGCAGTTCTTCACGGATTGCCTCGAAGGCGTCAACCAGTCCGCTGTTTAACTGGTGTACCACTCGCTTCCATAGGGAAACCGGTACTTCGCGAGCGCCTCTTTCGTTGCTCCCACCAAGTAGCCAGGCTCTTCAGGTAATAGATAGCGTCCAGATTCTATCTTCGCCGGAACCTCGAAATTATCTCCAACGATATCGCAATACTCTACATATAGTCGATCGAACGAAGGAGAGATGCGAGCGTAGTTGAGCGCCGCAATATGGGGAACCATCACACAGAGGCCGCTACCTCCGGCATGGGGGCAAACGGTAACATTGTTTTTCTTAGCTAGTAGCATCG
>CBDUGV010000413.1:0-1955 GCA_965366815.1 uncultured Bdellovibrionales bacterium | reverse complement strand
AGCACCTGGCCAAAATGCATCGGCACTTGCTGTGGTGGAAACAACACTTCAAGCGGGTAGGTTTCATCATACTGGGTCAGTGTGACGACACTACAGAGCTTCGGGTGTATTTCTCTTTCAAACCCCTCAAAAGAATCGTCGTAGAACGCCGGTACTATCTGGCGCATTCGATCTGCGCGAAAATTAAAAAATAGTAGTCCATCCCCATCTCGTATCCAAGGGGTGCGACGGAGGTCTTTATCGCTGCTCGTCAGTACCACCGGCTCGTGGAATTCGTCGGATTGTCCTTTTCCGTAGTGATCAGCAAGGGCCGCCTGTAAGTGTGAGAACGTCTCACCTTCGCCTCTTGTCAGCAAGTCGTACGCCTTTTGCGTGCGGTCCCAACGTTTATCGCGATCCATCGCGAAATAGCGACCAATCAGTGAAGCCATTCGTATGTCTGCATCAGGATAGCTGACTCGACACTCTTGTATAAAAGAGACGATGGCACCCACTTCGGTTGCGGCGGCTTCGGTTGGCCGATCCCTCCCATCGGTTATGCAGTGCACATACACTTGCTTGACACCTTGTCTCAACGCTTCCTCAATGAGTGCCTGAAGATGGTCAGCGTCGCTGTGAACTCCTCCTTGGCTGATAAGGCCGATGAAATGCAGTGCTCGATCAGATTCCGACTTCACTTCAGAGCAGAGTTTCACGAAGGGTTGTAACTCACCGAGTTTCTTATCTGCGATGGCCTTGTTTACTCGCGGTAAATCCTGTTGGACGACTCGTCCGCCGCCGATGTTAAGATGTCCTACCTCTGAGTTTCCCATTTGCCCAGCTGGTAGCCCCACCCGCTCTCCAAAGGAGCATAAGGTCGTGTGAGGGCAGTTTTCGAAGAGCGAATCAAGGACTGGGGTGTTCGCCATATGAACGGCGTTTGCTTCTGGATTCGGATTTAATCCGTATCCATCAAGAATGATCAATGCGAACGGCTTTGGCCGAGAAGTGGTGCTCATGTGTACCCCAAATTAATCGGATTGTTTCTGCTGATCCACTAGGGCAATGCCGGTCGTTGCACAGCTGGTGGAAGTTTATGTAGATGTTGATGTATGCGCTTACTCCAACTCGGTGGAGTTCCACCGTTAGTAGTAGTATTGTCGCGAAACAGCGACTCGCCAGGAAGTGCAGTAGCCGCTTCGAATGAATCGAAAAAGATTCCGAGGGCTTCATCTGCTTTGCCGAGACGTTTCAGCAGCTTAGTCTTAAACAACATCGCCGCTGGGGCCAGATGATTGGACGCTTCCAGTTGCGGCTCAAGCTCGGCAAACTCCGCCTTCGCCTGATCTACCATCTCAAGATGCAACAAGAGATTCGCAAGAAAGAGCTGCCCCTCCGGGTGTGCTTCACGTTTAGTGACCGAAGAGAGAGCCGCACGGACATTCGAAAGTGCTTTCGCTGGTTCTTCAGCGCGAAGCCATATTGCTGCGATGCACTCCAGGTGTATTACCTCTTTTGTAAGTTGAAATAGCTTTTTAAGCAGCTTAGTCGCGCTTTCTCGATCGCCTTCGCTTTGATCGAGTTCGGCAAGGAGTGAAAGGGCGTGAGGATGATCTCGATGGTTTCGAAGGACTCCTTCGACCTCTTTTCTCAGTTCAGCCGGATCGCCATCCGCACGCTTCACTGCTTCGAGGGTGCGCAACTGGGCAACATTCTCTTGGGCCTGAGTGTATTCGTCGCCGCTCAACACTTTGACCAATTGTTGCTGATACTCAATCGCATCCTCAAGTCGTCCAAGGGATACGCAACTCTCAACGAGTCGCTCAAGCGCAAATCGATTTCTTGGCTTGAGCTTTAAAATCAAGGCTGCGTTATCGTATGCGGCAGTATGGTTTCCTAGTTCCGCATTTACATCCGAGGCAAGTAGCAACAGCTCGGCATTCTTCTTTTGTTCAATCCGAGCCTGCTCTAGAACA
>CBDUGV010000412.1:0-1978 GCA_965366815.1 uncultured Bdellovibrionales bacterium | reverse complement strand
TACCGATGTGTATCAGCGCCTAAGTGAAGCTCTGGTCGAGCAGCCACCGGTTCGACTAAATGAAGGCGGAATCTTTGGCGACGGCTTTCACGAAGAAATCGATCGTCTTCGAGATATCCGTTCAGACGGGCGATCCTGGCTGACGCGGTTGGAGAACTCGGAAAAAGAAAAGACGGGCATCACGGCACTGAAAATAAAGTACAATAATGTATTCGGCTACTTTATCGAGGTCACCAAGACTCATCTTGCGAAGGTCCCTGCGCATTACGAAAGAAAGCAAACTTTGGCGAATGCCGAGCGGTATGTAACCCAAGAGTTAAAAGAGCAGGAAGTAGCGATACTGAGTGCGAAGTCTAAACAAGTAGAATTGGAACGTGAACTCTTTGTTGAATTGCGAGCCTTTATTGCCTCGCAGGCAGGCCGGATTCAACAAACCTCATCCGTATTGAGTCAGCTCGATGTGCTGGGTTCGTTTGCACACCTTTCTCGTCAACACAACTATGTGCGCCCCCTGATGCGTGAAGATCAAGAAGTCCGTATTGAAAGAGGCCGGCATCCGGTAGTCGAGCAAGTGCTGGGAGCGCACAACTTTGTGCCGAACGATTGTCAGATGAATGGCCAGGAGCGACGCTTTGCGGTGCTCACTGGTCCGAACATGGGTGGTAAGTCTACGTACCTGCGACAAGTTGGTTTGATGCAACTTCTCGCTCAGGCCGGAAGTTTTGTCCCCGCAGCGTCCGCTGAACTCGGTGTCGTGGATCGAATTTTTACGCGGATTGGAGCTGCAGATGATCTGTCTCGCGGCGATTCAACGTTCATGGTGGAGATGCGTGAGGCGGCCGTTATCGTTCGAAAAGCTACTTCTCGTTCCCTTGTCTTGATTGATGAAGTAGGACGAGGAACTGCCACGAGCGACGGATTGGCAATCGCTTTAGCAGTTGCGGAATGGTTACATGACCACATCGGGTGTAGAACTATCTTTGCAACCCATTTTCATCAATTGACTGAGCTAGAAAGAATGAAGGACGGAGCTTTCTGTCTTTCTGTTGGTGTCGTTGAGCGTGAGAAAGACATTGTCTTTACCCATCGTATTGAAGAACGAGCGGCGGATCGTAGTTACGGTATTGAGGTGGCGCGACTTGCCGGATTGCCGGAAGCGCTACTTGCCCGAGCGGTGGAGGTGCTCACTGCTTTCTCCGATGTAAGTGAAGAGAGCGGTATGGGCGTGAGCCGGGCTGCGAAGCCGACGACGGCTCCCGCAGCCAATACAGATCGAAGTGTGGATCGGATGTCCCAAAGTGCTCGAGAAATTCTTGATCGACTCCGGACAAGTCGACCTGATACTATGACTCCCCTACAGGCGCTTACGGAATTGTCAGAGCTCAAAGAAATGCTTGATTAGGATGCGAACCAGTATTGTTACATTTTTATGGGTGGTCGGGTTAGCGATGTTCCAGCTGCAAGCAGAACCCCTGCGTGCTGACTCTCTGTCATCTCAGTATCAAGAAGTGCGGTCCGAATACCTACGCCTTATGAAAATTGATCCCAACGTAGAACGCGTGCGGCTTTGGGATCGTTCAGCCGACAAGCTCACCACGTTTTTTAATCGATATTCCGATCCCGATTATTCGGCTCGTGCGGCCTACCTCTTGGGACGCCTTTATGAGTATCGATATGAAAAATTGAAAGAAGAGAATGCTCTTACCCGAGCCATCTATTTTTATCGAAGAGTCGCGGATGACTACGCAGACCATCAACTTGCTGATGATGCCCTCTTGTTTGTTGGAGATTTGGAAGCCCAGGGGAACGGGAACGCTGAAGCTGCTGCGATTGCCTACCGGCGGATTCTAACCAGATATCCAGACGGCGATATGTTTAAGAAGGCGAGCAAAAAGCTCAATTTGAGTTGGGCCGAGGCCCGGGAAGTCGCAGCCCAGGCTGTGGCGGCTCCAGAGCCGTCCACTGCGTCAACTTCCAC
>CBDUGV010000411.1:0-2001 GCA_965366815.1 uncultured Bdellovibrionales bacterium | reverse complement strand
AGATATTGCTGCTGATTTGCGGGTGGTGCGAACACCGACGAACGAGCCCCGCAGATTGAAGAAATGGCTCGAATCGAACCTCAGTGAACGATTCTACAGTTACCTTAGATTCCTTTGCTTTCCTTGGCTCAATAGCCATTTTGCAACCTGGTCACTCACTTCCTTTCTTACCGCACGTCGTCTAGTTCGGAAGCATGAGATTAAGGTGGTATTTACTACTTCTCCGCCACATTCGACGCTCCTCTTGGGGATGATGCTGAAACTATTTTGTGGGGTGCGCTGGATTGCCGATCTACGCGATCCCTATACTGACGGGTATCAGTGGCATTGGCCAAGCAAGGGGCATTGGTATCTGAGTCGGGCATTCGAGCGACTTGCCTTGGGGTATTGCGATAAAGTGATAGTGAATACGCCAGAAGTAAAACGATTGTATTTGCGGCGTGAGCTGGTAACTGAACAGCAGATAGAGGTGATCACCAGTGGTATCTCAGTCTGAGAAATTGACAATTGCCTACTCCGGCACGCTGAGCGCCTATGAGCCTCAAGAGCATTCTTCACCCAAGAAGCTTTCGGGACTTCAGCGGTTTCGCAAACTGTTGCAAGTCTACAAGGTGCACAACGTTACCTGGGAGACGCGGACTGGCTACTACTTGTTTCAGGGAGTAAAGGAATTCGTAGAGCGATACCCAGAGCTGCGTGGAAGTCTGCATATATCGATGTGGGGAAACATATTCGCTGGCAATAGTAAGCAGATCCAGCAGCTTGGTTTGAAAGATGTGATAAGCGTCGATGGCTTTGTGAGCCGCAGCGAAATGCTCGAGCGCTTAGAAGCCAGCGATGTGCTGTTTCTACCCCTAGAATCAGCAAAAAACGGTCAAGCCCCGCTCCATATTCCCGGCAAACTCTACGACTACCTAAGCCTCGGCAAACCCGTCTGGGCTTTGGCAGAAGATTCCGACTGCAAAGAATTCTTAACGAAGGCCGGTGTCGGCATCTTCAGCGATCCCTTTGATAAGGTAAGCATTGCCGAGTCCTTAAAGTACCTAGTAGAAAACAAGTCTCAACTCCCCAATTTGCACCAAGCCAATTGGGAGTACATCAACTCCAACTTTCGCTACAACGTTTTAACCGAACAGCTAGCTCAAATTATCCACTCACAAGTTAAATAACAGAGACGGAACTGGTCGAGCAAAGTGTCAAAGAAGCAAATTGATTCTGGTGTTGTATACTCAACTGATACCGGACGGATATGTCCCGAATGTAAGCAGTCAGTGGATCACTGCGAGTGCAAAGAGCTGGCAAAGCAAGCGGTTGCGAAGGGAGATGGATTCGTTCGGCTTCGCCGCGAGACGAAGGGTCGTAAAGGCAAGGGAGTAGTTGTGATTAGCGGTATTGAACTGCCAGTGGCTGAGCTTGGCAAGTTGGCAAAAGATCTAAAAAAGAAATGCGGAGCTGGGGGAGCGGTCAAGGGGAGTGATATCGAAATCCAAGGTGATCATCGGCAAACACTAGAGGAAGAACTGCGCAAGCGTGGGTTTCGAGTTAAGTGAGTCGGCAGTTTTGGGTGGGGATGATTCTTGTTTGGTAGAGAGTAGCATTTTTTTGGTTTTAGCGCAGAGGATTCTCAGAGGAGCGCGGAGTTCTCAGAGGAGGGGAGTTCGCAGAGGAATTTTAGGACGATTCGGAGACCGATATCAGGTGATATCGGTCTCCAGGGTTTCGCCTATCCCTTTTTACCTTCGATAACGAACCACAATGCGCAACCTTTCGTTACATTGCGCGGTTCATTCTCGTTAGTAGGTTTGCGCTCCGTTGTGCTCATCGGGGCTGGCCACCAACATTGCAGGTGCGTCAGACGTGGCATTGTCTGATGCGACCGGCGATGTGACTGGCTGGACAGCACGAACGATGAGTTCGTAGTTTTCAAGCGCGCCACACGTGTCGATGATGAATTCGAATCGGGCGGCAGCGGTGTCGAGCGTTCCGACCACCTTTCCGATT
>CBDUGV010000410.1:0-2017 GCA_965366815.1 uncultured Bdellovibrionales bacterium | reverse complement strand
ACTGGAGGAACAGCACCAGAGAGAAGCGCTGCGAATCGGCATTGGTCGCTTTACCACTGAGGAAGAGATTCGACTTGCCGCGAGCTTTATGGCAAAGGCAATCCAAGAGATTAGGCATTAAACGGGCAAATATGGTTAGATTGAGACGAATTCACCTAGCCTCAAGCCTCAGAACACAGAAAAACTTGAAGCAAACAGGTCAATTAGCCGGATATGAGGATGAGGTATGCACGAGCATGTGGGGGCATATCTAGCTGGGGTGTTACGATGGGTGCGCTAGAACAACTTAAAAGGAAAGAGGTCCAACAGCCGGTCGATGGCGAATACCGAACTCTAACCCCTCGCTCAATTGCATCTCAGCCCAAAAGAAGAAACCCCGTCTCTCTTCTCATCGCAGATTCTGTTAGAAGAATAATCGATGTCCTTGGAGCACTCTGTCTCCTCGCAATTGTACTACCAATAATGATTCTCGTAGCGGCAGTGATTCGCATCTCATCACCGGGCCCAGCGATCTACCTTCAACGAAGGCTGACAAAAGGCGGCAAAGTATTTACGATGTTTAAGTTTCGCAGCATGTCTAAGACTGCTGAAAAGGAAACTGGAGCAGTGATGGCAAGCGATGGAGACATGCGGGTTACCAGCTTCGGGCGCTTCTTGAGACGAACGCGTCTAGACGAATTGCCTCAGCTGATCAATGTATTAATTGGCGACATGAGCCTGATTGGGCCACGTCCAGAGCGGCCAGAAATTGCCCGCACTTTGATGAAGCAACTGCCGGATATGCCGCGCCGCCTTGAGGTCAACGCCGGATTATCCGGGTTAGCACAAATTAAAGCTGGATATGCCTCATGTCCCGAAAGCTATCGCAAGAAGCTCGATCTCGATATTCATTACGTCGATAACCGCTCCCTACTCCTCGATTTCAAAATTGCCGTACAGACTATACTGGTAATTGTAACTGGCCGCGGCGCCCGATAACTTACTGATCATCAGCAAGAGAGTTGGCTTGTTCAGCCGCGCGTTTCTGGGCACCCTCAAGTCTGCGCTTTGCTCCACGGGCTTTATCTTTCGGCGTGTTCACGTATTCACGAATAGCGCTTGTTCTGGGCTGCTCTTCTTCTTGATCAGATTCGGAGCTCGCACAGGCGAGCACACCAAAGCACAATACCGATAAAAATGTTGCTACGAGCAATGGTCTCATACCTTTGCATCCTTTTTTGGTGAATATCACTACTGAAGTTAGCGTCAAACTTCAGGAAATACTTGAGAATTCTGAGATTATCGCTAGTATCTCAGTCTTATTGTGTGACTCAATTTTCGACATGAGGCAGCATCTAGGGTCTAACTATCGCATTGAGAGATAGCTCGCGGGACACTTCGCGTGCTGGTATCTCGGTCGTTACACTAGTTCCTACCTTACGACTTACTGCAGCAACGAGGTACTCGTTATGTCTAAACGATTGTTTTTTCGGCCTTCAGTTCTCCAGCTTTTGATTGCAGCCTTGTTCAGCAGTTTCTTCATGGCCACTACCGCTGCCGCCGCGCCAGGCAAGCAGGTGTTTCGAGTTGATCAACTGCTTGGTGACGGCTCCTCGGGCTATGTGTTTCGACAGTGGAAACAGAATTTACCAGAGCGATCGGTAGCAAAAGTCGTCGCAGAAGTGCGGAGAGTCCGCGGAGATAGCAATACCTTTCTCAATCTTCGATACGGCAGCGGCCAAAGTTTCGAAAATGGGCGGCAAGTTTTTCTCAAGGACGGAAACTATACAACTGTCTCTTGGACCGTCAACCGCGCTCCGGGTGGACAGCCACTGGTCCTCAATGCTTACAAAGGTGAAGTACAACTGCGAACGGTTATTGTAACCTATTCTGGAGCAAGCCAAACTGGGAGCATTGGTGCCAGCACAGGCTCTCCAAATTCCCGTCCTGACTATCGAGACAAGCGAGACAAATACCGTGGTCGTGACTATAGCAATCGCGACGATCGGTATCGTGACCGTGACGACTATAGAGATGA
>CBDUGV010000409.1:0-2096 GCA_965366815.1 uncultured Bdellovibrionales bacterium | reverse complement strand
TTCGAACCAAACAATTGGCGACCTAAGAGTATGTGTTCGTAGAGCGGTCGGGCCCCCTCCAAACGCACTCCGGCTTGACCCCACCAGTCGCCGTCGCGTTCGAATTCATCTTTTCGACATACAACACTCATCAGCGGGACCAACAGACAAGTTCGAACCGCAGACATAAGTCGCTCAGCCTCTTCGCCCTCGAAGAATACTGACTTGCAAGTGTCCTTCCCACGCTTGTTCAAAAGAAAATCGACGAACTTGGGGATCTCTTCGGCAATTGCCTGCCATTCCTCGCTCGCATCGGTGTGCATACCTCGATCGATAGTTTCGACCTTGAGCTTCTGTCGAATCAATTCGATCAATGATTGAGCGAATTGCGCGGTCCTGTGCAGAGTCGCGAGCTCACTTGGGCTCAAGTGGATTTCGTACATTGGGTGCCTTTCTCTCCGATGGAGATGAATAAACTGATTCGGAACTGGATAGAATGGCGCAACCTCTCGGATGTGATCGCACCGTGCTAGTTAGAGCAAGCACGGTGGATAAGTACTTCACTTCCGATTCGAATGAGAAAGAGTCTGCATGCCGTGAAGGCAACGACTCTATTGTTCCATAGATTTACTATTGAATCAATTTCACCCGATCAATTCTTGCCTTTTTTACATGGAAATGATTCTATCGGCCAAGCGTTTTTCTTCTCGTTCCAACCCCGAGGTTCTAAGGTGTCTGATGTACAATTGCTCTCTGAACAAGAGAGAGCTGACTCGGTGATTCACAGAGGCGGCTTTTATTCGATGTGTCGCATAGCGACTCAATGGGGAGATCGTGAGTTCATACGCCGCAACAATGGCACAACTCATGCGTCTCAAGCCTTGGCGCTTTGGCTTCCAACCGAGTATCAGTCGCGAATTCGAAGCCGAGGTGAGTTGACTCGCGAGGCGTTCATCGACCAACTTATTTTAGAGAGGGTTGTCGATGCGCTGGCAGTTCAATTCATCGCAGTCGAACGTGCAATCACTCAATTTCCGGAGTTCGGCTGGAGCCGCAACGCTCTTGTCGAGATTCCGGGAGGTGTCTGCAATATCGGCGAGACCGATATTGAAGGTGGCGAGCGAGAGCTCCGAGAGGAACTCAAGCTAGAACCCACTCAAGTTCTTTGTTCTACCGTTTTGCGAGCTTCGTCGCCCTACGACGCAGGTGGTCATATCGAAAGCACTGCTTTGATTGCCACTCTGTTCACCGGCGACTACAAGATTCCACGAAAGGAAGGAACCATCCCAGAGCTTTGCGCTCGGGTTCCACTTCTGGAGTGCAGAGGATTTCTGGAGCAATGTGTGGCCGAAAAAATTGCCATACAAGGCTTCGCCCACTCAGCGCTCACCGAAATGCTGTTCCTGCTACTCGGCGGAATAAACGAAGTGCAAAAATCGTCCAAGTGATCGCGACCACCAGTCAATCAGAATTAGCGTTCTCACTCCAAACCTCCGAGACTTTGCTCTCGGAGGGTTTCCTCTTTCCTGTCAGAAGTTTGCAGATGGATATCAAATGATCCACACGCGACTCAGGTCAATACACGCTTAGCGCGACAGAAAACTATCGAGGTGGTCCGCATAGTGCTTGAGCAGGGTAGCCATTTGCCTTCGACCGTCCTCCCCAAGCCGATTGGCGATCCGGGCCGAAGCTGCGATTGATTTTGGGGCAAATGCTCGTTCAGCTTCGGCAACTGCAGCAAAAACTCCTCCCCTATACTCTTCATTTGTTCGTAGATTTCTCAAGATAGCTTCACCATTTGGCAAGGCTGCTATCAGTTCATAGGTCTTGTCTCTATGCTTTTGAATACGAATATCGGCTGCTTCGACTTCAGCCTTTGTTTGACCATCCTGAGCTCCAAGCAAATCGAGCTGCTCCTGGCGGTAGAGCTGATGTTCGTCGTGGAGCTGCAGTACTCGAAGTTCCTGCATACGAGCGGTGAGTGCCTTTCCCTCTGGTGATGATCGAAGCGCCGTCAGTTCCTTCTCCAATTCCAAAGCATTTTTATTCTGTCGATCGTAGGAATGGAGCCCCGCTGTTACCACGCGGGCTATCAATGCATACCCTCCCTCATAGCG
>CBDUGV010000408.1:0-2124 GCA_965366815.1 uncultured Bdellovibrionales bacterium | reverse complement strand
AGAACTGAGCGGGCGCCTCCAGCATCCGCGTCGTAAATCCAAGAAAATTCAGAAATCGGCTTGGGTAATCCTCCTGCATCAAGCGAGAGAGTAACCCACGCCAATACAAATGCGGCAACCTGTAGTAAAACCGGAATAAACCAATAGCTGCTTCTAAGCGAGTTCCATATATTAGCAATTCTTGTCTTCAAAATACTATCTCTATCCCCGCGCCTCAGTAATTGCTTCCTTTGTTGCAGCAGTATTTTTTCCGGCATCGGCAATTTCGCATAGGACCTCTGCAATCGCACTTGCCGCAAAAAACGCCAATGCCAAAACCATACATAGTACACTATTGAAAGCGTTCATTCCGAGACTCCCCAACATCACGTCATATGCAACACCCCTTACTACCACATATTTGGGTATCGTCCTCGGACTGCACATGATCTTGCGCATGGTGGTGCCGACTCAAATACAGTAGTATCATAAAATTACTAACCTTTTTACAATTGGTAGAAATCTAAATGGATTTTCAGCTGGATAAGGCCATTTCTTCCCTAGTAGAAAAGCTGAGCAACTGGCTTCAAGACCTCGTCATCATGCTACCGAACTTGCTTGTAGCTATCGTCGTCATGTTGGTATTTGTCGTAGCGGCAAAGTTCGGTTCTAGGTTGATTGCGAAACTTCTTAGTAAAACCTCCTCAAACCGACAGATCAATAGCCTTCTTTCATCAATCTGTTATCTAGCGATTCTTTGTACTGGTCTTTTCGTCGCACTTGGCGTGCTCAAATTGGACAAAACGGTGACCTCACTCCTCGCGGGTGTTGGTATCATCGGGTTAGCGCTTGGTTTCGCTTTTCAGGATCTGGCGGCTAACTTCATGGCCGGAATTCTAATGTCACTCCGGCGTCCTTTTCGGATTAACGATCTCATCAAAACCAATGATTTTTTTGGAACAGTCGCTGAACTCACTTTGCGCTCGACTCGTATCAAAACCCTGACCGGTCAGTTTGTGCTAATCCCGAATAAAGAAGTCTTTGGCAACCCAATCACCAATTTCAGCCAAAGCGGAGAGCATCGAATCGATGTATCAGTCGGTGTTTCATACGGAGATGACCTCAAGAAGGTCGAGCGCATTGCAGTGGAAGCGATTGAGCAAGTCTCTGTGCGCGACGAGAATCGGCCTGTAGAACTATTCTTCACAGAATTCGGAGGAAGCTCAATTAATTTTGATATTCGTTTTTGGATCTCCTTCGAGAAACAGGCTGACTTTTTGGCGGCTCGAAGCGAAGCGATTGTTCGAATCAAACAGGCCTTTGATGATGCATCAATAACTATCCCCTTTCCTATTCGCACGCTCGATTTCGGCATAGTGGGGGGTGAAACACTCAAGGAGATGTTGCCAAACGGTACAGCTGCAAAATCCACAGGTAAAGTTCGAAAGCAGCAATCACCAGACTCGCAATTGGCATGAGCTTTTACGCGAAGAAAGTTCTTAACCTACCAATAATGAACAATCACCAAACACTCGGAGTGGTGAGTGATCTCTTATTTGATTCTTCTGACTGGCTCCTGAGTCACTATGTGCTTGACACAAGAAAGCAACTTGGTGAAGGCGTTTATTTACTCCCTCCATCAACGATCAAATGCGTGCAACCATGCGACGCGGGGGAGGTCAGTGTTTCGATTAATCAAAGCGATTTGCAACTGCTGCGCGAACCGGAAGAGTTAAAATCAGTATCTCAAGTGATGAAGGAAAAAACCGCGGCGGCATATTATTGGCCTGAAATAGCGGCAGACATTTTGCGCTCAACTACCTCTGAAGAACTCAACGCTGAGATTAGGGCGAGTATCAGTTCCACTCTTTGGAGCACCACCGAAATACTTGGCTATACCTTGGAGAAGAAGAATAAAACAGTTGGCACGCTTGTCGACGTTATCTTCAGTGATTGCGATGCCTGTCTCCTATCGGCGTTCGTCATCGATACCTCGGGAATGTTTTCGTCCGAGAACAAGACATTCTTAGCCCCAACCGAGATTTTTTCCATAGATTGGCAGAATCGTACAATAAGAATAGGGGGGAAACCACGTCCGCTTAGCGAGGATCGGACTCACGTGTAACAACCCCTATTTCAGTTCCT
>CBDUGV010000407.1:0-2137 GCA_965366815.1 uncultured Bdellovibrionales bacterium | reverse complement strand
GTCACCTGGTACTACGAAATCGACCAACACAGACGTCTGCACTCCAATACCGATATTCAGTGTCGCTGCACCCGAACACAGCAAAAACGGGCTGGGGTATCTGTCCCCTTCAGAATAAAGCGTCGCGCCCCTGTCGATTGTCTCCAATGCGCAGTTGCTAGCAAACTCCTGCAGCTTCTCATCGGGCAGATGGGAAAAGAGATCTACCTCTCTCAGAATTTCGATAACCTGTCTGTCAGGAGGCAAGGATTTAGGACTCCCATTCGAATCCGAGAAGTAATCAGAACTGTCGTGCCTATGGCTTCGACGAGTCTCCATTCGATAGCGATATAAACTAGTTTGAATTGAGGCAAACAACTCGGCGTCTTTAAACGGCTTCACTAAATACCCGAGTGGTTCAGCGAGTTGCGCCCGTTCAACAGTGCGTTCATCGGCATGGGCTGTAACGAAGATAGAGGGAATCTTTAACTCGTCAAATAGATTAGATGCCGCAGTTACCCCGTCCATTTCCCCACGCAGCCCGATGTCCATCAACACCAGATCTGGGCAATTGCCACGCACAAACGGCAACACGTCCTCCCCTCGGGCTAGGCGACCGATCACCTGGTAACCACGCTGCTCTAGGCGACGGCACAAGTCCAAGGCAACGACAGACTCGTCTTCAACAATCAATATCTTAGTTCCGCTCAAAGTTGCTCCTGTTCCAAAAGCCATGCTTCGACACACCCTTGGCGAAAGTCATTATATACCACCGTATCGGTGTAAAGCAGGGATATCTGAATAATTCGGGCCCCGCAGCTTTGAGTAGGAATTTAGACGTACATAAAACTCCTGCTGTTCCAGCCGCTTAGGTAGATTCCGCAAGCGCAAATTGTGGCTAGTGCCTGAATTAGAGAAGTAACTTCGCGACAGTGCCGGTAAACAGCACTGGCAATGTCCGCTTATTTGTCGATTCTATTCAATGCCTTAGCATGGGGAGAAGTGCTCGTTGATTTTGGCAGATAGATTCGATGGTGAAATCCATCCTGCTCAATCACATACTCTTCCCGAAGTTTTTGCCGGAATCGACTCGAGAACCGTTGGCGAAGGATGTTAGGTTCGGTCGAATGTACCTCAACAAAAGCAAACTCTTTCTTCTCCAGCTTCTTCAAGATCTCTGATTCAAATTCCTTATCTACGATACTAATCTGAGTGGCATTGAAGGGGTCATAGACAATTGGGAGTCCTGCCCAATAGCAGAGTGCCATGGACTCACATACCCCCGTTCCGCCAGTTTTCGTGATAAAAGCAATACTCCGTTCGGTCGCCTTCTCCCACAGTGCTAATCTCGCCTGTAAGGATACCAATTCATAAGCCCTAGTCGGTACCGCAACGAGAAAAGGCAGGCAAAGCGCACAGGGAAGTGCAAGGCGCGCCCAAGGGTTGGCTTCGCCAAACCGATCCTTTGCTACTTGAAAACAATGAATCTGTGCAAACGCTACCAGGAGCGAGCTGATCAAGAGATCAAAGTAGATATTGTAATAAACGCCAGCTCCACCGGATAACGTGAACGCCGTTAGGGCAGAGACTACTAAATACGAATAGAGAAGCTGCTTAAATCGGAAATCCAAGTTCAGGAAACTACTCACGAGCAGGAATCCAAACAGTATCATCGCAGGCTTGAGCCAAACAGTGGCTTTTAGCGAGATCTGGGTCGGATTAAACTCTCGTGGGCTGAAGATACTCGCAAAAATATGGGTATCGAAAATATAGTAAAGTGATAGAAGTGTAGCGCCCAGCAGGAGCACACAGCTCAAAAGCCAAAATCTCAATCGCTCGGGCTGTCGCAAGTAGATGCTTATTGTAGCCGCAATGGGAAAAGCGATTAGATTGTGTTTCGTGAGACCTGCAAGCAGGCAAAGAACTGCGACTCCGAATAATCCAAGCCGAGAAGTGCCACATTTAACAAACACGAGCACAGATGCGATTGACAAGAACTGCCCCAGCATCTGTGGTTCATTAATCCCAACATACTGTGGATACTCAAAGCAAAAAAGAGATACGAAATAGAGTGCAGCAAACAAACTTACCCAAAGGGATCTAGTCACTGTTCGCAGTATTTCAAAAATACAACAGGCCACCGCAAAGAAAGAAGCCA
>CBDUGV010000406.1:0-2139 GCA_965366815.1 uncultured Bdellovibrionales bacterium | reverse complement strand
AGCGTGAGGCGCGAAAACGAGAGCGCCGAGCCACCCGCCAATAAAAACTCTGTGAGACTCTGTGAGACTCTGTGATTAAATCTATGAGACTCTTTTATCGAAATTGCGACTCAATTTATTAAACACAGAGTTTCACAGAGTTTTGCAGAGTTTTTAGTATTTTACTCCGACGAGGGCTTTGAGGTCTTCGATGATTGCGACCATGCGGCGTTCGGCGTTTGAGTCTGGGCAGACGAGTTCTAGTTCTTCACGACCAATACATTTTTCGACGTAGCGTATGGTGACTGCGGTAGCCTGCGATGTGAGTGGTTGTAGTTGAATAGAATATTGTGTGCGGCAAGAAAGTGGGGCTTGTTCGGAATAAGCCAGGTCGCACATCTTGTCTTCCATAGGCACCCAGGCAGTTGTAATTCGCCCCAGCTCTTTGTAGAGCAGTTCCGTGTCGATCCCTCGTTGATTGAGGACGGCCAAGGTGCTGTCCCAAGTTTGCTCCATTCCGATGTTTAAGGTTTGCACTATTTCGGTGATTGGCCGAGTCGGGGCTGCGGGTGCTGGCGCAGGGTCTGGTTGATCCTGTCCACCACAACTTGCCAATACAAGCGCTAAGCAAACTAAGAGATATTTCATCGAGCGATTCCTACTATTACATTGTACGGCAAATCTTCTTCATCTCTAGCAATATAAGATAGAACGTCGCCTGTCACTGGATTCAGATATATACGGATTCGCCTAGATCTAACTATTTGAAAACACGTTGGGTTTTATGATTCTGCGCTACTCCGCAAAAAATTGCCCTGAACTAAGAACATTCTTACCCAATCAGGTTTTTCCGGCTCGGATTGTTAACTAACTGCGGATTCCTATCGATATCTCTATTTGAAGAGATCCCGTTTTGTACCGTGGGGGCAGGCAGAACGGACGTTTTTCGATCTTTCTCATCGAGCAGTTAGGACGCTTACATCAGTAGGAAGCGTTGGTAGTAGCAGTGCAGCAGTAGAAGTATAGCAGTGAACTTGTTGTATCCAAGGTTTTGGCTAGGAGGGCTTTTCCTGGCGATCTCTCTTTTCCCTCAGTTTTCGTTGGCGGTAGAGTATGCTGGACAGAATGCAGGGGTAGAAGGAGACGGGCGAGGTTTGTCCATCTCTCTCAGCCCGGCCCAGCAACCAGCACTTTCCTACTTTACCAGCTCAGCTCAACTTATCTTTTCAGAATTCAATGGCTCCAATTGGAATGTCGTGCAGGTTGATAGCCTGAGTCAGGTCGGTGCAAGCTCACTCCTCTGGTTCGCTGGCAATCCTCACCTATTCTATTCCGATCCGGGGACTGGCCATCTAAAGCATGCCTATCGTATCTCGGGATCCTGGAGTGTTGAACAGATCTCAAGCAGCTTCGCAGTTGATGGAGAACTTCACGCCGTTGCTTGTGGTGCTGAACTTTGCCTGAGCTTCTACGATTCGCAAAACAAGAACAGCATGTTTGCACGCGGGAGTACTGGGAGTTGGAGCGTCGAAGCGGTCGACTCTAGTGCAAATGACACGGGGAGTATGAGCGATATCGCTGCGGATTCCGCCGGCAATCCGATCGTTGTATTCTATGACGCAACTGCTATGGCCCTTCGCGTTGCCAGTAAGTCCGGGGCTGCTTGGACGAGCGAACAAATTTCTTATTTTGGTGATCATATTGGTATTCATCCGCGCATTGCAATAGCGGCGAACGGCAGTTGGCATCTGAGCTTTGCACGATTTAAATCTGCCCCGACTCTTTCAGATACCGCGGTGTACTATGCCCGCAAGGAACTAGGGGGCAGTTGGGAGATCTCACTGGTCTCAAATGATTTCGCGGGCGGAGAGACAGATATTGTTCTGAATGGGAGCGGTCATCCAGTAGTCTTGTTTCGACATCTCCGATTTAGCCCCAGTGCTGGAAACTATAGCTCGCTCGCTCTCGCTGAGTTAGGAGCGAGCGGTGTTTGGGATACAAAACTGCTGCCCCCTGAACTCGGTGGGGAGGAGGCGGTGTATAGCTTTTCCTCGGCGAATCTTCTTATCCGAAGTTCGGGACAGGCTATCGTTGCTTATCAATTCTCGCGAGGTCCCCATCTCGGGCAAGCAGCGAGTAGCCGATATCGGCTCCACGGTG
>CBDUGV010000405.1:0-2141 GCA_965366815.1 uncultured Bdellovibrionales bacterium | reverse complement strand
CCGGGCTTTGGAACTGCAACTATCTGTTTTAGTCGCTTGCCCTGGGTGTCTGACTCGTCACTGAGATAGAAGTAAGGAGCAATGAACGGTGAGACGATATCAGCGGAGATTCCGTAGTGACGCTCTACGATCTGTTTTATATGGGGCAGAATTACCATTGCTCGTTCGTATCCGAGCGTTTGATAGTCTTTGGCTCCTGCAAGTCCTCGATGAATTAGAAAACTTCCCTGTACAAAAACGATGCGGTTGCAGGGATATTGTTGCGCTTCGGGAGTGTTGACCAGTACCTCCGGTACTACCATTATATCTTTCTCCGATACCTTCAACGAGGGATCGTCTAGATATTGTATAGGCACTTCATCGAGCAACCAGTCTACGACAAACGGAGTTTTCTCATGTAAGATGATGGCATTGACGCCCGCGTCACAAAGAATTCGAACATGAGCGTAGAGCAACCCAACTCCCCAGCTCGGAGTTTGGTGGTCGGGGCATAGATAGTAAATTGTCGGCGCCTCTAGCATGAGATGCTGTATATCGCTTCTAGGTCTGCTGAATCAAGTTGCAGTGAGGCAGCTTTGCTGCTGTCAAGAATGCTCTCGATCTTACTAACTCCTGGAATCGGTAGAATATGTGTATCGACGCCGAGATGCCAGGCGAGAATGATTTGATAGGGGCTGCAAGAATGTTTCTCGGCGAGATCAGCGAATACGGTGTGAGAGACGGCCTGGCGATGATTGAGAATGCCACCGAGTGGGCTGTGAGCTATAAAGCAAATGTCATTTTGCTTGCAAAGCTCAATCAAACCATTTTGCTGTGAATCGAGATAGAGTGGATTAAAGCGATTCTGTACTGCTTCAACTCGAACAATTTTCAAGGCGGACTTGAGTTGTTCGGGACTTACATTAGAAATACCGATATGTTGAATCTTACCTTCTGATTGCAGTTCAGCTAATGCCTCGAGTGATGTTTCAAATGGAGTGCCGGTACTTGGGGCATGTAGCTGGTAGAGGAAGATCTGCTCAACGGAAAGATTTTGTAGGCTGCGCTCGCAAGCTTTACGCAAGTGCTTAGGTCGTCCATCGGTTTGCCAGCGCCCATCTGGTCTGGTGCAGCCTCCTTTTGTCGCAACCAAGATCTTATCTCGTTTGGCATACTCAGAAAGTGCCTTGGCAATCAGTAGCTCGTTGTGTCCGATTTCGCTGTTGTCATGGCAGTAGACATCTGCCGTATCGATGAAAGTAACGCCCGCATCAAAACCAGCGTGTAAGACTCGTATGGCCTCAGCTTCTAACGGCCGTTCACCAACCGAGAGGGGCATTGCTCCAAGTCCAATCGGGTAAACCAGTTCGCCTGTCTGTCCAATAGCTCGCAGCATAGTGTGATTCCTTACGTTGTGTAACTACTACCTAGCACAATGCTTTACCAATCTATATTTCTCTTGATAGAAGCAGTTGATGAAAGCCTCTTTTTCCCCTTGAGCCTCGCTCCGAAACTTTTTGTCAGTTCAATCTGGTGCTGCCGATGGGCTTGCGGCCAGTTCTTTTCTTCATCTCGATGCGAAACGAATCCACAATCCTTTGACTGACAGAAAGTTTCTAGCAGAGAGGCTCGTAGAACTCTTGGTAGGCGACGGGCATTCAGTAGAGAAATAGCTTCTTGCAAGTACTTCAATTGCCTCAGCCACTGTGGTATTTCTGGCTGAACCCGGCGGGAATCTGCATGTAAGCCGCCCTTAATAACATACTAAAATAAGGGCCAATAGCGTTGTCCCAAACTAATCCACCCTCAGAGAATGATCAGCCGGTGAGGACTACGGAAGAGTGTGGGGTCAGTATTGCGATACCTAATTGGAATCATGAATTAGCTCTTCCCAGGGCTATTCGAACCAGTATGGAAGCTGTCGCCGAACTTAAGCGATTTGGTCTCCCGGCAGAAGTAATAGTCATCGACGACCACTCACGTGACGGATCCTTGGTGCTTTTGCGGCAGCTCGAAGCTCTTTACTACGCTAAGGGTCTTAGAGTTATCGCTCATTCGAAGCAAAGCGGACCGGTAGTGGCACGCAATCGGGCGATTCAAGAAGCCAGTTTCAAATACATTCTGTTTGTTGATGCTGATAACGAAATCATACCGGAGAATGT
>CBDUGV010000404.1:0-2169 GCA_965366815.1 uncultured Bdellovibrionales bacterium | reverse complement strand
GATTGGCCCCCCAATTCTGAGTCCTCATCCTGGAATATATTGATTCCCACTGCGAACTGCTCACCGTTTTCCAGCGCTTTCTGATACTGAAACGCCGCCTCTTCTATCTGCTTCTGAGGGAATTCAGCCTCTATCGCCGGGACCATTCCTCCAAGCGCATCGACCTGACCTATCAAAGCAGCCGCTCGCACCTCTAATTCGTCGGTAAGCTGCTCTATCACGTAACTTCCGGCAAGCGGATCTACGGTCTCGGCAACTCCACTTTCATAGGCGATCACCTGTTGTGTACGCAACGCGAGCAAGGCGGACTCTCGAGTGGGGAGGCATAGAGCTTCGTCATAGCCGTTGGTATGAAGCGACTGAGTACCTCCGAGCACTGCGGCAAGCGCCTGTATGGTTGTTCTTGCTGAGTTGTTGAGGGGCTGTTGCGCCGTAAGCGTGGACCCTGCCGTTTGTGTGTGGAAGCGCAGCATCATAGAACGCGGATCTTTAGCAGAAAACCGCTCTTTCATGATCCGCGCCCACATCCGCCTCGCCGCACGAAATTTGGCGATCTCTTCTAGAAAATTACTGTGGCAGTTAAAGAAAAAGGCGAGTCGCGGTGCGAATTCGTCGATATCCATTCCACGCTGAAGCGCTGCTTCAACATAGGTAATCCCATTGGCTAGGGTAAACGCGATCTCTTGGGCGGCGCTCGAACCCGCCTCACGAATATGATAGCCAGAAATGCTAATCGTATTCCAATTCGGAACTTCGTCCCGGCAAAATTCAAAAATATCAGTCACGATTTTCAACGCTGGTTTTGGCGGGTAGATGTATGTTCCTCGAGCAATATACTCTTTTAATACATCGTTTTGAATCGTACCTCGAAGCTTGTCCCAAGCGATATTGCGCTTCTTGGCAACCGCCAAATAAAATCCCAGCAGAATATAAGCGGTGGCATTGATCGTCATGCTTGTCGATATTTTATCGAGCGGAATCTGATCGAACAAAGTATCCATGTCGTGAATACTATCAATCGCAACTCCGACTCTACCGACCTCCCCCTGAGACAACTCGTGATCTGAGTCCCGGCCCATTTGAGTTGGCAAATCGAAAGCAACACTCAGACCAGTGGTGCCGTTTTTTAACAGATAGTGATATCGGCGATTGGCTTCTTGCGCTGTGCCAAAACCGGCATACTGGCGCATCGACCACAGCCTGCCGCGATACATCGTCGGCTGTACTCCTCGGGTAAACGGATATTGGCCGGGGAAACCGATATTCTCTAGGAACTGCTGCTCGTTCCAGGTCTTTTCACTGGGTAGCTGTAGAGCCACCTGCTCTATCTCAGAGCTCGTGGCAAAATGCTTCTTTCGCAATGGAACTCGTTCAAGCGCCGGTTCGAGGCAGGCTTCACGCCATTTCTTCAACGCTTTCTCAATTTTCTTTAAAGCCATAGGTCTTCCAAGTCCCCTCCTGGGTGCTAGCACACAACATATAGCATCATTTACCTATATGAAATCGGTGAAATGCAGCATCCAGCCTTTTTGTTGGCTTAGTTCGGTTCGATTAATTATAAATACGTACTGAATTACCACGAGACCTATTACAGGATACCAGTGTCAAATAGACAACTTGCAGAACTCCGAAAGCGCCACGAAGAGGCTGAACTCGGCGGTGGAAAGAAACGACTTGCTCAGCAGAAGGAGCGCGGCAAACTCAGCGCTCGAGAACGGATTGCCGCTCTCGTCGATCAGAATAGCTTTGTGGAACTCGATAAGTTCGTCACCCACCAATGCTCAAACTTCGGTCTCGATGAGCAAAAATTTTTGAGTGACGGCGTCGTCACAGGCTACGGCCTCGTTGAAGGTCGACAAGTTTTTATCTTCGCACAAGACTTTACTGTATTTGGTGGCTCACTCTCTGAAGCCTACGCTCAAAAGATCGTCAAGATCATGGATCTTGCTGCTGAAACTGGGTGTCCGCTTATCGGCCTCAATGATAGCGGTGGTGCGCGAATTCAAGAGGGCGTGCAGAGCCTCGCAGGCTACGCCGATATCTTCCTACGCAACGTCCTCTATTCTGGCGTAGTGCCGCAGATCAGTGCAGTGCTTGGTCCCTGTGCCGGCGGTGCGGTGTACTCCCCCGCAATTACTGATTTCGTTTTCATGTGTGATGACATTAGCC
>CBDUGV010000403.1:0-2184 GCA_965366815.1 uncultured Bdellovibrionales bacterium | reverse complement strand
CTCGAGATCATTGAGATGACGCGTCTGCTTGAAACCGAGCAGCAGTGCACCAAGCGGCTCAGAGCGACTCTCTATTGTTCCCCAGTGGGCGCTGACGAGACCTTCTGATGTGAGGAACGTCATTGTCGGGTCGCGTTGTGTCTGCAGATCGAGAATCGAGGCGACGCCACCCACCGTCAATACTTTGGCAAAGGAATGATCTTTGAGTGGCAGCACGGGGAAGCTGCTATCTGGGTTTAGGCCAAATGTTGCTTTTGCTCGTAGCTCAGGAGTCTCCCCCTTTGCCCGCAGAAATAATACAGCCATATCTGCTGAGAAGCGAAATGCGACTTCTCGAGTTACCGTCTCGGCAATATCTTCCAAGGAGCTATTTGCCGCCATCAATCCGTTAATTTGACCGAGAAGGCGGCACTTGCTTTTGTAGTGATCAATCTTTGATTGAAAATCCTGTCGTTCGAGTGAGACGCCGACGAAGTGTGCAATACGGCTGAGCATTGTATCTGCTTTGCTCGATACATTTTTTAGGCTTGCGGTTGCCAACCATCCGCTATGCATTCCAAATTTGCTGACTGGGCGATACTCGATTACGTGCTCTTCAAATTCCTCGCTAAACTGTCGCTGGTCATTTGCGGCAGAGAATTGCTGTGGAAGAGGAATCTCGAATTCACCCCGTGAGGCTATGAGCTCCATCTCAGCATCGACTTGCTCGGAGGACATCGCGAAGAGATGCACCGCAGTAATGCCACTTTCACGCTGAGCATGTTCCAAGGTGGCGTGAAGGCGATGCATATGTGGGACATCGCTGTTGAGCAATTCCAGCAAAGTGGTTGGTCGACCACCAAGCGAGGCGGTACGTTCGCTTGACGCGGGCTGCAACTCCAATTCTTTCTTGTCGTTTTCGGACATGAACCTTTGACGTAGCAACAGAAGTTTCTGGCCACTCTCAAATCATATAAAAAGCTTTCCTTCTCGCGTACTTAAGATCGACGAATTTCGCGAGATTCTTGAGCGACTTATGCCGAGAGTAGCAGAGAGAGTCACCGTGATTCTCTTAGTTATTCTATAGAGTTAGCGTTGAGAAAAATGAAACGGAAGCAGGTGCGTCCGGGGCTGCCCGTACGACAAGTGCGAAATTATCGAAAATTAGTGAATTCTGTCGTGGTATAGTTCCTCTTGAGCAAAACAACGGGAGGACAGGATATGCCAGTTTACGACCGGAGCGAAACTCGACCTTTAGCGGGAAACAGCGAATATGTGCGCTTCGCCAAGCTACCGCTCAAACCAGCCCCCCATCTTCCCCCTGAGTCTCGCATCCCGATCCCTGGGCCGAAACGTCAAAATGTGGCCGATGGAATTGTGTATCGTTTGAAGCGGAGTTTCTGCGACTCAGAAGAGTATGCTGTGCTTTCGATTGAGACTGCACTCCACTAGCATTCTGCTCAAGCAACACCTTTGCAGTAGACAGTAATCCATAGGTTTCGCACCGACAGGCATCTCCCTGGTTGAGTTGGCAATCACGATCTCTTCGCGAAAATTCGGCGACTATTCCCTTCAATATCATTCTAAGAAGCTCGTGTGGGGCCTGGAATTCAGTCCCGGCGACAGGGTCAAATTACGTAACAGTTTGTGAGGGAATCAGATGATATTTTTTAAACGACTTGAGCTGCGCGTTGCGCTTAGTGGAGTTGCACTCGCAACGATATTTGTTGTAGCGCCGGCTGAGGCTACTCGAATTAATCTTATTGATAACGGAGGGTTCGAACAAAGTAATCTTGGAGATGCCTCCTATAAAATTTTCTCCGAAATACCGGGCTGGATGACGACAGCTGGGTATGTAGAAATTCAAAACTCCCAGCGAGTTTCTAATGCACCGGCTCCAGAGGGATTCAACGTTGCCGAGTTGGATTTACATCATAACGGCATTACACAGCGCGTTGATACGAACGCCGAGCGCTATGCTCTATCGTTTGACTATGCACCACGACCTGGATACGGCAATCAACGACTCGAAGTGCAGTGGAACAATAAACGGGTAGCCACAGTCGGCGCACAAGATAATCGCTCTATCAATGCCGTACCGAACTTTAGCCGGTATTCGTTCTATGTCGATGGTCGAGCTTCAACTAGCTTATTGAGCTTCATCAGCCTGGCGAACCGACAACGCCCGGGCGATGCCGGAGGGAA
>CBDUGV010000402.1:0-2200 GCA_965366815.1 uncultured Bdellovibrionales bacterium | reverse complement strand
TGATCGGTGCGGCAGTGCAACCACAGCCAGATCGTCGATATAGCGACGCCGGTTCCCTATTGCAGGCTGTGCAAAGTAACGGCGAGATCAATGCCGCACCAAACGGAAAACTCCATTGGTCGCGACGCACGGTTACGGTAAGTTCGGAAGATGTTGCAACAGCACGCGCAGCGAATAAGCGCCGAGAGCGCGCTGGAACCACGCTTGTCGGGAGAAGAAATCGCCGATTAAGAGGTAGTAAAGTCTCGCCTCTGATTGTCTGGGTTATCGCTATTGCTATTGGCGTGTTTGCCGCAGGCGCGGTGTTCTACTGGTTGGCACCTGACAATCCAGTTGTATCCGACTCACAGAATACCGACGTCCATTTGGAATATGCGCCTGAAGAATTGAAATTGCTGCTCAAGGAAGCGACAGATACTTCGACAACGCCAGATCGTCGCAAAGAAGTGCTTGCTGAGATTGCAGAGAGCAGTAACCCGATCGCCTACGCAGTATTAGTTTCGCTGACGCGCGGAGAGACACCTGATGAGGTGAAGCGCGAGGTGCAACAATTGCTCATTCAGCGAATTCGCAACAACCGACTTGATCGAGCTGCCGAGGTGTTAGAACGTTGGTTTGAGACGATTGTTCGCACTGGAGAAGATCCGGGCGCTATAAATGCGTACGGCTTGTTCCTTCGAGCTTGTGATACATCGCGATTTATCAAGAGCCGGCGCGAAGCGCTCGAGCGTGCTGCCTTGAGTGAACCGTTGCTCGCCTTGCAGCTTGCTGCAGCACTCGCGCTGGATGAATCGAGTGAGAAATTTACGCCCATACTTCGAGGACTTCTTCAAAGCCACAGTGACCTGAGCGGCACTGAGAACATGGGGCTTCCAGCTTTGCTCTTTGCTCACAAATCTTTATCGATATTTGTCGACAAGGACTTGGTGAATAGCATTGATCAGTTTTCTGATAGAGATTTGTATAATGCTTCGCTTAGCCTTGCCGATAGGGACCTGCCTCTCCTCCGAGAAATACTTATCCAAGGAGTGAAAACTCGAAGATTTCCTCCGTATCGAGCGGTATTTTTAAAACCCGTCCTCATAGAGGGGGATCCGCCGTTATCGGACATTTTGCGTCGCTCCCTTATTAAGGCAAGCTTTGGAAAGGCGACCGAAGAGGATTTGCTTCGCTTCGCGAAATGGCGCTCTCCGCTCTCTGAATCGGTGTTGCTCGCAGTGGTTGCGACGGCTTCCGATGAGACGCTTGCATACGACGCATTTGATGTGGTTGCCGGGAGAAATCTGAGAAACGAGCCGGCACGGACATTAGTCGCTTGGGTGAAGCAACGGCTGTGGAAACAGCGTAGCCGGGTCATGAAGCCAATAAGCGTGCTGGCAATGCCGCGGATTGCTGGAACGAAAGAGTTTGATTTCGCGTTTAATGCTCTAGCTCCCTTTGCGAAATATGGATTGTTTAAGTCGATTCTTGCTTCAGACGATTCATTATTAATAGAGCAAGCGATTCTCCAGCTCGGAAGTGCAGCAAAAAGCGAAGAGCTGGTGAAGCTACTCGGGCATAAAGACGAGATAGTGCGGATACAGGCGGTTCGCGCGCTGAAGGGACGAAACGACTTAGCGGTGCTGCAGAGTATTCTACAAGGGTACGAGCGCGAGACGAACGAAGAGGTTCGTCAGGTATATCGTGAACTGCATTGGGTTACCAAAGAACGTTAGAGACTATGTTTGCGTTAGAAATTGATTTTCACGACGGTATCAGCCCACCAGAGACAATACTGGTTCGCCGATCGAATGCAGTGATTGGTAGCAGTGACGTTGCTCATGTGGTGATTGAAGGGGCGGCATCGAGCCTCTGTGAATTGAGATTGGTTCGGGGACTTGGTCGAGAGTTTAGTTGCTATCCTGTCCGCAGACCCGGGCAATCAAGCACGCCACCTCCTTTTCTCGAGGGTACGTATTCCGAAGAGACAGAGCTTAAATTGGGCGAACTCACCTTTTACGTCACAGCGCTCGATCTGGACGTTATGCTCGGACCTGAAGAGGCTCCTGATAAGGGAGCACTCCGGGTGTTGCGTGCGGCACTTGAGCGGCCGTCGCCTCTGTTTCCCGCAGTGGCCGTTCTCGGTCCGAAGCCGATGTTTGTTTCTTTTCTCGACGATGAACCACTCTTGATAGGTCGTTCACGGCGTTGTGGCTTGCGA
>CBDUGV010000401.1:0-2202 GCA_965366815.1 uncultured Bdellovibrionales bacterium | reverse complement strand
TCCCCCCAGCAAGCATTGTTCACACTCTACGCTATTGATCCAGAGAACGCCCAGCAACTGGATGTGCCCGGCCAATCAGTTTGGATCTCTCCCGACAAGCTGCTCGCAATGATCAAGCAGGCTTCAGAGGACTACCAGAAATAGTCACTGCCCCGAGCGAACTGATTCCCGACAATTTTGGGCTGTTGGTTTCCCGAACAGAAGGTTACATTGATAGCGCTGGCCATAGGTTGGCAATCCCGCGAAGAGCGCTGTGAGATGATAGGCATACGCATGCCGAAGTGTAACCCGGAACCAATCAAATCGATCTGTGACTTTTACTAGTTTTACATTCGCGGTGTTTCTGCTTCTTGTTTGGCTCGGCTACTGGCTCTTGCCCCATCGTCCGCAGAAGCTGTTCTTACTGCTTGCAAGCTATTTATTCTACGGATTCGTTCATCCATGGCTTTGTTGCTTGTTGTTCGCTGTTAGTCTCAATTCCCATATCACGGGCGAAAGAATTCGCATCTCCCCGAGCCCTCGCAACCGAAAGCTTTGGCTCTGCTTAGGTGTCGTCCTAAACCTCGGCGTCCTCGTCTATTTCAAGTATGCCGATTTCTTTATTCAGAACTTCAACTCGATTCTACTCGCGCTCGGAAGTGAGCGACAGTTTGCTTTGCTAAAGATATTCCTTCCAATAGGAATTTCCTTTTATGTCTTTCAAGGGACTGGGTTCATAGTTGATTGCTATCGCAAGCAGATCTCGGAGAAAACGAGTTTGCTCGATTTCAGTTTGTTTGTGAGTTTCTTTCCACAGCTCGTAGCCGGTCCGATTGAGCGGGCGTCAAACATCCTTCCGCAGTTGGCTCAGCGAAGACCGTTTGACAGACGGCAGCAGTTTAAAGGTGTTGAACTCATTGTCTGGGGTTTGTTCAAGAAACTCGTTATAGCTGACAATGTGTCCAGCTATGTCGACCAAATATTTGCCGTGCAAACGCCTTCCACACTACTAATTCTCGTCGGCACCTTAGGTTTCACAGTGCAAATTTTTGCTGACTTTTCTGCATATACTGATATCGCCCGGGGCTCGGCTAAATTGCTCGGCATTGAGTTGATCGAGAATTTTTTCATGCCATACGCTGCCCGTAGCCCATCCGATTTCTGGCGACGTTGGCATGTCTCACTCTCTGAATGGATTCGCGACTATATCTACATTCCACTTGGCGGTAGTCGCTGCTCTCCCCTACGCTATGTCGGCAATACAATGCTGACTATGTTCCTCTGCGGTCTCTGGCATGGTGCCGCCTGGACATTTGTTGTCTGGGGTCTCTACCATGGGGTTTTACTTGTTTTCAATAAGTACTGTTTGTATTGTACGAGTGTGTCGCCCGCCGTCCAACGCTTCGCACAATCCAAGGCATGGCGGTTCAGCTCTCCTCTCCTAATGTGTACAGCAACGGTGTTTGGATGGCTGCTCTTTCGAGCCGCCTCGCTTGCTGATGTCGCCAGCTATTTTTCGAGCCCTGCACTCGATCGCTCTGCAACTGATTTGTTCGGCTGCCTAATCCTCTTAGGCACATTGGCGGTATATTCAGCGCCCCTGTTGTTTGCCGTTCTCGTGATTCCTCTCAAGCGAAGATTTCTACAAACGGAAAGTTCGCAGTTATCATATGCACAACTAATGACCCTCGCATTGGGTATACTAACGATTCTACTAGCAGCTCCGGAGGCCGGTGAGTTTATCTACTTTCAATTCTAAGTCACTCCTCCGTGGGTCACTTATTGCATTGCTTCTCCTGGCGATCCTCTACGGCAATGATCGTGCCCTGCAACTGCTGCCTGACAACGAAGCATTCATTGACGCCACGCGATTCTATGAGCCGGAAAAGACGCCCTCGCTTATCTTTCTCGGCAGTTCAGTAATGTACAAAAACCTTGGGAGCAGCAGCCGTCTAATTGATGCTGCCCTCACCCAACGCTTGGATAGAGAGGTACATGTTCGCTTTATTGTTGGAGATGGTGTTCGAAGCGACTGGCTCTATGCGATCTTGCAAGAAATGGTAGTTCCGAACTACGTCGACCTGCCCCTTGTCTGGTTCTTCTGGACCGGGCTACCTTTTGAACCAGGCGTAGCAGAAGAATCTACCCTGCTCTATCGAAACAAAGATACCAATCAAAGCTCATCGGCATCGAATTCGATGTCCTGGCTCGAACTCGGTGAAT
>CBDUGV010000400.1:0-2283 GCA_965366815.1 uncultured Bdellovibrionales bacterium | reverse complement strand
AGCAAAAAATCCGAGCAAGACGACATCAGGTTGAAAACGCCACACCTCCTCACGCAAGACTAAGAGTTGCTGTGTTGTTCCATATCCCTGCACTCCAAAGTTCAAGACTTCAACGGGGCGCGCCAGACATTTTCCTAAAACACGTTCGAGTTGCGCGCCGAATGTATCCTCAAACGCTACTTGCTTCGCTTCAATAAAAGAGTCGCCGAGGATCGCGATTCGCACCACGTTCGGATCCTTCTCAACTGTCCAATTGGGACCTCGAAAACCATAGCTGTTTGTCTCAACCAGAGCCCGCCCCTCGTCCTCCTGAAGCACCGAGGCATTGCGTCGAAGCGTCCAACCACGAGTTGCATGCAGTTCATACAGCCCAGGTTCGAGTTGCGAAACCCCCAACACGCGAAGTGCTGCTTCGGCGAGCAGCGCACAACCACAAATTAAAAGGAGACTGAAGGCAAGAGATCGCATCATCGGCTGAATCAATAAAAGCTCACACTATGCTCAGCCAGTTGTTTATTCCTATAGATAAACTTAGCGGAGAAAAATCGTCGCTCGGCTATCCAGGGCAAAAAGATTCGGTCACCTTCCCAAAGTGGTAGCTCAGTCAGATCCTTGGTCGGTATCCAAGCAAGTTCGCCTTCGTCCGAGTCAATCAGTTCCGAGTCGGCAGGCTCAGCGTCAGTTTGCCCAGCGTCAGTTTGCTCAGCGTCAGTTTGCTCAGCGTCAGTATGCTCAGTGTCAATTCCCTCAGCCGCAATTGACTCCGAGGCCGCGCTCTTTGCAGTGTAGACAAACACGTACCAATCAACGCCATCTTTAAACTCGGGAAAACTGAGGAAGCCAGCCAGTCTTAGCTGAGAAATCTGCAGGCCACTTTCTTCCATAACCTCGCGCATAACGCATTCCTCGGGCGTCTCCCCCGGCTCAAACTTCCCTCCAAGTCCGTTCCATTTGCCTTGATGAATGTCATTTGGTTTCTTTCCACGGCGCAGCATCAAGGTGCGATCAGCGCGCTGAACGTAACAAAGGGTGGCTAGTTGCATGGTCCTCCGAAAATACTCAATCAGACTTGCTTCTTACCATTTTTATAGTAAAAGTGTAAGCTGCCCGCGAGCAGTACCCATCCTAGAGAACGGAGATCTCAATTGAACCATCGAGCAGCACTCAATTTCGCGTTTGAGCTCGGCCAACTACGCCGGGTAAAGCACGAGGGATGGCGTAGCGTTGGCGTAGACTATCCCGAGAGTGTTGCGGAACATAGCTGCCGCGCAGCGCAGCTCGCCTTTGTTCTCGCTCACATGGAGGGCCATGAGGATCCGAATGAAGTGGTTACCATGACTTTGTTTCACGACATTGCCGAAGCGCGCACTGGCGATTTTCACCGAATTGCCAAACGCTATGTCAGCGTTAATGAAAGAAAAGCCGTAGAACAACAATGCGCTCTGCTGGGAGCACTTGGTGAGGAAATTTTGCGCCTTTGGTTGGAGGTTGAGAATCGCTCGACGAAAGCCGGGAAGATCGCCAAAGACGCCGACGAACTTGAACAGGCTATTGCAGCAAAGGAATTCATTGAACTTGGACATCCAGATGCTGTGAGTTGGATCGATAACGTTGAAGCCGTATTGGAAACCGATTCTGCCAGGAAGTTGCTCGCGGAGCTTCGCACCCTGAGCTCACGAGAATGGTGGAAGCAACTCGAACATGCGGAATAACCGAGCGTGAATCTAAGAGCACTTTTCCGTCCAACGGCCTACTACGATCTAGCCCTTGAACGCTCCTGGCTGAAGACGGAGCCCTACGCTTGTCCACACCCTCCATCATGGCCACTTGATATCGAGAAATTGCGCGAGTGCCGAATCGTCTGGCCGACGAAATACCAATGGCCCCAGGCCGCCAAATGGATGGCACCAATACTCACGGGTCTAAGAAAATACGTTCAAATCGAATATCAGGATATTCCCCAGTCGAATGAAAAAGTAGTACTGGCCGAACTCCATTACCACGGCGAAGCCCAAACACTGGCGATCGATTATGCCGACGACCCACGGGTCGCGCCCTCTGTCGTCGATCGCAGCACCGTCTACTTCAAGATGCAATTCCATAAGGATGGCTACAGCCAAGACCATGTGCGCCCCGGGGGGTTTGTCACGAATGATTGCAGTATCTACCGTTATATTCCCCACCTTCGAGAACTCGCCAAACTCGAGCCTGAGTTTGATGTCTATGGCCGATTCACGCTGCGCTACGGCAAGCAGATTCGGGAAAAAGCACTTCACTTGCTTA
>CBDUGV010000399.1:0-2323 GCA_965366815.1 uncultured Bdellovibrionales bacterium | reverse complement strand
GCCTGCCGAGCGTTACTCTACGAGATGGATACTTCAAGCTGCGGCTATTTTAGTTGTTGCCGTCTCATTTTATTCTGCAAGAGAGTATCCATTGCGAACTCTGGCAAAAGACGCCCGCAGTCACTGGGCTTATCAGGTGGGCAAGGAAGTTCAGCGAGTCAGTAGTCCAGAAGAAGATATCATTATTTGGCAGGGGAGCTGGAACCCCGCGCTCACATACTATAGCAAACGCCGGAGTATAATTGTTGGATCGACTGATTCAGAACTGAATGTGCAAAACGTAGTCGTGCCAGATCAATTGCTGGTAGACCATTTTAAGCAGCATCGGTATCAGCTCCTCGTCGGAAAAGAAATTCCCGAAGAGTTTTTACAAACATTGCCTCCAACAAAACTAGTTTCGACCGTCGGCGAGTATTCGATTTATAGAATTAGCTCTTAGCGGTTCCTTTCCCATATTGACGCGCCCAGTTCATGACGGGTGCTTCGAGCAGGTAGTATGAGATGGCAGCAACAGCGCATGTTGCGAGCAATGCGGTAGTTCCGAAAAGAAAAATATGCCACCAGGAAGTAAGAGGCGTCGTTAGAAGCAATCGAGCTGAGAATGCCAAAACCGGGACATGCCATAAATATAGACCATAAGAAAGAAGCGCCAATATGCTGATGACTCTATTTTCGACAAGCGGTCCTAGCACTCTACTCCGAGGTAGTGAGACAAGAATAGCTGCTATCAATATCGGGAAACTAGGCCAGTAGTAGTTGTGCAGAGACAGGTGCGGGAGCGGAAAGAGCGAAAACCAAAGTGCAGAGATAATCGAGGCAAAACAAAGAAGAGCGACTAGATCATATCTATTTACTTGAAGGCTATTTCGACTATCGCCTATCTCAAGACTCAAGCGGTTGTGTACACCTGCTGCCAGAACACCAATAATAAAGTGTGAGAACAAGGAAAGCGAGTTTCGTGTGGTTGACCACGTTGAGGCAGAGAAAAAGGATTTGTCTCCCACGAGTTGTTCAATTTCAGGTGCAATATGCAAAACAGTTGCTTGCCATAGAGTGAGCAGGCTCAAGACTAGTCCAGCATAGAGCCAAGTCTGCGCGTAGGAGCGGCAGCGGAACATGCCCCAGGCAAAAACTGGCAGGAGAAAGTAGAAATGGACTTCGATTGGAATCGACCAGAGCGGATCATTCCACTCTGGTTTATAGGTGCCTGCAAAAAAGGAGTTGGTAAACGTGAGCAAGCTTCCTAAGAAAAAGAGATCCCATTTGCTGCGGTAGACTCCAAACAGCAGTACCAAACTAGCAACACAAAGATAGTAGGCTGGCACAATGCGCGCTGCACGACGGACTGCGTATATCTTTAAGTCGGGAAAGTGTTTCCCATCTAGAAAACCTTTCCAAAAGGGGAGTGAGAGCAAGAAGCCGCTTAGGACGAAAAACATCCCCACACCCAAATCACCACTTCTCATTATGGCGGCAGCAATCGAGCCGTCGTCCCATTTGTCGGTGTGGCGGGCGAGGTGGCGGAGAAAGACCCAGAGACAGGCAACACTGCGCACGGCGTTCGCCCCTACTATATGGCCTTTGAGATTCACGTTGCCTTAAGTCCGATATCCAAAGCTCAAATGACTTGCGAGAAGTGATAGTAGCAACTGAATTGCCCAGAAGCACTGAAATACTATTGAAATTAATGTGCGAATCGCCACAGCACTAGGCAGCTGAATTGAGCCCGATTCCAACTGTTGGGAATTTGTACTGATTTTTGGTAGGTTGTAACAGTAGCTTAGAACCATTGCTAGAATTCCAATATCCGCTCCTTCCCAACCCCCATATATCGTTAAGAATATTGGCAATGTCTATGTGTAGCGCCAGCTACAATACTCAGCCCCGGTGCTACCCACGGACATTGGCCATGAGGTTACCACGGCTTCGGTAATTACACGCTTACCCGAAGTTACAACTCTGCGTGTATCACGAAAGAAGGTTTTCATGTCATTTTCGCAAAATGTGTCAGGGCTCGTCGAACGTGCGACGGTGGTCTACGATCGCCTTTTCACCTCCGAAATGGAACCCCAGCCAGGTGTGATGGCGGAGCTCGAACCCGACTTCGCCATGATTGTTGTGAAGTTCATCGAACTCAAGACGGCATTGCGTTGCGCAGAGTCGGCAGCTGAGGAAGATGAACAGAGTGCAGCGAGTATTCTTACTGCAGAATCGGATCGTTCTCCGTCCTCCAACGCCTTAGAGCTCAAAGAGCTCACTGCGCAGCACGAACCCGACTCACTGAAGGCGGGCTTGCACGCGATTGCCGTTGAGGTGGAGCAGT
>CBDUGV010000398.1:0-2413 GCA_965366815.1 uncultured Bdellovibrionales bacterium | reverse complement strand
GATTCTGCGTAGGCTCTGTCACAGTGTACAGTCGGCCAGCTGGAAGTTCTTTGAGCAGCTGTGTTTTGCCACTAGGCCAACGAATTTCAATTTCCTTGGCGATTCGGTCTTGGCCAAGTCCAAAGTGAAGAACAGCTTCGTTGCTCGCATTAAAACCGCGGACTGGTTGGAGATAGGCCAATTGTGTAGCGCTTTCTGTCGATACGCTGACCTCGGCCCCATAGGCGTAGCGATTACTCTCTGTGCCTCTGAGCTCGAGCAGCAGTCGATTGCCTTGATTGGAATCGTTTCGAAGGATGCTTACCTCTTCATCGAGGTTACTGACCACGAGGTCGAGATCCCCGTCTCTATCTAAATCTGCATGGGCTGCCGCATAACTCATCCCATTGTGATCTAAGCCCCAGCTAGAACTCACATCCTCGAATTTTAATCCAGAACCGCGATAGGCCAAATTCTTTTCTCTTCGAGGCTCGCTATCAGCAAACACATCCCATTCCGTTCTTCCGCGTAAATCCATGGATTGGTCGATGTAGTCTGAGTTCATGTAATCGCGAGAAGAACCGTTGGTGAAAAAGAGATCGCTTAAACCATCGTTGTCGAAGTCAGCGAATTTGACAGTCCAGGTCCAGTCGGTTGTGGCCACTCCAGCGAGATAGGCAGCTTCGAGGAATCGAACGGTCCCTGTGCCAATCAGTAGCGCATTACGCATAATCTGGGGGGGTGGACCGGCTACTTGGCGGAACCGAGCTGGGCTCATAGACCCCATCGCCAGTTTCTCTTTAAAATGACTAGTCGCAGCCATATCAGCCACCAAGAGATCCCAGTTCCCGTCATTATTTATATCGGCGCTATCCGCACCCATTGAGAACCAAGTCGTATGTGGAACAGAGTCAAGGAGCTTGTCTGTGAATGTGCCGTCGCCATTGTTGTGCCAAAGCGAATCAGGCGCAGCAAAATCATTTGCTACGTAGAGGTCGGGATAGCCGTCTCGGTTATAGTCCCACCACGTTGCTGAGAGCCCCATGCCTGAATCCGCTAAACCGCTTTCTTCAGTAACATCCCGATACGTTGGCGTTGTCGCGCTCCCGTTGTGTCGAAAGAGCCGATCGGGGCGTCCTGTATCGGTGACGACGTAGGTACCTGCCTCCATTTCTACAATTTCATAGTACGTATCGTAGGGCGGAATGAGCTGAGGCACTCCATTTCGCATAGTCGCAAAATTCTTCTTCGGTTTTCCGTCGGGATTGATGAGACGATTGTTCAGCAAGAAGAGGTCGAGAAAACCATCGCGATCAATGTCGGCAAAAGACGGCATCATGCAGGCGTCGCTGAAGTCTATGCCATATTCTTTTGCTCGTTCGCTAAAGACTCCTTTGCCGTTGTTGATAAACAGTTGTGCAGGAGACTGGTAGTTGCACACGAAAATATCTAGGTCATTGTCATTGTCAATGTCGGCAAGAGCCGCGCCGGTTCCCCAGGCCGTACCTCCAGTAACACCGGCTGCACTCGATTGTTCGAGAAAGGTGAGGGGCTTGGTTTGCAGATACAATTTGTTGTTGCCGGGTCCGCTCACAAGGAAAATATCGGGGCGCTTGTCTCCATTGAGATCGCCGATCGCAACTCCACCTCCGGCGTAGCCAGTGACGTAGAGGCGCCGCAGCGGATGCTCTGGGTCAATCATGTTTGCGAAGGTGACACCAGTTTCTGATGAGGGCATGGGAGTAAATCGAGTTTGCTCCCCCTGCTGTGGAATCTGAAGCGTGACGAAAGGTGGCAGTTGAGGAGCCACGGCATCTTCTTCTTTCGGCTCAGCTTTGAGTAAACTGGGAAAAGCAAGCGTCAGTAAGGCCAAGCTGAGCAAAAGGATGTGGCATAGGGGCCTAAGCTGATTTTGTATCTGCGGCATCTTACTAGACTATCAATTGCAAAAAATAATGGAAATTTGAATTTTTACCCCGGAATCTGATCGTATCAGCCATTAGATGTTCATATTGCCGAAATACTTCATGCACGTAAATTATATTGTTAAACCAATGTATTGACGATGAATAGCTCATGCACGACAATGGTTGTGTGAGTTGGTGTTCCTAAAGAGAAAGAAAAACTTATTTAATGCGACGTGTTCTCGGTGATTCCGTTTCTATTCGGGGCGAAGGAGGGGCGACGTTAATTGAGAGTGCGATAGCAATAACGCTGTTGCTGCTCCTCTTGGTCGTCAGTATTGAGTTCCTCCGACTCTCCCATGCTGTTTTGACGGTGCGCTACGTCTCGGCCCGAGTGATGCGTCAAGTAGTCCTTGGTACGATGAATTCAACTGAAATAGTCGACGAGGTAGTGAATACCTCGAAGCGCTTTGGCCTGGCACTTGGTCCTGGCAATGTCGCAATGTGCCGTCTAGAGTCGTATCCTTGTA
>CBDUGV010000397.1:0-2418 GCA_965366815.1 uncultured Bdellovibrionales bacterium | reverse complement strand
AAATCGAGCACTTGATCAATTTCTCGTTCCGTAGAAGCACCGCAACCCGGAAGGTCGGGCAAGATACAGTAATGAGAAGCCGCAAACGACTCGGCAATAAAGCGCCAAGAATCCCCACTCCCCAAAAATCCATGCAGAAACAGAAGGGCAGGCCGTGATGAATCGCCTAGCGTGGAATACTGCAACACGAATTACTCGCTGAGGTTGCCAACTTGCTTTAACTCACCGGATTCGTTTCGCAAGAATCGAGGCACGAGCTCTGGGCGGCCCTCCCCTCCAGCTGAGGCAAGCTCACAGATCGACTCAACCTGCATAAATCCGCTTTTGCCAATCGCACAATGAACCACCATACCAACTAACTTTGCCACAAGTTCACCGCTGCCCTGCCCGCACTCCATTGAAAGGCGCATCAAAGCCGCTTCCGGAGTACTCGCACTAATCGTAGTGATAAAGGAGAAGGGAACTGCATAGGCGGCACAGAGAAACGATGAGCCAATACGATCACAATCTCCAACAATCACCCGGTCTGGTCGAAGCGCTTCTGCATGTGGAAGAAGCGCGGTCAGCGTTGGTCCCTTGCCACTGGGATCACCCGTGACGGTAGACACCCCCTCGACATCAGTTTCTGGTTCACTGGGACAACGGAGGTAAAGAGTTCTCTGCGTTTTCGGCAATTCACCCAAGAAGGCGCTCAGCAAGGTGCTTTTGCCCGATCCGGGTGCTCCCGTTATCAACACCGAACAGCCTTGCGCAATGGAAGTGACCAAATTATCAACCGCGGCACCCGAAAGGATGCCGTCGGCAAGCAACTCCTCCATGCGGCGTGCCTTTGCCGCACTGCGACGAATCACTGCACTAGTGTTCTCTGGAATGTCAGTCGAAAAATAGGCCGACACAAAAAAACCATTCGACAAACTCTTCGAGACCATCGGTGAACTTGCGCTCAATGAGGCTCCTTGTCCTTTTAGCAGCTTCCGCAGTTGTTTGAGCAAATCATCAGCGTCAGAAAAAGGGCTCTCGATTGGTTCAAGTCCAAAACCATGGTCAACATAGGTGGCGTCGTAGCGGTCGACCACTACACAATGCACTTTCGGATTTGCGAGGATTTCCTGAAGGCTTTCCGGAGAAGCGCTCACCGCTGATTGTGCAACAACATCGTCTTCACGCGTCTCAATTGCTGGCTCGGGTTCTGGTTCAGGCTCTGGCTCCGGCTCTGGTTCAGGCTCTGGCTCCGGTTCCGGTTCCGGCTCTGGTGGAGCTATAGGCTCAGTCAGAGTCGCAATCTCTGAGGCCGGCGTTTCTACAGCTGGGCTCACCTCGGCCTCCGCTTCGATGACTACCGGATCCACAGCTGGTTCTTCTGTGGAAAGCTCTACTGAAGGAGTCTCTCCCTGCTCTTCACTAGACGGCAACTCGGCTATTGCATCCTGCTTTTCAAGAATCGCTGGATCGATAACCATCGCTTCAACAAGAGTATCCGTTGCCGACTGTGCGGTTTCGTCGACGGCAGGCGCTTGTTCTTGCACTTCAACTCGAGGAAACAAAAGGAAGGTGCCAATAATCAATCGTTTGCTTTCATCGAGCACATACGGCTTCCCCGCTGGGAGCATATGATCTTCAATGAATGTTCCATTGGAACTTTGCAAGTCCTCGACATGGAGAATTGGCGTTCCATCATCTGACGAAAGTTCAACAAACAGCTTCGCGTGACTGCCGGAAACCTCTCGTGCACCAAGCACCAGGTCATTGCCCGGCGCGCGACCGATTGTGATTTCAGATTGCTCGAAGGTCTCAGTCGAGAATTCGACTCCCTGCTCTTCAAGTTTTTCAATACGTACGGTAATTGACATAGCGGCTCTTCCCTACTGACCCAATTTCTTCTACGGGGATACATTCCGAGCAAAATACCCTGGCGAATAAAGGTAGCAAGAAGTGTCTGAGGTCTCAAGCCATGCGTTGCTGCATTTGGCGGGCAAGCTCACGCAATACATCTATGGCGAGCTCAGGTGGCGATAATAACGGAGGGTCTACAGTATCAAATTCCGACCGAGATGCTTCGCTGGGATAGTCATCGCAGCGAATAAGTAGGTAGGAAATATTGCGTGACTGCGCCAAAGAATGAAATGCAAAGCGGTGTCGCGGCGCATCCTCGGGCCAGCATGCGACTACCGGTTCATCTTCATCGATAGAACGCTCTACTCGCTCGCGAAGACGCTCAAAGGCAAAATCATCCAGCACCTCTTGCCGCGAAAGTCCCTGTTGAACCAAGGACGCTTCGTAGTAATTGGCATGCACCAATTCAGCTAGTGCTCGAGCAAGTCCCTCACAATCATCCTCAGCCGAACCAGTCACGAAGAGTGCGAGGGGTTGGGTCAGACCAAGTGAGTAGCGAAGCGCGATCGAAAACGCTTTCGTCGC
>CBDUGV010000396.1:0-2431 GCA_965366815.1 uncultured Bdellovibrionales bacterium | reverse complement strand
AGAGCGGGGACTACGGAGATACTATTTGATAGCGATGGTTTGACTTTTGCCAATGGTGAAACTCGAACAGTTGTGTTGTTCGATCCAGATGATCAGCAAGGACCAATTGTTGCAAACCTCTTGATCGACAACTTGTAAGTAAAGGGATCTTGGCCATGCATGAGCGCCATCATGGTCGGGATTCATCGCTTGAAGTATTGTGAATAGGTAACTTGCATTAAACTATAACGAACTTAAAAAGGAGATTAAATCATGTTTAGCTGGGCCCTTACATTCTTTATCGTAGCTATTATAGCGGGAATTTTAGGATTTGGTGGTATCGCGGGCGGTGCCTCGTCGATTGCACAAATTCTCTTTTTCGTTTTTCTCGTTGCTTTTGTTATTTCGCTTGTCACCGGTAGAAAAACAGTACCGTAACAAATGAAGCTAAGAGTATATTGGGAATGGGAGCATGCTCTATGTAGGCTTCCATTCCCTTTGTTGTGTATCTGTTGATCCTCTTCATTTCAGTCCATACCACTTGGGTAACAGCAATTGAGTTTGTCATCGACTTCTTACCCTTGCTCTAAGTATCTCATCCCTCCTGTTTGCAAAGTGTCGAGATAGCCGTAGTAGCCTGATTCGACGAATGTTCTTGCCCTCGCTATCTATACCCTCTCCAGATATTCTTATTTCGCAAAGAGTGCGACGGTTCTATTTATCTAAATTGATCCGATCTCCACTATGAACTGACTCCAGGATTCCACTGCAAATAGTGTTTCGCACGTAGATGCATATGATCGAACTAGATCGAATCTGCAGAAATGTATGAAGCAGATCAGTGGTCGATCTCGACTATGGTAATGGAGATAGTAAAACGATTAACGTGTGTTTTTGAGATTGTTCTAGGAGGTTCTTTTCATGAGACGTTTGGTATCGATACTCTCGATAGGTTTTGCGCTAGTTCTGTTATCCGGTTGTTGGGCACTTCCGCCGAAGAAATTCTACACTGGAGAAGAAATAGCATCTGAGCAGGTCGCAACAGTTTGGACAGATGCAAATGCGACGATTCGCCTGTATCAAGTTGTTCCCGGTAAATCACCAAAGCGCATTGGGCAGCTGTCTGTTGGTCGTCGCGGTGCTTTGTTACCTGGTCAATATATCGCCGAGGTTACGTTCTCGAAGTCTGAGACCGGTCGAAACCCTTGGACGAATCAAGAAGTGACAAGAAGGACGTGGTCAATCAAGCCGGACTACATCAAGTTCGCCTTAAAGGGCGGCACGAGCTATCGTCTAAGTGTTGAGCATCTCACTGATACTACCTGGCGGGCAATTATGACTGATCAGAGTAGCCGTACGGTGATAAGCGAACGGACGAGACTCAGCTAAGATTTTGAATTTCGGAGCAGGTGCGGGCTCGGGTTTTTTCTAGTCCCACTTGTTCCGGAAGAAACTCCTTTTGTTTCCTTTCATTGACGGAGTCCTCGCGTCAATAAATCCACCAAATATTCTAGTAAGATATTCAAAGGTATGAGACTCTGCCGTCAGAGGATGTGGTGCTTTTGTTTGTGAGATATGGATTCCTGGACTTTACTGCTTAATATTGTCTGGTTGCTCGGCGGCTGTATTGTTGCGGGCGGACTGTTTGCGCGCTTTGGGCAAAGCCCATTGGTTGGTTATCTGTTGGCGGGTATGTTGCTTGGCGGTCCTGGAAGTTTCCAGATTGTTGAGTCCGCCGCCGAGATCGAAGTAATCGCGGAACTCGGAGTCTCTTTATTGTTGTTTAGCCTCGGACTCGAGTTCTCCTGGCAGCGACTCAAGTCTTTTGGCAGCAAAACACTGTTCGGTGGAGCCCTACAGGTTGTTCTGACCCTGGTGACTGCTGCTGGAGTTGCGCTTGCTTGTGGGCTCGGCCTGCAACAAGCTATTGCGATTGGGGCAATGGTTGCGGTGAGTAGTACTGCCTGCGTTTTGCGCGTATTTCTTGACCGAGGTGAAGTAGATAGCGCCCACGGGCGCAAGAGTTTAGCCATTCTTTTAGTGCAGGATATTGCCGTCGTCTTGCTGGCGATAATGGTGAGCTTTCTCGGCGATGGGGGGTCGTTTTCAGAGATTGCAGCAAATGTAGGGCGAGTGTTTGCCTGGGCGGCTGGGCTTGTCCTAGGTCTGTATATACTGATTTACCATATCGCTGTTCGCCTGTTTGGAGTTTTTACGATTGAACGCAATCGCGAACTGGCCGTGCTCCTCGCCATCACTATTGGTCTGGGCTCTACCTGGGCCGCTCACGCCATTGGCGTTTCCCCGGCGCTTGGAGCTTTCATTGCGGGGATGTTGCTGGGGGGCTCAGCCTTTGCGACGCAAGTTCGCGCAGATATTTCTTCTCTGCGGGTGATCCTCTTGACTCTGTTTTTTGGTGCCGCAGGTATGGTCGCCAACCCCATTTGGATAT
>CBDUGV010000395.1:0-2535 GCA_965366815.1 uncultured Bdellovibrionales bacterium | reverse complement strand
TTACCGTTGAACAAAACTTCGAAGATGAAGTGACGTTTCACGACCCCTGCTACCTTGGACGATACAACGATACCTATGATGAGCCGCGAGAAGTGCTCGTACAAATTGGCGCTAAAAAAATGCCGGAAATGGAGCAATCTCGAGAAAAAGGTTTATGTTGTGGTGCGGGAGGGGGACATTATTGGTTCGATATGAAGGTGGGAGAAAGAATCAACACGCAACGAGTTGATCAGGCGGCAGCGACAGGCGCCAAAACCGTGGCAACCGCCTGTCCATTCTGTATGCAAATGTTGGAAGATGGGGTAAAACAAACAGACCGTGAGAACCAGCTTGAGGTGCAGGATATAGCGGAATTAGTTGCTTCGGCCTTAGTTCGAAGCTCTTCTTCGGTTTAGACGCCATTTGACGCTACGATTGAGCGAGCCGGGCGATGAACTGCCTTTGCTCAACTGAGAGGATTCTATGCTTTCTATTGAACAACTCCGAGAAGAACTGAACGATGTACTCGCCGAGCAAAGCCAGGTGCGTAGTGTTCTTCTCATTCACCCCGATTATTCTCGAAACGACTTCACCCATGTGCTAACCCCGATGCTGTATGAAGCGCTTGCTGCGAAGGGGTTGGAGCGACTCGATACACTCAATGCGGGTGGAACCCATAGGGCGATGTCGGAAGACGAGCTGGTTAAGAAATTAGGGGTTGAGAAGCGCGAACATTTTCCACGCATTGGCTCAATGTTAAATCACGAGTTTGACAATCCTGAGCAGCTTTTGCATGTCGTCGATCTTCCAGCTTCATTCGTTGCTGAGAAAACTGCGGGCAATTTAAACTGTCCCCTTTCTGTCGATGTGAACAAACTCGTAACTGAAGACTACGACCTGATAGTAGCAATGAGTGGCACCGTGCCTCACGAAGCCTTGGGCTACTCAGGTGGAACCAAAATCTTTTTTCCAGGTATCTCTGGACCAAATGTCATTGCGATGCTGCATTGGGCAGCAGTCCTGATGGGTATTCCTAAAATTATTGGCACGGTTGACAATCCTGCTCGAGACGTAGTCAACGCCGGCACAAAGGAAATATTTAAGCTAATAGGCTCAACTCCAGTACTTTCCTTAAATATGGTTTACACCGAGAACGAAGCTCATGAAGCCATTCCTCGCGGACTATTTACCGGATACGGCTTTGATGGATTTGTCGATGCGCACAAAGCCGCCTCACAGTTGTCTTCGGAACTGCACGTGGTCTACTTAGATCAACCCAAAAACACGATCGTTCAGCAATTACCCGTCATGTATGATGAGGTATGGACTGCCGGAAAAGGCTCCTACAAACTACAGCGGCCGGGTGTGTTGGCAGAAGGTGGAGAGATAATCCTCCATGCTCCTCATATAGATTGTTTTCATTCCAATGAAGCGATGGATGCTGCGATTCGTCAAATCGGCTACCACGGTCTTGAATATGTGCTCAATTTTTGTGAAGAAAATCCGACGTTTGATAAGAACGTTGCCTCGCATGTGATAAACGTTCGAGGCTTTGGAAGCATGCGAAATGGAGTAGAGGAATTTCCATTCAAAGTGACCTTGGCTTCAAAGATTTCTCAGGCCGAGTGCGAAGCAGTCGGGCTTGGATACCGCGACCCTGCTTCTCTTGATGAGTCACAGTTTAACTCTGCCGAGAGCAATGATACTGGCAAGCTGTGGATCTCAGACGGTGGACAGTGGCTCTATTCGCCAAAGTAAGTTAGTTTGCATTCACTTTATTGGAAACAAAAGGAGATAGAATTCATGAAACGACTTCTCAGTGGTGCCTTGGCAACTCTAGTTTCAATGTCAGTTGCGCAAGCCGAGGTAGTTACCACTCCCTCTGGATTAAAGTATGAAGATCACGTAGTCGGTGAAGGAAAAGAAGCCACGAAAGGTAGCGGCGTTGATGTTCACTACACTGGCTGGCTTAACGAAGCTGGGAAGAAAGGAAAGAAGTTTGATTCTTCAGTCGACCGTGGCACGCCTTTTTCTTTTCCACTTGGAGCGCAGCGCGTGATCGCTGGGTGGGACGAAGGTGTTGCCGGGATGAAAGTTGGTGGAAAGCGCACGCTTTTTATTCCAGCGGCTCTTGGCTACGGTGCCCGTGGTGCTGGTGCAGCAATACCACCTAATGCCGATCTTATTTTTGACGTTGAATTGCTGGCGGTAAAGTAGCTCTAGCAAAACGATCCGCCGTCCCGGGCTTCACGTTTTCGTGGCCCGGGGCTTCTCTCCCTCCACTAAAGACTATCGATAGAGCTTGGGCGATTGGTTCGTCGTTTCCCGAGCTTGTACTTTTGTGGGATCTTCTTAAATTTCGAGTTTACCTTGAGTCGTTGAATGTCAGAGTTTTGCTGTCTTTCGATACTATTTTGAGTATTCTTGATCCTGGCCGAGATCCTCCGGCGAGCTTCACTCCTCGAGTCTTCGGCATCAAACTGCTCAGCAATGAAGGTCAGCGCTTGCTGAGCTGAAGCAAATCTATCATCAGGGGATTTCGCGGTGCAGATGCGG
>CBDUGV010000394.1:0-2549 GCA_965366815.1 uncultured Bdellovibrionales bacterium | reverse complement strand
CTTCAGAACTAGTCGCTTTCTTCTCGGCAATCTTTAATTGCTCAATCTCCTGAGCCAAGTTACTGCGCGCAGAAACCTTGGCGACATCAGCTACCACCTCATCAGGACGAGCCCCGCCTATCGAGCATTGGTGAGCGGCTTCGCCGATCAATTCATCAGCGGGCAAGCCTTGGGCAAGCAAAAGTTCTTGCAGGCGTTGCATGCCGGCAATTCGCTCCTCGCTCTCTTCGGGAAGTTTTCCAAGCGCCAGCACACCTTCATACTGCCCCTCGCTCAACTCGCGTAACACAGCCGTGGCTGCAAGCGGCAGCTTTTCGAGAACTCCATTGCCATCGAGCAACGAAGGAGTCGTCAAAACCAATTTGCTCTGAGCAGGCACTGCAAGTACCGAAATTAGTAGCTGGCGGACATAGTAATGCAGCTTGCCTTGCGAGACCGAGACGTCCGCAATCTTCGACGTCGCCAGGGTCTGGCTCGACTCCCCTCCGGTGAATTGGTTTTCTGGATCGGGAAACCAATCATCTTCGGCGAGCGGCGGCTCCTCATCATACACGGGAGGCTCTTCGCTCGACGCGGCGGCGATAGTTCTTGTCGTCGATTGACGCGACGATGGGCCGTAACTGCTTGTTCGACTACGCTTCGGCGGAGGCGCTTGGGCAATAAGTGCTTTGAGTGACTCCTCGCCAATTCCAAGCAACTCGCAACCTCTGTGCTGTAATACCTCTCGCTCGACCGGATTTAGAACTTGCGCCAGGGTCGCCGCAAACTTGGCCGCGACCTTGCCGCGCAGAGCCGCATCGGGAGTTGAGCCATCGAGTTCCATTCCCTCTGACTGCATCAATTGTTGAAGGTAGACATCGACCACAGGATGCGATTGCTGGTCTGAGAGTCGGTGGATTCCAGCCGCTCCACTTTCTCTTGCTATAGAGTCCGGGTCTTCGCCCTGCGGCAAAAACACAACCTTTACGGCGACCCCGGTGTTTAAGAATCGCTCGAAACAACTGGCCGCGGCTTTGCGGCCAGCTTCATCACCGTCAAACAATACCAAGACCCGATCCACCAATCGCTTTACGACTTGTGCGTGCTCCTCTGTTAGCGCCGTGCCACAACTGGCAAGCACATTTCGCACTCCCGCTTGGTGTAGTGAAAGTACATCGGTATATCCTTCTACGAGGTAGACAAGTCGATCTTGCCGCATATGCGGCAAGGCCTGCGGCAAGCCGTATAACGTCTTGCGCTTCAGATAAATCGGGTTTTCAGACGAATTGAGGTATTTGGGCGCATCCTTTTTTTTCTCTAGAATGCGAGCACCAAACGCTATTGGGCAATTGTCGCTTCGGGCAATCGGAAAGACGATGCGGTCGCGAAACATGTCGTAGTAGCCGCTGTCTCCCCCACTTCGCTCTTTTATCAGACCAAGCTGCGAACACATGACACTAAGTTGCTCAGCGCTGGGAGCATTCTCTGATTTCGCAAATACCTTCTCGAGCGTCTCCAAGAGAAACTCCCAGCGATCCGGCGCATACCCCAAGCGAAAGGTCTCAATTGTTTCATCGCTGAGGCCGCGTTGCGCGAGGTATTCACGCGCTCCCTTCCCCATGGCCGGATCCCTCAGTGCCGCAACATAGCATTGCTCAATGGCCGCGGTAACGCGGCGAAGCATCGCATTGCGCTTACTATTTGCATCACTTTTTTGAACAGAACCTGCACTCTCTGGAATTTCAATACCCAGACGCTTGGCGAGAAAGCGCGCGGCTTCGGGAAAGGACCAACTCCGCATGTCCATTAGAAAGGAAAAGACATCTCCTTTTTTGCCGCAGCCAAAGCACTTATAGAATCCCTCTTCTGCGTTGACGTTAAACGAGGGTGTCTTCTCCTCGTGAAACGGACAGCAAGCGGTGAAGTTTCTGCCCGAGCGTTTGAGGGGTGTAAACTCTGAAATGATCTCTACTAGGTCGCTTCTGTCGCGAATCGCGTCGACGATGTCTTGGGGTATTGCCACTGGAATAGTACTGCCGCTGGAACTCTAAATCCGGATACCGTGCCAATCTAGGCGATGTATGAGCGCGCGGCAACAAAATGGCAAGAGCCTGTCTGGGGACAACTCCTTTTTCGACAGCGAATTCCGTTACTTAACGAGCTAATCATCGAGTCTTCGCCCCGCCGCAGTGAGCCCCTAAACTCGGCTTTCGGTCGCTTGCAAATTGCAGCTAAAGCTGAGTTGATCTAATCCCAGAGAAAGTATAGATTATTTCCTATAATTTTACAGCACCTACCTTCCCTCTCGCTCTTTCAAGCACTACATTGAGTAGAACATTCATCACTCTCGTCTTCGTCAGGTATTCCGATAGCACTGCGCTCGCGCTTTGCTGCTAGTTTGCATGGCCAAGATGAGGGAGAAGCTCAAGGTTTTAAGCGGCAGCAATGAACATCCTGAATTGCTGAGACGATTGTCTACCCCCTAGAAGGTCACTCCGCGTGATCTTGTCGGGGGTATACAATTCGAAATCAGTCAGCACAGGAGACATACTATGCCGTTGAAACATTTT
>CBDUGV010000393.1:0-2581 GCA_965366815.1 uncultured Bdellovibrionales bacterium | reverse complement strand
CTTCGTTTGTTTCAAGCTGAGCGTAGCCTCGCAGATTTCGAAGCCTGTTTTGCGCAGCAGACCGAGCGTAAAGACACCGAGCACAGAACCCTGCTTGCCCTGGCCCGCGGCCGCATTGCGCTACACGAAAATCGGATAGAGGATGCACTTGAGCTTCTCTCTGTGGCTGAGCAGGATCAGCAGTGGTTCGGAAAGATTGGCACCAATGAAAATGACGTAGAATTTGCTTCGGCAATTGCCTTAGCTCAAGCGCTCCGCAGTCAAGCTGCGGTGTTGCGAGACACAGCACGAGATAGTGTCTGGGAACGCCTCCAAGATAAAGCGATGATTCCCTGGTTAGAGACTCGCGCATGGTGGCTCAACCGGAAAGCCCGTAAAATTGGCCTTTCTGAACTCGATGATTTGGAAGATTTGTTTATTCGCAATACTGATACGATGCTCGAATACCCAACTTTTGGTACGGCTCTGGCGGACTTTGATTCGAAATCGTTCCAAAAGAGGATTGAGCGAGTAACGAAACAAGATTCGCGAACTGACGCGCACACGTATTACAACTTATATCTGGGTACAAACTTTCTCGCACATGGCGACGAAGATTCTGCTATCCCCTTGCTTGAATCTGCCTTGTACAATTTTCGTGACATCGACCGCCTCGCCCGCGCGGAAACGCTTGCCAAGTTGCTCCTCGCTTATGAGGCAGACGCCGGCTGGCTCGGCGGACAATCGAGCGCACAGCAAATTCGCGATCTAGAATACCGTGAAGAGTTGTTCTCTTTACTCCCATCTCATCTGCGCTACCACAATCTGAGCTTGCCCGTGAGCATTCGGCTCGAAGCAAGCGGCGAGGCGCAGAAAATCGTGAGAAATATTCGCGACGAACTTACAAAAGCGAGATTTGAGGTTGTCAGAAAGAGCCTAAAGGACCGCGCGAACTACGGCTTGGCACTTGCAGCAACTCCAGGAAAAGACGATAGTAGTCGGACTATTTCAGTGCACCTTTTCAACAAGAAGACGAACACCCAAGTATTGGTGCATACAAGTGAAGTAAAGCTGGATGGAACCGGTACCGCTGATTTGGTGAATACCTTTATTGCCAAAGCATTTAGTCACCGAGCAGACCCCCCAGGCCAGCAGTTGGGACCGATTCCAATTTTGGACGGAATTTTCAAACAGTAGAATGAGCAAATAGCAACAAAGGTTCGATATGATCGAAGAAGCAATTTCCACTTTGGCAACTCTCCGTGAGTCATTGGGAAAGATAATCCGTGGACGAGACGACACCATTAAGTTGCTCCTCACAGGCATGGTCGCAAACGGACACGTTCTGATTGAAGACTATCCCGGCTCTGGGAAAACCACTTTGGCCAAAGCAATCGGTGGTTCGATTGATTGCTCAAAAGTTGACAAAGAGAACGTTGTTTCCTTTCGAAGAATTCAATTCACACCAGATCTTCTGCCATCAGACGTCTTGGGCGTAAACGTTTTTGAACCGAAGACAGCGACATTTCGCTTCCAAGCTGGTCCGGTATTCGCTCATATCGTTTTAGCGGATGAAATCAACCGAACGGGGCCAAAGGTCCAAGCCGCGTTTCTTGAATGTATGGCGGAACGACAGGTGACGATTGACAATGTCACCTACCCGCTCGATGATTTGTTTTTCGTAATCGGAACTCAAAACCCACTCGACCTGGCCGGAACCTATCCGCTCCCTCTCGTACAGCTCGATCGCTTCCTACTTAAAGTGCCGATGCAGTATGTCGATGCTGCAACAGAATTGGATATCGTAAAGGAAGCCGATCAGATTAAACAACTTTCGGCGGAGGTGTCACCGGTCGTATCTCGAGAGCAAGTCCTCGCGGCCCGAGAAGCCGCCGAACAAGTCCATATCAACGACTCAGTGCTACAAGCAATCGTCGACATCGTCCAAGCCTCAAGAACCAATCCACTCCTTCAACATGGTGCCTCGACTCGGGCTGCAATCATGCTCCGTCGAGCCCTCTCGGCCTGGGCGCTGAACGAAGGGCGAGACTATGTAACGGAAGATGACCTAAAACTCCTCGCTCCGTATGTGCTCCAGCACCGTCTAAAGTTCCACCCCGGCGCCGGTGACCCAGACGAAGCCTTCCAGGAGCTAATTCGCCCCCATATAGAAAAGCTGGTAACCAGCAGCCTAAAGGCGGCCAGCTAATAAAGTAGTTGAGGAAACCATTCCCTCAGATTCGCTGTTTAATGGCGCACGCCTATGCGGCACTAAAAAACGAATCTGAGGGTTGAACATCGAGTCAACCTCCAGATCCGTGGAGTTTTCCGGAAGTAGGTAAAGCCCTGACTACTGCGCGAGGCAGAAAGTCAGGGCGACATGAGCCTCGATGCGGATCGCTTTCGATTGCCAGCGCTAGGCTTCGCTCAGTTCGGCCAACTTTGGTCGTAGCTGATCGATGAGTGAAACGTATGCACCGTGGTTCTTCGGCGTGATTTCCTTTCCGTAGGCGCAATGCCCATCGGTCAGGAATTCCCAGGTATAGCGTTCGGGGTCCAACGAATGCATCCCACGAATGCAATCGCCGTTGTTGACCGAATT
>CBDUGV010000392.1:0-2598 GCA_965366815.1 uncultured Bdellovibrionales bacterium | reverse complement strand
AGGGGCCAGCGCTGGCAATCGTAATAAATATTGACCAAATGAAATCACTTTGCACCAATTGTTTTTTCAAAACTAACTAAAATCCAGCATAGATTGACTAAAACAGATAATGAAATTGTCTAAAGCTTTGTGGCGAGTTAAATACTAAATCAAAGTTGTTAGACTATAAACAAATCGAGTAGTTAGCTTTTCCTTCTCTATTTCATTGGAAATACAGAGTTTCTCTGTACGTTCTCGTGCAAGAGAGAAGGAGCCAGTAATGGTTCTCCGTTTCGTTTTTCAAGCAGTGTCTAGTTATCTGCAAGAGTAGTCTCGTGGGTATCCACCATTTGGCGTTGGTGATATCTACGAACCCTGCTCTTGCAGGATCCACTTTTTTAAGGCCCCGTTCAGCCAAGGGCCGCAACTCTTTTGGTGAAGGAGACGACACCATGCGACTGTTCGCCGAACAGTCGGGTCTTCTCCCTGGATTGGGACGTCTGTTGAGACTGGGGCTCTTCGAACGGTTCGAAATGAAGCCAGTTGAAACGACGTTGAATGCTGCTTTTCAGCAGTTTGTCTTCGTGACAAAACCGATCCAGGTGTATGAAGCACCCGGCGCTGTTGCGCTTTCGCAACATTTGCCTTTGCTCCGGACCGGAGCTACCAAGCCCTAACCAAGGAAGTGGGATGTCAGTGTCGAGTCCCATGGTTTTGCTGAACTTGTTCTTGCGCTCTATGCGACGTGTGGACAAGGAATGCTTTAGTCTATTATCTCGGACTGCGTACGCCCGAGTAGACGACCCGCTAGACCGCTCCAAAGGCTAGTGCTTCCGCTATTACATTGTTGGGCTCTGAATTCGATACAGCCCAGCACGCAGGGTAATACGACTTGGAACTCGTATGTACCTAGACACGCTTCGGTCGGCAAATCCCCATCCGGAATTTTTCGGGGATTAGGAGGTTGGATTGCGCGCACTTCAAGTACGCGTCACATCCTGATGCTCTTCTTAGCAAGCGCACCCAGCCTCCGCTGCCGCCGTTGTTTTTCTCGGTTGAACTGGCTCCATCCTCAAAAACCTCCCAGGCGCCATTCTAGATTATTTATTCTTCTTTTTATCTGCGCTCTGTAGATGATTCTTCAGAATCATGTTGCAGAGATAGTAGTAGGAGAATGCGATCAGCAAGAGATGAAGAAGTTCGACTCCTGCCAATATGCCAAGTAGTAGGAGGGTTGAAACCTCACTCCCAGTGCTCGGAGAAATCAAGAACAAAAGCGCGGACTGAATGATAATGTCGATGACAAAAGAACCGAAAACGAGCTGGCGACGTTCGGAATTGGTAAAGCCTCGGTCTTCTCGTTTGAGAAAAATTGAGAACACGAATACCACTGAGGCAATAATCAGGGCTGCATTGGGAATCTTGATTCCGACAAATGCTACGAGCAGACCGGCAGCGATGAGAATACTGCTGTAGATAGCGGCAAAACAGGCGATATATCCTGCGACGTGCGTTGCTTGCGGCTCTGGCTCGGTATTCATAGATTGCGCTCCTTAAGATTAACGCGTGCGCCGAACCCAAAAGCTTGCGGGCTGGTTTTGGCCCTCTGAACCAAACATCGCATTAAATTTTTCTTGTTGCAGAGCTTGCATGTAGCGCGCACCCCATACAACTTCGAAACTCTCATTAAATTGAAGGAATGCCTGGACGAGATAGGATTCATTCCAAAACCAGCGGTTCTCGATAATCCATTCTCTCGGATAGTCGCCTGGAATGAAGATGTCGTGGAAATGAACTAGAACCCCTGGTTTAATTCTAGGAAGAATTTCCAGATATTCATACTGAACGTCGCTGCCCGTTTTGAGTACATGAGATGAGTCTATAAAAAGTATATCGTTTGCTTCTAGATTTTCAAATTCGGAGAGTGGGACATCTTGGACTCGCGCTTCTATCACTTTTCCCAATCCAGGAAAGCCATTTGTGATGGTGCCAAACGGATAGGGGTCAATTGCGGTAAGCGTTCCAGCCGGAGCAGAAGGTGACTCTTGCCGATTCTTTTCCAAGGCTTGACAGGAGGTATAGGTCGAAAACCCTGCTCCTATTTCTACTATTCGCTTCGGGCGGAATTTTCGAACGATACTGTAGAGTACCGCCGCATCTGCAAAGCAAAATCGAACGTTGTTGCGATAGTATTGATGGGGGACAGAGGTTTCTTCCTCCGGGAATAGTTCAAACTCTTCCTTAAACTGCTCGAGGACTTCGCTGAGAAAATTGAGCTGGCCGGATTCGTTTAAGGACACCCCTGGAACATGTTCCGGGATATGCCAAAGCGAGTCTGCTAAGGCTGATGTGTCAGGAACGGGCTCGTAGAAGTGGTTGCGAGTGACGTGCCAGCCCTTCTTTTGAAAAATCTCAAAGTAACGCGTATCTGAAAAAAAGCGCTCAATGACTGGCCAGAAAAGCGGGAAAAGAATGTCCTTGAAAGCAGATTTTAGGCGTTGCGGTCTCATCAATGGGAAATGGTTTGTAGCTTCAAACAATCCAAAAACTAGCATTTTCCAGAGGAACTGTCTTGCTAATACTCATGCCTCCAAGGAGCACTCTTTTGGGCTTGGGACT
>CBDUGV010000391.1:0-2660 GCA_965366815.1 uncultured Bdellovibrionales bacterium | reverse complement strand
GGGCAATCACTGGATATGTTGCGGACAACGGGAACAACAGACCCATTTGCCGAACTCGGAATACAGCCTGGTTCATATCTTCTGTATGTCAGCCGCTTGGAGCCCGAAAACAATGCGCTTCGAGTTGTGCATGCCTATATGGAGCTTCCAGCAGAGATTCGCAATCGCATGCCGCTTGTCGTCGTTGGTGATGCGCCCTACGCAGATTCATATATTCGCCAAGTGCATGCCGCAGCTGGCCCTGGTGTTATCTTTGCCGGTTATCGATTTGGAGAACAATACGAACTGCTCCAGCAAGGCGCTTACACGTATATCCAAGCAACTGAAGTTGGAGGTACTCATCCGGCGTTGGTCGAGGCTATTGGTTACGCCAATTGTGTGATCGGCAACCGCGTCCCTGAACATGTTGAAGTGCTGCGAGACATCGGCATGTTTTACAATAAAAACGACACTGAGCATCTCAGTGAATGTATGGCTCAGGCGATACATGAGCCTGAGCTCGTGCAGAAATATCGACAGCTCGCGTACGCTCGGGCCCAAGAAAGATTCAATTGGGAGCGTATTACTGATGAGTATGAAGAGCTATTGTATTCCTTGGTTCCCGACTCTGTTAAGCGCTCCGCCGGGGCCGCAGCTTAGCTCTCGCTTAGTCGCACTCGTTTAGTCATTAACATATTCTCTTTGCAAGTATCTCACGGCTTGTTCTGGTATCAGCCGATCTTCGGCTACAGGCGCTCTATTATCGATTGTAGGGAGTCAGAGCCTGGATTTTTAATTGAAACTATGCAAGAATTTGTCCTTCTTTTCATCGGATGCTATTTGCGAGAGTCCTTTCGACAGGGATTCGCAGATATATAAGAGGGCAGCTGGCGGGAATGCATACTAGCGAAGATCGTTTTCACGAAGAGTGCGCTGTAGTTGGGGTTATTGGAGATCCTGAGGCAGCGAATTATTGCTACTTGGCGTTATACGCCATGCAGCACCGCGGCCAGGAAGGCTCAGGCATAGTATCAAGCGACAGTGAAGCGGTGTATGCGCATCGCGATATGGGTCTGGTGGCCGATATCTACGACACTGAGACACTTGAGACTCTGAAAGGCTCTCTTGCAATCGGGCATAACCGGTACGCAACGTTCGGATCGAAAGATTGGCAGAACCTCCAACCTCTCGTTGCCAATTTTGCCGACAATTCTTTTGCGATTGCCCACAACGGAAATCTAATTAATGCAGCTGAAATCCGTGGCGAATTAGAAGACCAGGGAGCAATTTTCTCAGCGACTTCCGATACGGAAGTAATACTGCATCTTATTGCCCGAGCGGATAAGAAAAAAACTATCGTCAACCGAGTCAAACAAGCGCTTGAGCCCTTGCGAGGTGCTTTTTCGATGGTTGTGATGTCGAAAGGTCGGATGATAGCGATTCGCGATTCTGCAGGGGTGCGTCCGCTCTCGCTTGGAAAGATTCGTAACGGCTACATAGTAGCTTCAGAGACCTGCGCTTTTGATTTAGTCGGTGCCGAATTTATCCGAGATATCGAGCCGGGAGAGATTCTCGAAATAACGGCTGACGGCAAACTGAATTCCACAAAAATAAAGAAAGATGTGACCCCGGAAATTTCTCCGGCGCTTTGCGTGTTCGAGTTTGTCTACTTTGCTCGTCCAGATTCCAACATCAATGGAAACAACGTCTATCAAGTGCGCAAGCAGATGGGGTCTGAGCTAGCCAAAGAACATCCGGCTGAAGCCGATATGGTTATCCCCGTACCAGACTCCGGTGTGCCTGCGGCGATTGGGTATGCGCAAGAAGCTGGATTACCGCTTGAACTAGGACTCATTCGGAATCACTATGTGGGTCGAACTTTTATCGAGCCAAAGCAGTCGATTCGCGATTTTGGCGTAAAGGTGAAGTTGAATCCGACCGCGGAACTCTTGGTCGGCAAACGCCTGATTGTCGTTGACGATTCGATTGTTCGCGGAACTACCTGTCGAAAATTGGTGAAGATGCTTCGGCAAGCGGGTGCGAAGGAAATACATTTCCGAATCAGTTCTCCACCTACCGTGGGATCTTGCTACTACGGCATCGATACTCCGTCCCCATCGGAGTTAATTGCAGCGACACATACATTAGAAGAGATTCGAGAGTTTATTGGCGCTGATTCACTCGGCTATCTGAGTAACGAAGGGATGTTTCGCGCAGTGAATGGGGATCGGAAGGAGTATTGCGATGCCTGTTTCAGCGGAGAATACCGCATGGGACGCCCGGCAACGTGTTCCTCAAAGCCAGGGAAAGTGACGACCAACCGACCGAAGCAACGATCTGGTTCTGCGGGACCCGGGGCAGTTGTGAGTATAGTTCCCGAATAATTAACGTTATCTGTTCGTATCCGTTGGCAGTTAGTCGTATCGTACGGAAGCAAGGTATCTGAGAGTGAAGCACTATGCTTCAGGCAGGCGACTATAGTATGAGCGGTTGTTTTGATGGCGCAAAGGATAGCGCAGCGGTTGTTAGGTGGTGGCGTGGTATGCGGTGGTTGTTAGCAGTAGTATTGTTTCTCGTATACGCCGGCCCGTCCTGGGCAGAGGAGACGAGTGAAATTAGTCTCCAAGCAAATCCTCCCGGAACACAAGTTCTAGAGACGACGAAACGAAAAGTTCTCGTGA
>CBDUGV010000390.1:0-2689 GCA_965366815.1 uncultured Bdellovibrionales bacterium | reverse complement strand
ATCTCAGCAAGCTCAAGTTCGAGCGATGATTTCTGAATCACTTCAGGCCGTCGTAACACAAACCCTTTGCAAGAAGATAGGGGGAGGTCGAGCTGCTGCTCTTGAGATCATGATTGGAACGACAGCCGTACGAAACCTCATTCGTGAAGCTAAAATTCACCAACTTCATAGTGTGATTCAAACCAGTCAGGGAATCGGCATGCGGACTATGGAAATGTCCCTCGTCGAATTGTTTGAGAAAAATCTAATTACCCGCGAAGTTGCTATCGAAAAATCCGGCAACCCGGATCTCTTCGATGGACTAATCGGATCAACAAGCGCGGCAGCGTAACAGGGAAAGGGAATTACCATGTCTTCAATGCTCGATATTCGCAAGCTGCTTTCAGTGATGAACGAACACGATGCGTCCGACCTGTATATCACAGTAGACAGTCCGCCATCGTATCGAGTCAACGGTGTAGTTCGCCCGGCGGGGAACCGCAACCTCGAGCCAGATGAATCAGAGGCCTTAGCGCTCAGCATCATGAACGAGAAGCAACAGCGCGAGTTTGAAGCAACGAATGAGATGAACCTCGCGCTCTACTACAAATCTCTCGGTCGATACCGGGTGAATATCTTCCGCCAGCGAAACTGCGTGAGCATGGTAATTCGCCGCATCAAGAACGAGATTAAGACGATAGACGATCTCGAATTACCCCCAGTGCTCAAAGACGTTTCAATGATCAAGCGAGGACTCGTATTGGTGGTTGGAGCAACTGGCTCTGGTAAGTCAACTTCCCTTGCGGCGATTATCGATCATCGGAACACAAACCAGGCGGGTCATATAATTACCGTTGAAGATCCGATCGAGTATATTCACAACCACAAAAAATCGCTCGTCGCTCAACGCGAAATCGGCATGGATACGGAGAGTTATCACAACGCCCTGAAGAACGCCCTCCGTCAGGCGCCGGATGTCATTCTCATTGGTGAGATTAGAGATACCGAAACGATGGAAGCGGCAATTACCTTTGCCGAGACCGGACACCTTTGCTTGGCGACGCTTCACTCAAACAACGCCAACCAGGCGATGGAACGAATCATGAACTTCTTCCCTGCGGTGAGACATAAGCAGATCTACCTGCAACTTAGTTTAAATCTTCGAGCAATTGTATCCCAACGCCTCGTCAAGACGATTGAAGGAGGCAGGTCGCCTGCGGTCGAGATCTTGCTTGGAAGCCCACGAGTAAAGGACTTGGTGCACAAGGGAGAAATTCACGAACTCAAAGAAGCGATGGATAAAGGCTCAACCATCGGAATGCAGACGTTCGATGAAGCGCTCTACCGCTTATACGAATCGGGGCGTATTACCCTCGATGAAGCACTGAGAAACGCCGACTCGGCAAACAACTTACGGCTTCGCGTTAAGTTGGCAGAAGACCCAGATCTGGAAGAGCAGGCCGCTGGCAGTGCCTTCGATTCAGGCGGTACTGCTGGAGGCACGGGAAGCTTTGAGGACGACCTGAAACTAAGCGTCGACTAAACACTTCTTGCCCCCCTCAACTTCCTGGAGCACGAACGTTTGGCTGTTGTATGCTAGCAGTCGACACGTTGTTCAGTCCGCAGAATTTTTTTTAAGTAAATTAGTCGCTTTCTAAACCCACCGAAAATACTCGCCTTTTTGGGCATAGCTTTAATAAATCCCTCAAAACGCTACATTTTTATCCCTATTTCATCAGTAATCTGGGTGGATATAATTTTCTCGTTCCGATATATTCAGCGAACATCTCTGGATTTATGGACTGGTGTGGAACAACTCTAGAGCAAATATGACAGCTTCGCAGATACCTCCAATCGCTCAATCAACTGGCCCCGAATTTGAAACGATCCACGAGGTGCTAAAGGATTTCGGTCTCTCTGACTCAGAAAACGCCATATTCTCAACACTGCTCAGAATCGGGGCGCGACAAGCAAGTACTTTGGCAAAGCGAACCGGCATTAGCCGGGCTCACGTCTACGATATTCTAGACCGCCTCGTACGGCGGGGTTTGGTAAGTATGCACGAGAAAGATGGCGTGCGGCATTTTACTGCGATGTCCCTCGACGAGCTCATACTCGCACTAGAACAAAAAGAAGCAAAGCTTGCTGAACGGCGCGAGCAGCTCAGGGAGATAACCTTGAGCCTTGACCAACCAGCGCTCAATATGTGGGCCGACCCACTCACTAAATCCTATCGCGGCTCCGATGCGCGCGCTCGGATTTTCCACGAGATTGGCCGCAAGGACACAAACGGCGTGATTGTCTTTTGCTGTGCCAAGTCGAGCTTGCTCTTCGAAGAACTCGCACCAACGGCGGATTCACTTACTCAGCTGATAAAGTTGGCCAACGCTCCATTTAAAGTAGTGCTCTATTCAGATGACAACTCTGCAACAGAACTGGCGCAAGCGAGTTCCAATCCCGAAATAGTCGCCTTCTCGGACCAATTGCCAGCAGAGATGATAGTTTCCGGCAACAAGGTCACCTTTATAGGCAAGCGCGGAAGCACTATGTGCTGCATTACACTTGAGCAGCCAGCACTCGCAGCAAGCTTGCGAATTATCGGCATATCTCTCATCGGCTCAGAGAATGGCAGTAGTGCTCATTGAGCTTATCTGATCGAATCTGGCTCCTCTTAGTCATTCCGAACTAAAAAACGACTTCGAACTGAAAC
>CBDUGV010000389.1:0-2696 GCA_965366815.1 uncultured Bdellovibrionales bacterium | reverse complement strand
TTGGGAGTGACCTCTATTTACTCTATTTTCTCAGTTTAATGGTCGCCGCACTTGGCGAAACTCTAAAAGCAATTTCATTTAGCGCAGTACTCGTCGCCCTAGTGTACCTCGTGATCAATATGGGAATGGGCGGCTTTGAAGCGGTTCTACGTCCAGAGTTTTTGATTCGCGTGCCGTTCTTCTTTGTCGTCGCAATGTTCTACGGATATTTTGCACAGTTGGTACGACGAGAGCGTAGTAAACGAGTCGAATACAAAGTAAAACTCGATGTCAATGAGACTGTTCGAGAAGTGAGTAGTCAGTTGGGGAGCTCAGTAGACTGTCTTGAGATTCTGACAATTTTAGCGAACTCATTGTGTGAGTTTTGCGATTCGCCGTACTGCGCGGTGGTGTCGCTTGGATCCGAAGAGATATTGGTTGAATCCGGTGAGTGGGATCGCTATTCAACGAGTAAGAAGACTTTGACATTGGTGAACTCTCTGCGAGTACAGCTGAGAAACTACACTGAAGAGGAGGTGCCCCTGGTTACTTCCTCAACCGGCATGAAGCAGGTAAGTGAAGGTCAGACACAGTTATGTTTCACCAACGATAACTTTACTTTTCTGCCGCTCGAAGGGACGACTCGCTCTGATCTCTACATCTGCATGATTGGGCGTTTTCGCAGTGAAGTGTTGGGGTACGCTAGTCTGGTAATCTGTTCTGCCTGGATTTCAGTAGAGCGAGCGCTACAGTATGTCTCGCTTCAACAGGAGGTGGAGCGCGGGCAGATGTTGGCCGAAAAGCTTAAAGAGGCATTGAATTTTAGAGCGGCTTTTATTGAACGCGTCTCTGGTGAACTCAAGACACCGCTTTATTCTATCATTGGGCTGGCTGAATTACTTCTAAACGAGGGCTATGGATCGTTAAACGAAGATCAGCGTGGTGTAGTGAGTCGAGTGATCGATGGCGCCAAGGGGATGAGAGGTGTCGTAAATACCTTTCTAGAGCACGCGAAGTTTGACAGTGGTCAGTTTCAGCTCAATGTGAGCAATGGCGAAATTGGCGATATGCTCAAGCATCTAGAGGAAGTGAGCCAGCCTTGGTTTAAAGGCACTCGTGTTTCGCTCGCGGTTCAATGTGACTCTTTAGTCCCTACAGTGAGTACGGACTGGAATCTGGTGCAGCAGATACTTCTTAACTTCATTTCAAATGCATTGCGGTATACGCCTGAAGGGACAATTGTGCTCTCAGCTTCGTTTGACGAACTTACTGAACGAGTTGAATTTTCAGTTACGGATTCGGGAGTTGGCATGAGTAAAGACCGCATGGCTCAAATTTTCTTTCCCTTTCGACCAGTCGAGCAGAATGCCAGCAATGAAAATCGATCGGGCTTGGGTCTCGCTATAAATAAGCTACAAGCAGCGGCACTTGGCGGTCAGATAGATGCAAAGAGTTGCGAGGGGAAAGGGTCGACATTCACCCTGTTCTTGCCCCTCTCCGTGCGAGGTGAGGTCGATCAGCACGATGCCCTCTCTGAGCAGATTCTCCAATAAAGAGCATTAATTTACTAGAATAAAATACCGGCCCTCCCGCGATAGAAGTCCGAAACTCGCCTCGCTAACTCTCAGAAATAATTCAGCTAAAATATATTTTCCCGCATAGCTTGCATGGTAATTGATCGCTGAGCATAGTCCGGAACAGCTGCGGCATTTATAGCGGAGGCCTCAGTTTTTAGCTTTGATTTAACAGTAGTTAGGAGAGATGTTGAGATGAAACGTATAGCACTTAGTGTTGTGTGCTCGTTGGCTGTCGTATTGCTTTTTGCAATGTCAGCACAGGCAACTTTGGTTTCTGTTAGTACCGGGACAAGTTCTCTCGGTGCAGCGCCAGAAATTTTGGCGGTAGCCCCGGCAGATGTGAATGATGATGCTGCAGTAAACCAAGGCCAGCAGGGCTTTGATGAGAAGCAGGGTGTTACTTTGCTTACCGATCTTGCAGTTGATGGCGGTGTGATTGCAGCTGGAACAGTGGTGAATAGTCACATGATTTTCTTGAACACTGCTGGAACTGCAACCACAACTCACAATAATGTGTTGTGGACTTTCGCGGGAACTATACTCGGCACTATGACAGATAGTACAGGGACTCTAGAAACTGCGAGCTCCGGGCTCCTGGGCGCCATGGGAACAGCGTATCCTAACGCACCTTTTACTGCTCGAGGTCTTGAGGGAGCTGATGCAACTACCATTCTTGCGTTCAACGTGTTGAGCGTGAGCATGGCTGTGAGTGAGCCTGGTGATTGGATTCGGGTTATCACAGAAGTTCCTGAGCCAGCGAGTCTCTTGCTGCTTGGAAGCGGAGTTCTCGGATTGTTCGGTCGTTCGCGTCGTCGAAAAGCCTAACAATTGTTCTTTAGAGATTGCCGTCTATGTCAGGCGGCATTGCGGCAGTCTCTATTTCTTTCCAGTTCGCTAGATAGCCGCGCCTATCCTTCCTACCCCATTCGCCTAGTTTGTTTTCGAAAATCAACAGACCCTGAATAATCGCGAGAGCAGACTCCAATCGAGTGCGACAAACGCTCCTTCTTAGAAAGTTCGCCTAATCGAGTGCGAGTTCAGACAGTTTTTTTTGCATTTTTCTCCCCTCAATTTGCTTGATGGTTCCTATTTAAAGCTAATTCACCTGTAAGTTTAACGACTTGCAGCGTTACTTCAGTT
>CBDUGV010000388.1:0-2703 GCA_965366815.1 uncultured Bdellovibrionales bacterium | reverse complement strand
GGTGAGCGTTCTATTGCACTTGGAACGGTAATCGCCGATCGCTTACACGGTTTGTTTGTACTGCTCTGCATTGCCATGGTCGGGCTCTTGCTGGCAAAGCAAGTAGTCGGAAGAGAGATATCACTGATTATCGCCGCCCCAGCAGCTCTGTCTCTTCTTGCCACTTGGTTTCTCGTGGTTTGGTATCGAGAGACGGCGGGCTTTGATCGACTGGTGGAACGCTTTGGAAAACTAGGCCAGCTTGCTCAAAGAGCTGCCAGCGGAATTCCTCGGACAATAGGAGTTATTCTTCCAGCCTCACTGGTCTCAGCCCTCGTTCACCTGCTACAGATTGTCGTGCACTTCATTGTAGCAAGACAACTTGGTATCGAGGTGCCTTTTGTATGCTTCCTCGCTATTGTTCCCCTTGCCAATATTGCCATTTCTCTGCCGATCAGTGTTGGTGGGCTTGGAGTTCGTGAGGCATTTTTTGTAGCGATGTTTACGCCGCTGGGAGTTGCTCATGAAGCTGCAATTGCGCATGGAGCAATCTGTCTCTTGGTGGTAAGTTTGGTCAACGCTGCCGGAGGTTTGTGGTCAGCGCACGGGGTTAGTGATGAACTCTTGAGTCGACGAGAAATATCGCCCTCAAGAGCAGCTACATAATAATCACCTATGCATTAAGTTAGAACGACGAGATGAGCGAGAAGAGTATGTCAGATTCAATCAAAGCAGGTGTTATCGGGGCAGGTCAGATGGGTGGTGGCATTGCTCAAGTGCTGGCTGCCTCGGGGGTGTCTACACAACTGTATGACGTTTCTCCTGAAGCAATCGATTCGGCCTTGCTGCTCACAGATAAACTTCTCGAACGAGCGATAGAGAAAGGGAAACTTACAGAAGAGCAGAAGCAGACAACCCTTAGCAATCTGCACAAGGCACCAGCACTCGAAGAGTTGTCTCAAGCTGACATCGTCATCGAAGCGATTGTTGAGAACACAAAAATCAAAGAAGATTTATTTGCATCGCTCGATTCGATCTGTAAGCCAGAGGCGATACTTGCCAGCAATACCTCTTCAATCTCCATCACTAAGCTCGCAGCAGCAACTTCACGGCCGGAGAAAGTGATCGGCTTGCATTTTATGAATCCAGTCCCTGTTATGAAATTGGTTGAAGTAATTCGCGGCATACAAACCAGCGACACGACCTATTCCCAATCATGCGAGTTGATTGAGCGCATTGGTAAAACAGTTGTTACGGCTAAACATGACTACCCAGGATTCATTGTAAATCGCATCTTGGTCCCAATGATTAACGAAGCGTTTTTTGTGCTGATGGAGGGCATCGCCTCACCTGAGGATATTGACGCTGCAATGAAATTAGGCACGAACCAGCCGATGGGTCCGCTCGAACTGGCCGATTTTGTCGGACTCGATACCTGTTTAGCGATCTGCCACATCTTTCACAACGAGCTCGGAGAGGATAAATATCGCCCCTGTCCGCTGTTGGTGAAATACGTCGAGGCGGGATGGTATGGCCGCAAGGTCGGCAGGGGCGTATATACCTACTAGTTTCAAGCTCTTACACAGCAAAAGCAATAGGCTACGCTTTGCGGCGAATTCTCCATATCATTTAAGTGGGGGTTCCCAAGGCCTTCTGCTGCTATCGCTAAAAACTTAGTGATCTTTATAGGTTAGAACTGGGCGCATACGAGCGCTTACCTGGAAATGGTAGTCTTCAAACTAATATTTGCCTTGTTTGGGACAAAGGCGGCTGTCTGGATGGGAGAAAGTCCGATTGCCGGGCTCGGCATTGGTTTGCTTGTCGGCCATATATTGGACCACAACGCGATCCGTCGATACCACCAATGGCGCTATCAAAAGGCCTACAAATCGAAAGTCAAAAAAGATTTCGATGAGAGCTTCGTGACCAGTCTTTTTCTAATGCTCGGTCACATTTGTATTGTTGATGGAGTAGTCAGTAAGCGCGAAATAGCGAACATCGAATACGTCATGACGAATGTGCTCAATTTTGACCGAAAAACCAGAGCACGTGCAATTGATACTTTTCGAAATGTCCGTAGAACTACGAAGACGTTCCAGAGCTGCGCTGTTCAGTTTTACGATTTGTACCAAGCGCATCCTGAGATGCTGGAAACGGTAATTCACATCTTCTTTAACCTCGCGACCTGTGACGGTAGTCTGGACGATCGAGAAGAACGACTTATCCATACCGCAGCTATGGTTTTTGGTATTGAAGAGGAGAAGTATCAGATGACCAAAAACCCCTATACGCAGGCGAATGGATCGCCTGATGGGGTGTATTCTGTTACGGATCTAGATCGATCCTATTCGGTTCTCGGTTGTAATCCCAATGACTCCGATGCCGTTATAAAGAGCCATTATCGGAAGTTGGTAACCGAGTATCATCCTGATAAGATAGTAGCTAAGGATTTACCGGAGGAATTCATTAAGTTTGCGAACGAAAAATTTAAGAATATCCAAGAAGCCTACGATTGTTTAAAGGACGCAAGAGGCATTAGCTAATGGAAGAAGAAGAACTTGTAGAGAACGAACCCTACCTCGGACCCGCCTGGGCTGTGGCAATGTTTATACTCTATGTCTTGAAAGAAGCTTTTCCCGCAGAGCCCTACACGACGCTTTGGTGGTTCCAGAGCTACATTATCGGACTAGTTATCTCGATAACCTTGTTTACGCTCATCAAACG
>CBDUGV010000387.1:0-2755 GCA_965366815.1 uncultured Bdellovibrionales bacterium | reverse complement strand
ATTTCGGCATGATCATTCCATGCCAGAGAAAAGTGTTTTTCTCGAACGCATGGTCAAGTGCGACCCGCATGATAAGAACGACATTTACATCTTGAGCTTCAGCAGCGCGAATTTCACTCACGACAGAATCGTTCTTGTCGTCAAACCAGAGATTCTCGGAATCCCAGTCCCCCTGATGAGCATACACGGTCGCGGCAATCGTATTGAATTTATTCTCTCGAAGAGTACGCACCCAATGGTCATGATCCGGTTCGTTGACCTGAATTCCTCCAAGGTAAAATGAAGGGGCCTTGCTGCAAGAAGCCCAGAGGAGGCTTAGTGCGAAGACTGCAAGTACAAGCAGGGCTGAGCGAACCGGTGAAAGTCGAGATTTCCTAAACATACAAATCCTCTAACAATTCATTTGAATGAGAGAGGTACTGTAGAACTACCGGATGGCATAGGCAAGGTGTCAGCCAGCGATTCGCTGTGAAAATATGAGCAAAATCGGGGATCTGCTGTTTGGGCAGCTTGGGCTAGCGCTCAAGTACCTTGAGAGTGAGCCCGGAAGAGTCAGTACTCGATTCCAATTGCATTCCGGGCTGCACAAAGATGCGCATTTCCGCCTCTTTCACGTTGGTCAATCGGAGAACATACTCATTCGTATCGGCTTTCGTAAACGTATGGCCATCTACGCGATCGAGGACGATTTGTATTGCAGTGAGGGAACCATCTTTCCCAGACCGGTAGCGAATTGCTTTTTGCATTTCCCGATCGTCTGAGAACGATTTTCGAAAATGCTCTGATACCTTGACCGCAACACCACCGGGAACCATGCGATTGCGGAAGCCACCTTTGCGCTTTTGACGATAGACTGCTCGTGGGGGTCGCATGCGTGCGCGTGCGAGCAGTGGTGACCTAGACCGTTTTCGTAGGGTGGCGGTTTTCACATTCCTGACTCGAATCGTTCGCTTGGTGTATTTCGGTGTTTTTTGTGATTGCGGTGGATTCGGTTTGGCAACAGCCTGAGGTGCTGTCTGAGCTTCTTTTCGGTAGGGAAAGAAAAGCTCCGCAGAGTATTCTGAGGTACTGTCACTTCGTCGCATCAGGTGAAACGGAGGAGTGGCACCTCGTACATCTAGAACGATACGAGTTTTTCCGGGGTGCTCACCGATTCGCACTCGGGAAAACATTGAACTGGGGAGGGCATCGTCTCTCGTGAGGAGTTTTCCGACAATTGGTACATCGATGACAACTCGTGCTGGGTTTTCGAGTGTAAAAATCTCGGGTACTTTTTCCGCAGACGGCAACTGTGCGGGAAGTTGGATCCTAAGCCGATAGGCGTCTTGTTCCTGGCTCAATATGTAGCGAAAGGGACCAACGTTTTTAGTGCTGATCAGCTGTTTAGAAGCTGTCGGTTGAGCTGTGGCTATGTGGGTTTCAACACTTGCTGAGGCAAGTACGACACTGCCGCAGAGCAGTAGCGATAGCAATTTTTTCATCTAGAATCACACTCTCAAGCTGAAATCGATCTGAAGCAGACAAATTTCACCTTACACCTTGTAGGTGCCCTCACTGCTGTTATTGTTGGCCGGGAACCGGATGTCGCATAAATTAGTCGGATTATTGCGCAGCGATAGCTTGATTTCTTCAAGGCAAAGGTAGATTCTTTTCTCGTGAGTTTGTCAGATCAATAGAGAAGGAGCGATTAGCCTTATGTGTGTTCCCGGGTGCCATGATTCTATAGTCAAACGCCTTAGTCGGCGAAGTTTCTTTAAGCAAGCAGCCGCAGTTGGGGCAGCTTCTGCAATTGGTTGTGCTTCTTCGACATCGCCGAAGCCCTCGCGAGCAGGCAACGAGAAGGTCGTTACAAGTTTCTCCGAAGTCGTCGATTTGACCTATTCGCTTTCGAAGGATTTTCCTACCTACTTGGGTGGGCCGGCATTGAGTATGAAGACGCTCACCACTGTTGCAAAAGACGGGTACCACGTGAACGAGATTACCTTCATAGAGCATGTGGGAACTCATATTGATGCGCCGATTCATTTCTCCGCTACTGGAATGCCGGTTAACGAAATTCCAGTCTCACAGCTTGTCGCACCCCTCGCGGTCATAGATATCCGCGAAAAAGCCGCTTCGAACGCCGATGCGCAACTGACGCCCGAAGATATCAAGGCCTATGAAGCGAAACACGGTCCGCTTCCTCAAGGAGCTTGTGTGGCCATGAATAGCGGTTGGGGCGCACATGTGGGCTCGAAGAAATTTCGAAACGCAGATGGCAAGGGCACGATGCATTTCCCAGGCTTTCACGTTGAAGCGGCCAAGATGCTAACCGAGGAACGATCGGTGCTAGGCATTGCGGTAGATACTTTGAGCTTGGATTATGGTCAATCGAAGGATTTTGCGACGCATTATCATTGGCTCCCGGCGAGTCGTTGGGGCATTGAGAATCTCGCCAATCTCGATTCAGTACCAGCTGCGGGCGCGACGATAGTGGTAGGGGCACCAAGCTGGGTCAATGGTTCGGGAGGTCCGAGCAGAATTTTCGCTCTAGTGTAACTCTGAGCTGAGGCCGATCCGCAGTTTAAGTAGTTGAAATAACAGCATTAAATCTCTCAGCTGGGCAAATTATCTAAGCTGCGCATCGGCCCTACCGTTTTTCTCTCTCTCGGCCCTTAGTTAAGAGCATTTCGTATAGTATACTCAAAGACGGTTACTTATTTTTGGGTTGTAGTTTGGCTTCGTTCGGGCATAAGGCAAGTTTTGCCGCGTTAAA
>CBDUGV010000386.1:0-2862 GCA_965366815.1 uncultured Bdellovibrionales bacterium | reverse complement strand
GTACATCCGAAAGAGATTCTCGCGGTTACTTTTACCAATAAAGCAGCAAGAGAGATGAAGGAGCGTATAGGTAGGCTCTTTCCACAAGATCGAGTCTCACTTTGGGTGTCGACGTTTCACTCCTGCTGCGTTCGCATCTTGCGACAACATGGTTCCTGTTTGGGCTATACATCCAACTTTGCCATATACGACCGCGATAATTCGCTTTCTGTAATTAAACGAGTCAGCAAACGACTCAATATAGACCCAAAGGTCATGCCACCACAGGGAGCCTTGGCGCAGATTGATCGTGCAAAGAATAGCTATCAAGATCCCGACACTTTTCGCGAGCAGATGCTAACGCATGACAGTTGGAATGAATACATAGTCGATATCTACACGGCGTATCAAGAAGAGCTACTCGAAGCTAATGCAATGGATTTTGGCGACTTACTGTGCAACACGGTAAGTCTCTTCAAGCTAGAAACCGACTTGCTGAATATGTACCAGCGCAAATTACGCCACATCATGGTCGATGAGTATCAAGATACGAACTATGTGCAATATTTGCTGATAAAGATGCTCGCAGACCACCACAAGAACCTCTGTGTGGTTGGTGATGACGATCAGTCGATTTACGCCTTTCGCGGTGCGACGATTGAAAATATTCTCAACTTCCAGAAAGACTATCCAGACGCAGAGATTGTCACTCTAGATGTAAACTATCGTTCAACCAAGAATATTCTTGTAGCAGCTAATGCAGTTATCGCTCGCAACAAAAATCGCCAGGAAAAAGCGATGCGAACCGATAACCCCCACGGGGGGCCAATCGTCTGCTATCGCGCTCATGACGAACGGGACGAAGCACAATTTGTTTCACGAGAGATCGTTGCTTTACGAAGCTCAGCTATCCCGGCTCGAGAGATCGCAATTTTCTATCGAACGAACGCGCAATCACGAGCTATCGAAGAAGCTCTTTGCGAGCTTGGCCTGCCATATGACATTTATGGAGGCTTGCGATTCTACGATCGAAAAGAAGTTAAAGATATTCTCGCCTACTTTCGGCTCCTTCTGAACCCGAAAGACAACGAGTCTTTTTTACGAGTCGTCAACACGCCAAATCGAGGGTTGGGAAGCGGCGCAGTTGGTTCAATCATCGCCTATGCAGAGAAGAATAGGTCTTCTTTGCTCGAAGCGATGCGAAACGGCATTGAATCTGGAGAGCTCAGCGGAGCTGCAGCAAAGAAGGGCTTAGTATTTATCAACCTCATCGACGAGCTAAGCGAGGCAGCGCATACCGCAGAACAACTCCTAGAAGGAGCGCATGGCAACGCAGGTGTTGGTGATTCAGTTGACGCGATAGCGAATCTCCTCAAGATAATTGCCGAGAAAAGCGGCTATCTGCAAAGATTGAAAAAACAAAACACTGAAGAAGCTCAAAGCCGAATAGAGAATATCTTCGAACTTTGTAATGTTGCGCTCGAGTTTACCCGAAATTCTTTTGAGCAACAGGACTCAGTATCCTTAAACGAATTTCTTGACCGTACCAGCTTAGTCTCAGATCTTGATCAAGAGAACACCAAGAAGTCAGACGGCACTCTGTCCGAAGGAGCGATCTCTTTGATGACACTCCACTTAGCAAAGGGACTTGAATTTGAAGCTGCCTTTCTTGTTGGTATGGAAGATGGTTTGCTTCCTCATATTAGATCGCTCGATTCCCGAGCGGCAATCGAGGAAGAACGTCGGCTTTGCTATGTTGGTATTACCAGAGCCAAATCGCGTCTCTATATCTCACGGGCCATGCAACGCGATAGTTTCGGTCGATCCACTTGGTACAGCGGTGTCCCCTCGCGCTTTCTTGGCGATATCCCCCCTGAGCTCGTCGAAGAACGGCAAAGTGAATTCCGTGAAGAGCAAGCCCACGCAACTTTTGCGGATGAATAGCCGACTTATTAATTCCTTAGCAATACGATATCTCTAAACCCCTACGCTTTTATCCGAACGCTGCCCGAGCTAGAATCTGCCAATGCTGATGAGAAGAAGGCAGTCGGTTTTTACGTTCGGTTTTCTTAGAAAGGAGGTGTCAGTCAAATGACGAACCTAGTGCTTCGGGTGATCGCCTCATTCGACCCCAAACTTCCAAGTGGAGCGTCTATAGATGTTTGGCAGTTCCCTTATTTGATTGGGTTTCGGCCGACGAACCATCTGTCGATCTTGCAGAGCAAGGTGAGTGCGTTTCATGCGGAGATTTCCAAGGAATCTGAGGGATCATTTATCCTGAAAGATTGTAGCTCAATCTCGGGAACATTCGTGAACGGGGAAAGAATCTTCGAGCCAATCGCCTTGCTAGACCAAAGCACAGTGCAATTCGGAGAATTTCACGCATCGGTCATCATCCGCTACGAGGATGACGAAGATACAGACCCGTTTGGCACAAAGCGGGAGTTCGACCCGGACGCCACTGACCCCGAAGTGGAGAAACGGCGATGAGAGTGGGCAATGGTTATGGCCTTCCCTCATCGCGCCTCCTTCGTTGATACTTGTAGACCTGAACCTCTCCCAACATTTCCTTGGAGCACAATGCAAAGCGCTCATCGATCTGAAAAGATTCAGGGAATGCTCTCGGAGCAGTAGTATCTGCTATGGTAATAGACGCTATCGCGAGACGGATTTCGTCAACTAGGTCCGCAGTTAAAAATTGTGAGAGAATCTCACTTCCACCCTCGACCAGAAGGCGATGAACTCCTCGACGATCTAAATCTTCAAGAAGCAATTGGAGTTCTGACAGCTGATCATCACTGGATAGCTCATCGAGAACGACTACGCTTGCCCACTTCTCAAGCGCCTGTAATGCCAATTTTCTCTCGCGAGAGTCTTTTTCTC
>CBDUGV010000385.1:0-2868 GCA_965366815.1 uncultured Bdellovibrionales bacterium | reverse complement strand
TTCATCAGCCCGGGGATGCCAATATAGTTCTTTCTGATGCCGATCTCGTTTGGACCGACGATTTGCCCAAATACGGCGAAGACCATAAAAAGCGCGACGCTTGCTACAAGGAGCACAGTTATCAGCACCGAAACTGCCGAGCCGCGTTCATCGTGAATGATTCGCTCAACTGAGATACTATGGGGTGATTTACTCGTAGGCTGCATGGGTTCCGTATCTTGTTTCAATTTGGATTTGATAAGTGGGCCCGATGAGTGGGTCCGACACTGCGCAGCAGGTTAACAGAAAGCTAGTTTTAAGGACAACATGGCGATATATCAATAGGAGTTTAGTGGCGATTTCAGATCCGAATAAATCCGAGGCGTTGCAATTGATGAGCCTGCCCGGCCGCCTGTGTTTCACTAAGGATGGCCAGTGGCGGCATGACGGAGTTGTAGTTACCCACAGGCAGATTGCACGGTACTTTGCTCGGCATTTAGAATATAGCGAGGAGCATGGCTCCTATGTGATCGCTGTTGATGGTCGCTGTGTCTCAGTTGCTGTTGAAGACACACCTTGGGTAGTGACCAGCATTGATTCCTCCGATACGGGTCCATGGCAGATTCAACTCAACAGTGGAGAATCTTACCCACTGGATCCCGAAAGCCTGGAGATAAGCGCTGAGAACGTACTGTACTGTAAGGTAAAAGGTGGGACGCATTTGCTCCGCCTACTGAGATCTGCGATGCAGAGTATCTGGCCATTGATCGAGGAACAAAATGGCTCCTACTATGTGCTGTTTCATGGTCAACGATTTCCGATACTTCAACGATAAGGCTCATGGCTCTCAGAATTGTCTTGGTTCACCCCGCGATTCCACAAAATACTGGCAATATCGCACGGCTTACGGCAGCCACGGGTGCTGAATTGCATCTCATTGAACCGCTTGGCTTTCAAATTGATGAAAAGCAAGTCAGGCGAGCTGGCCTGGACTACTGGCCAGAGGTCGACCTTCGTACGCATAGCGACTGGGAGAGCTTCTTAACTACAACGGAGGAGCCTGGGCGCCGGTTGTGGTTTTTCTCCACGAAAGCGAATCGAAGCTATTTTCAAGAAAGTTTTGCCGACGGAGATTATCTCGTATTTGGCAGCGAAACGGCGGGGCTCGATCCCTCGTTTCATAAAAGGTATCCAGAACAGTTGCTGCGAATTCCCATGTCGAATCCAAAAGTGCGCAGTCTGAATTTAGCCAATGCCACTGCCGCGGTGCTGTTCGAAGCGCGGAGGCAATTGGGGATTATCACGTAGCTGTTGGTGTGTTAGCGAAACCAGAGGACGTAGACCCAGGGAATGATCGCGGTAAAGAGGTAGATACACGAGAGTGCACCGATGAGATCTTGGACTACTTTCGAGCGTTTCGCCATTATGGTCAGGCAGATGACAATGAGAATGGCAAAACCTTTTACCAGAAACAGCGCTTGATCCGGGGTAAGCGTATCCATCAAATTGCGCAACATCGGGTTTCCTTCAGCTCGAGTCCCGTAGCGATCCATGCCCTCTGAGGTGAGAACGCCATCTAGCACCTGAAGCGAAGCGAGGAACACGCCGAAGTAGATAACGTCGCGAGAGGGTGGCTCCAACTCAAATACAACCGCAGCGTCCTTCGGAAGGCTGATGCTGATAGTAGCGGTTGGTTTTCTCTTTCGAGTCACATGATCGGTTCTCAAAATTTTCGTAGCGGAAACCTTGTAGATCTTTGAGCTCGGTCGCCTGGTCGGACTACTGATTCCATCACTCAACACAGCTGGATTCTCATAGCGATCCCCACCCGGTGCGCTGACTGGGAAAAAAGCCAGAACTTCTCGAGTGCTGGCGATTCGCTTGGCGGGTACTTTTTCGAGCAGCCCATCGACGAGCGCCTCTAACCACTCGGGGAAATCGGGATTCGCCTTGCGAATCGACTGGTGTTGGCCTCGGACATGCAAATCGATCAGCTTGGCCATGTGGACATTGGTAAACGGGGGCTCCCCAGTAGTGAGTTCGTAGAGCAAAATTCCAAGCGAGTAGAAATCTGCTGCCGGAGTAATTTCCTTGCCTTCGAAAATCTCGGGAGCCATGTACTCTAAGCAGCCGAGTTTCTCATTAATGCCGGTCAATCGAGAATCTGCTGGTCGGGCGATTCCAAAATCTGCGATTCGCACCCGGCCCAAAGCATCAACGAGGATGTTAGATGGCTTCAAATCTCGATGAACAATATTGTTCCGATGAATTGCATCGAGTCCACTGCAAATTCCTTTGAGTGTCCGCTGAATTGCAACGAGGTCATTACCACCTGCGTCAATTAAGTCACGCAGGGTGTATCCAGCGACATACTCCATTGTAAAAAAGAGCCGCCCTTCGTCATGGGCGATGTCAAAAGTCCGAACCACATTGGGATGATCTACTTTTCGCATGAGCTGTGCTTCTTGGATGAAGCGATCAACATAATTGCGATCTTTGGCGTAGGCAGCGTGAAGCAGTTTGAGTGCAACATGCCTATTCTCGATTCTATCGTGCACCATATAGACGCAGGCCATACCACCTGAACCGATCAGACGCTCGATCTCATAGCGTTGCGCTAGCACCGTGTTAGGGACTATTAACTCTGCACCAACAGTAATGATTTCGCTCATGCGCTATCCTCGCCTATAGTTGTAGATCGACTATCTAGCGAACTTGCTTGAAAGAGATTCTTCGTTGTGTGTTTTGCTAATTAATTTAGGCACTTACCTGTGTTCTTAAGTCGAGCTTCGACGATCATTGCTTGTTGCACCCTCTACGCCTTAGCCCTAGGTTTACGGCTATTTGGCCTCACTGCGGCTGGTTTGCAGCCGGATGAACTGCATTGGC
>CBDUGV010000384.1:0-2925 GCA_965366815.1 uncultured Bdellovibrionales bacterium | reverse complement strand
CGATGAATGGCGTTGCCTGGGGCCAAGCACCATTGCTGAGTTGCCTCAATAGCACCTATCTATGGCGTCACCTCTCAATGGCGTCACTTATCGATGGGTCGCCGATCTGTGGGATTGTTGAATGGGAGAGAGTTCTGTTCAAATAGTGGTCGTTGGAGCTGGTGGACTGGGGGTAGCTGCCGGCTGGGGGATTGCTGCGGGCTGGTCGAGAGAGCGAGCGCTTGAGCTGCATATCTACGACCCAGATGCGATCGAGTTGTCCAATCTCAATCGACAGGTACTTTTTCATACCTCTGACATAGGTTCATCAAAGGCAGAGACACTCTGTCGGCGTTTAGAGCCGCTGGCCTGCGGCTCCCCTATCCGATTTTGCCCCCATCAACAACGCATAGATCATTATTCCATTGCTGATGCCCTGGGAGGCGCTGACCTAGTAATCGATGCCTGCGACTCAACTGAGACAAAGTTCTTGCTCAATGACTACTGCGTCGCCCAATCACTGCCATTGATATATGGCGGTGCCGTGGCTGAGCAGGGCCTGTTGATGTTGATACATGGCACAGGTGCCTGTTTGCGTTGTCTTTTTGGTGAGTTCGACGCCGCTGAGATAGAGCAACAAAGCAATGCCTGTCGTCGAGACGGTATTTTTGGCTCAGTTGTCGGACAGGTGGGCTTCTTGCAAGCGGTTTTTGCCTTGCGGGTACTTTCGCAGACCTCCGAGCCTGGCACACTGATTCGAACCAGCTTGTCTGACCCGGAGACTCGAGAAACACGGGTCGCTGCCCAGCCGGACTGCCCGCTTGGCTGCGGCAGTCCCGCTACCCAAAAGCTCGATATCCGCGACAAACAATGCCCTGATACCTTCCTCTATACAAAGCTCGCTTTGGAGGAACTTGGCGCGGGCGAAAGCTTAGACCTTCGACTGGGCTCAGAAGAATCCTTAGCGAGCGTAATCGAGACTACTGGTGAAGAGGGATATAGACAACGAATCACCCCAAGAGAGATTTCTGCCGGCAATTGGCGGGTCGTTCTGGAGAAACCCTAATGTCACTCACCGATAATGAAATTCAGCGCTACAGCCGACAGTTGATATTGCAGAACTGGGGTTCTGCCCAGCAGAGCAGTCTAAAATCAATGAGCGTTGCTGTATCATGTGAACTGCCGAGCGCTGCTTTATATCTCGCCGCATCCGGCGTCGGTCGTATCCTGCTACTCGGGGAATCAACGTCGGAACTCAGGGCTAGTATTCAAGGGCTCAACCCGAACACTGAGCTACTAAAAACTTCCGGTGAGGATATCGCATGTGAATGGGCGGTTTTGCCCGAGCACTTTCAGGGAAACGGCCTAGCTCGAGAAGTAATTCGAGTTCCCGTAGAAAAAGAATGCGCTTTTGACCTATCTTTGGGCTGTTCAGCCGTCTCAAAGCTACTTAGTCGGATCCAGGCAGCATCTCAGCGGTTCAAGTAACCTAAAATACTGGTTGCCCGAGACTGCTTAATACCACTAAAGTGTAGAGAAATTATAGATTTAAGTTAAAATCGGCTTTCTTCACGATGGCAGTATCCTTTTCGTTGCAGTCAATTCTGCAGCAAGTCAGCAGCGTCAAAGGCGCGGTATTCATTGTCGGTAAAATCTGCTTGGTGTTAGCGGTAGGCTTGGCTCATGCCATTGGCGACAACTTGCGCCGCTCAGAACTGCGAACCCTCCCGAAAAACACCGTCGACCACTCAGACGATCAGAGCGTTTCAACTGGAATAACCAACATTGCGTCATACGACGTAATCGCAAAACGCAATATTTTCGGCGAGAAACCGGCCGCGAAAGATACACAAGCAACCCCAGTTCAACCGAAAACGAAATTAAAGCTTCGATTAGTTGGCACCAACGTAAGCTCAAATGGCGCTCCATTTGCCATTGTTGAAGACACCGCCAAGAAGCAGCAGGATGTCTACGAACTGAACGAAATGGTTTTCAACCAAGCTAAACTCGTAGAGATACTTACCGAGAGCATCAAGATAGAGCACAACGGCAAGATTGAAATTCTCGAACTCGCTGAGGCAACGGGTTCTTCGGGCTCAGGTGGCACTGGAACTATTAGCAGTAATGACGACGGTACTGAATTCTCTGTTGCTGAAGAGGAACTCAGCAAAGCACTGGCAAACCTTCCGAGATTACTTTCGCAAGCTCGAGCCGTTCCCTACTTTCGAAACGGAAAAAGTATTGGTATGCGACTCTTTGCAATTCGCCGCGGCAGTCTGTACGAGAAGCTCGGCATGAAGAACGGTGACATTATCCTCTCGGTCAACGACACGAGTGTGAACGATCCAGCGCAAGCGTTGAAAATATTTGAAAAACTAAAGACAGAACGATCTATCAATCTCGAATTGGAGCGCAACGGTCAATCATCTGCCCTGCGCTATTCAATTCGTTAAGGACTCAACTATCAACGGACGTACATGAAGCACTCTTCCACTACACTGCTTCGAAAAATTCTTTTTCGGCCAATCGCGCTGCGATTGGGACTATGCGCCTTTCTTGCGGCGATTGGATATGTATCTTGGACGGCAGGCATTCGTCAGGCGTATTCGGAGACGAAACCAGGCCGCGAAGATTTTGGTGCCGAGACAGTTCAAGATGTGAGTGCCATCCCGCTCCCCGTCGACATGGTCGAAGAAAGAGACGAGGCAATTGAGCTGAGCTCACTTCCGACACCAAAGGAAGATACGACATCAAACGCACAGAAAATCGATGAAGCAGTCCGGCAACAAATTCTCACCGTACTCGACAGCGAGGAACTCGGAGTTGTCACGGTATTGTCCCCCCAAGGAATTCGACTCGAATCAGTTGAAGAAGACAGCGTTTTTGCGAAACTAGGTTTGAAAGAGGGAGACTCTCTCAGTTCGCTTGACGGTGCCGCCATGAATA
>CBDUGV010000383.1:0-2942 GCA_965366815.1 uncultured Bdellovibrionales bacterium | reverse complement strand
ATGCAACGCGTTATGCCCTCGAACGGATCACTGATAGTACCATCGAGATCAAAGAAGACATGATTGATCTGTTCGGAATTCGGCATCAGGGTACCAACGTCGAATATGCCACAATACGATCGGCAGTACGATACCGCTGTGCCCTACCTGAGAGCAACAAATTGAAATCTCGATACGGCTCGTCCGTTAGGCGGTAGGCGTGTGGTGCGAAGTCTAAGCCTCCATACGGTATTGGATATAATCCGGCTAATTGCGATCCCGTTGCTAAGTGGGAATTTATTGATCGGCGCTCGAGCTGCGAAACCCAGTCTTGTAACTGAACCGCATATCGCTTATCCAACACCCCTCTTTGAATATACTCACGCTCGGATCGCACGGCGACACTTTGATACTGGAGCCAGAAACAAAGAAGGAGCGAAGCGAATATTCCCCCAAGCCTTTTCGTGCGAAAAAACGGAGCAACAACTATACACACACCTAGAACGGCAATCGCGTGATAGCGAACTGCGAGTGCGTATTCCACGCCGCCCCAATGAAGACGGCCAATACCCGCTAAAAATATAGGCACAAGTAGCAAGATTTGACCAAACACCCAATAGCGCCAACTCCCATCAAAGCGTCGGCAACTCAACACTGCTAGAGCAATCGACACCAGAAGACCGAGCGTGAGAGGAATAGCATATCCCGGCATCCAAGAAACTGCTGGGACACTGCCTACGATATCAAACGGAAGGATCCCTCGAAGAAGGGAGCCAAACTGTGATCCGTACAAAGTGAACACTGCGAGATCGAGAACTTCGTCAAAAGCAGTAATTGAAACTCGTTCGTGAACAAGCTCAACGCCATGCATGCTCGCAAAATACAATCCCAAACTCATTGTTCCCACCAATATCGAAGCGGCTACAATGGCATTCCGTTTTGAGGGAGTTGCTGTTCCAAACAACACGGCCAGGGCAAGGACCTCCGCCGAAATACTGATCCCGCCGGCAAAACAAAGTGGCGCACAGAGCATCGCCACCACGAGCATGATCAATCGACTTTGTCGACCTTCCTTTAGTACTGACAGTGCGAGATTATAGCAAAGCAAGCGAATACTCATTACCAGAACAATGCTTTGACAGGTTAACCACTGCAAGGCCGCAAGCTGCAACCAGCCTGCGGCGAATAGACCACATGCGAGATAGATCGAAGCTCGCTGTGAGCAATTGATTCCGCGCAAGAACCGCCAAACGAGCGCACCGTTTAGCCCATGTAAAGTAAAAGTGACAATTTGATAGGGCAAGAAATCGGCTTGAAAGAAGGAGTATTCGAGATACAAGATACCGGCAAATATTGGCATAAAATGGTCGAAATGATTTAGAAAAAGCGCCTTCCAGCCAACGTCCGTAAACCGGGCCAGAAACGCAAAATCATCATTGTGAAAATACACGTCCGGTCGAAAATGAAGTGTCGCCGAGAGCAAGAGAGTCAGCCCGAAGACACGTGAGAAACTATTCGCAGTGGGTGCAAGTAACCAAAGAAGCGCAGCAAGCACAGCCGCCAAAGCGAAGGATAGCGGGGCAGAATATTCCGTGCCGAAACGTGCCAAGCGAACGTCGAATTCGCTCTGGGAGTAAAAACTGATGCGATCGCGAAGCGAAAGCCATCCAGCTTCGGGATCTTTATCGACCACATGTACGCGGACTTTCTCATCTGATGAGAGATCGCTTAGATGATGTCCAGCGAGACGCCAGACACCGAGACGCCCTCCTTCACCCGGATAGAGTCGCTCAACCGTCCCTCCTGAACTTCGCTCAATACCTAGATAGAGTTGATAGCTCGAATTCGGTGAACGAAATCCGGCATACTCTAGTTCGAGATAGTTTCCTAGGGGGACAAACCACTCACTCTTGCAAGTTGCGACCGCTGCAGGTCGGTCATCAAACCAAGTTACAACTCGCGGTAAGCTGGGATAGCCCGCCGAGTTGTTCGAAAGAGTTCGGCATGTTCCTGAAGGGGACCACTGCAATTTCGAAAATCCGCGATACTCCTTGAGGACTCCACTGTCAGATAAGGTGAGAATATACCCAAGCCCAAGCGCTAGGAAGATGAGAAGAGCGGCTACCGGAGCAATCGGCCAAACCGAAGGTTTCGGCAGGCTCTGCTCCTCAGTTCCCGTCGAGAGAATCGAAATGGATTTCCGGCGTGTCGCTGGCATCCACTACCAATACTTCGGTTGGCCGGTATCGTCTACAAACGACGAATAACAGCCCGAAGTAGTGTAGAAACTAGGTCGCCAAGCATTACTAACAGAGCCCCGAGAAGTACCAAATGAAACATTATATCGTAATGATTTCGCGACCTTGCATCTTCAATCCAATAGCCCAGTGAGATGATTCCAAGCAGTCCCAATACCGTCGATTCTCTGACACAGGTCTCCCAGCGAACGAAGAAGAAGAGCAGAAATCGGTTAAAGACCATTGGCACTGCACCGAGCAGGCCGATCTGTCCACGATCGGCTCCAGCATGGCGCATTGCCATGAGCGGAGCTTGAGGAAGATCGTCGATAAACTCCGAGTTCAACTTCCCCAGAATGCCGATGTTATGAAGTGCCAAAGCGAGAATCGCTGGCCATGCGGAAACGCCGAGCACCATTAACAAAACAAAGGCCCATATGTATTCGGGAACCGATCTAAAAAAGAGAAGTACTATTCGAACCACCCATAAACCGATCAGACGAAGTCGACAACGGATGCAAGATTGTTCGGCGTTTGACAAGCATTCATCGAGCACTATCGTTCGGGCAGCTAAAAGGCTCGCCAGGAAACCAAAAAATCCAGCAAAGACAATCGCACAAACCGAAATTGCCAGAGTGATTACCAAAGCGTCAAACCCCTTCTCATCCATAAACTCGGCAAACCAAGCACTATAGCCTGAGAACGAGAAGCCCTCCTTTTGCAACG
>CBDUGV010000382.1:0-2969 GCA_965366815.1 uncultured Bdellovibrionales bacterium | reverse complement strand
AAGCGGCGAAAATTCCGTAGCCCCGTAGCCTTAACGCGGCTCCACCCCAAACTTCTCGACAAATTCAGCCCGTGCAATCTCTGAAAGCTTCTCTGCGCCAACCATTACAAAGCGAAGCGAGCGAAACTGCTCAACCGTGCATTTCTTGGTATACCGCCCGAGAAAGGTCGGTGTGGTCATCAAGCCAGCCAATTTGTGTTTCTGCACTAGCTCGCCAACCTTTGCCGCGGCCAGCGGGTTTCCATGATAGACAACTCGACACCCCGCAAGCAGTGGAAACCAAAGCGTGCCTGTGAATCCGAACGAATGAAAAAACGGCAGTACTCCGGCAATGCCGTCGTTGTAGTTCAGTGGGAACAGCTCGTGCATCGCCGTGCAGTTACTAGAAATATTTTGATGAGTCAGCATCACACCCTTAGGTGTGCCGGTGCTCCCGCTCGAGAACAAGACAGTCGCAAGCGCCTCCACCTCCGCTGTGACCCACAGGCGTTCTATCACTTTCCCAGGCAACAAGATGGCCTGAGCATAGGACAGGACCTTCCGCAACGGTGTAGTCTCAGCAAGTAAATCCTCTAGCAGCAGAAGCTGACAATTCGCCGGCACTTGAGGAATCTTATCCTTGATCGCAGCACAAGTAATAATCGAGGCGAGCTGACATTGCTCAATCGCCGAACTCACCGATGCTTCAGAGGCGGTCCAGTTCAGATTGACTGGAGTTTTACCGGACATCGACAATCCAACATTGCTCAGTGCCGCGGGGACCGAGGCTGGCAGTGCCACACCAATGAACTGTTCATCTGCCGAAAGGCGACTGCGAAAGATACTACTGAGACTCAATGCTGAGGCCAGGGTGCTGTACCAGCTCAGTTTTGCTCCACTCGAATCCGACATGCAGTTGCGAAAGCCACCGCTCTTTGCCGAACGAATAAATCCTGCCGGCAAGGACTTCGCGGTGCGCGGACGCCTGGAAAACGCTTCGGTTGAAAGTTCCTGCACCGCTTGTCGCACTTCATGCGACTTCGCAGTTGCGGGCAGCGGAGTGCCGAAGCTCACCGTTACGGGATAGGGGATAAGTTTCGGAATCTTCCAAAAGAATCGCCCATGCTTAAATGAGAAAACGCTCCCCCACACCTGATCGAGATGAACAGGAATAATCGGCGCATCGGCATCGGCCATGATGCGCTCAAGCCCCCGCTTGAACTTCAGCAACTGCCCGGTGCGGGTAATCGCACCCTCGGCGAAAATGCCAACTAGCTCACCATCTTGAATCGCCTGCGTTGCCCCAGCGAGGGCATTATCGGTTTCAGTGCGCTTACCACCCCCTTCAACCGGAATCGCACCCATGGCTTTGGCAAATGGATGAACAAATTTTGACTCGTAAAACGGTCGATACATCATGAAGCGCACTGGCCGACCTAAACTGGCCAGGAGTATACTGGCATCGGCCATCGATACATGATTGCAGACTAACAAAGCACCCCCTTCCTTAGGGATATGCTCCTTGCCAAATACCTCCATGCGGTAGACGGCGTGGATCAGTATCCAGTTGATGCAGCGCAGCAAGACTTCGGGAAGTACTGTGCAAATATAGACGGCAATTGCGATGGCACTCAGACCACACACTAAAAACACCTGCGGTGGAGTCAGGCCGATGTGATCTATCAACAGCAGGAGAAAATAGGAAAACGAGAGCATCCCGACAAAGGAAACGAAATTACTCGCAGCGATGAAATTACCGCGTCGATCGCTGGGGCTATTCTCTTGGAGAAATGCGTTGAGCGGAACGATGTAAAAGCCCGCCGAGAAGCCAAGGCCCAACAAGAGAACACCGCTGACTAGCGGCATATGCGCCGTGAACGCCAAAAGTATGCTCGTCGCTGACAGTCCAATTGCGCCAAGCGGCACAAGACCAAGCTCAACTTGCCCTTCAGAAACTCGCCCTGCAACAATACTTCCGCAACCTATGCCGACCCCAAGCGCTGCGAGCAGTAGAGAAACTCCGAGATCATCAAGGCCTGCGGCAGTTTTTGCATAGAGAACGAGGTTGAGTTGATACAAAGAGCCGATTGACCAAAAGTAGGCAATCGCCACGACGGTAAGAAACAGGCCATGCTGTTGCCGAATCTCTTTGATGCTGTTCATCACGCTAAACGGATTCCAGTTGAGCTGCGCCTGAGGATTCGCCGGCTCACTCCTCGTAACGAAAAAACTCACGCCAAGACCGACTAGCGCAAACAAGACCAGAATCAATCCAGGTATAGACGATTCAAAGGGAAACACGCTCAAGATAAGTCCTGCCAAGGCAGTTCCAGCTATAATGCCGATAAACGTGCAAAATTCGAGAAACCCATTGCCTTTGGATAGCTCAGAGTCATCAAGTATTTCTGGCAGTATTCCGTACTTCGACGGGCTAAACAGGGTACTTTGCAGACCCATCCCGAACAAGACGACCAGCAAGGCGTAGGTAGCTCCCTGGGTCAGCAAATACATCGCGACGCACATGATACCGACTTCCAAGACTTTGAAGAATCGGATGAGTCGAGACTTACTGTAGCGGTCGGCAAGCCCTCCGGCGAGTGCGGAGAACAAAATGTAGGGCACAACAAAAAAGACGTTGATCAGAATGAGGTGGCTAATACCTGAACCTTCTTTGACAACGATGTTCACTACCAACAAGGTAATGAACAGCTTGAACAAATTATCGTTCAGTGCACCAAAAAATTGTGTAACGAGAAGTGCTCGGAATCCTTTCGCTGAGCAAGTCCGTTCAGACTTTTCGCTCACCGTCTCTTCTTCTTCATCTGCTCTTCAACTCTAGGGTTGAAATGAAACACCCAGAGTTCATAGTAATAGTCTTCACCGAGATCGATAGCCAAGACATCGTCCCATTCGAGTTCCATGACGATATTGCGGCCGCGCTTTTCCAACTTAAGGCCATGCCCTTCTTCAATTGGAAGTCTCATCTTGCG
>CBDUGV010000381.1:0-3025 GCA_965366815.1 uncultured Bdellovibrionales bacterium | reverse complement strand
TCGAGAGCAAGATCATGAACATCCGCCTATCACCTTTGGCTACTGCAGCATGTAGGATGCTCTGGCCCGCTTTATTGCGAATGTTCAAATCCGCACCGGCTTCGATCAACGCACAAGCGACATCTAAGTTCTGTTCATAGACTGCCTTCATCAAGGGTGTAAATCTGGTACTCGATAGGGCGTTTACGTCCGCGCCTGCCTTGACGAGGACTGCAACGCTCGCAGGGTTCCAACTCTGCGCTGCGCTATGAAGCGCAGTGAGTTCTCCCAAGCTTTGAGCTCGCGCATTGGCGTCAGCCCCATTCTTTAACAGTAGTTCGACTATCTCTATGTCTCCAAGTTGCACGGCTACATGCAGCGGTTTTGTCTTTTTGCCATTGCTATCAAAGGAAAAAGTCTTAACTCCTTGATCTAATAGTTCTTTTACTTTCGCAACGTCGTGCCTCTCGATGGCGCGATAGAGTGGATCGTAAAAGGCAGGAAGTGGGCAGGCCAGCACCGGAGGTACGAGACCAATGACGGACAAGGCGGAATAAAAAACAAGGTATCGAATCTTCACTAGCTCTCTCGTCAAAAACGCTTGGGTTACCAGAAGGTATGGAATATAGTTCACCGAACCGCCGCTCAAACCAGCTGGCTCAACGAGAGAAGGATTGCAAATGGGCGCGCTCGATACAATCAAAAACGTCTTCTGGCGCTTTGCCCGGATCATACTCTTATTCTTAGTCGTCTGTGCCCTTCTCTGGCTACTGTTTTCTATTTTCATTGGACACAACACGAGCGAGGCAACGAAAACAGTGGAGGAATTTCTCCATCATGTTGCCGAAGAGCAATACGACAAAGCCAAAGCGCTCTATGTGAATCAAGCCCTAGTCACCCATACTCCCGATGGGTACTTTGATGACATCGCAGAACAGCTCGATTTAGAATCACCGTACAAGATTCAATGGCAGAGCACTTCGCTACAACAAGTCTCAGAAGGAACACTGCTCGAAGTTCGTGGAGAAGTATCACACTCCGAAGGACGGCTGTCGTTTATTGCCTCACGCCTCAAGAAAGGTAAGGAGCGGTGGCTGATCGATTCCTTCCAGATTCGAGGTAGTGGCGAGACGTCGCTCGATAGACAGTAGAGACGATACCTTGATGGGGGAAAACACATGAAATATGAAAAATTACTATTCTTCATTTTGGGTTGTGCATGCACTGCCGCTATTACCTTTACCCTGACGACAACCCCAGTTGCGAGACAAGCTTCGGACAGTCACGAAGCTTACGGAGATTTGATCGTGGCTTTTAAAAACGAAATCGAGAGCAGCAAACGCGAGTTACAGGAGCATTCAGCTCGACTCACTCGGGTAGAACGAGACCTCAATACCCTTGAAGACCGAACGACGGGAGCGCTTGAGACTATAGTCAATCGGATAGAGAATCTCTCAGGGAACGTAGATCAATAGCGAAGAACATTTAATTTAGGACTTCGCCGCAGTAACTTCAACCGCAACATCGAGCCCAAGATGCAACTTATTATACTCAAATCTAACCTACGAGAGCGCATAGGTTTCGATACCGAACGAAAGTATTGCAGCAAGAAACTCCTTCTTGAGCGATAGGGAATCTGCAGCACCGTCAATTGTAGAGTAACTTTATGAAGAACGAACCTTTTAAAAACATCCAGTTCACAATCCTCATTTTTCCTGTTTCGATAATTTTTCTATATGCTATAATCATCAACCATGAGCAGAGGGGCTCATAAACCCGGCAGAATTAATGCTAATTGAAAAGAATTACCGGTAAAACTACTATGGCAAAAAAGAAAAGAGCAGCTGAAGATTCCTTTCAGAGTCATTCATTGGCCCCAGTGCAGCGCCAGACCCTCGAATTCCTTAGAAGCTTCATCGCCGAACACGGATATGGACCTACACTGAAAGACATCGCCAGTAATCTCGGTGTCCGCTCGCCCTCTACTGCGCATTTTCACCTCAGTCGTCTCGAGGAAAAGAACTTTATCCGTAGAGGAGATGACGGCTCAATTGAGTTACTCGAACGAGAAGAGCTTGAGAACGACAGCGGTCCTTGTTCAGTGCCATTGCTCGGCGCGATTGCTGCCGGCTCGCCGATTGAAGCAATCGAAGACAGCTCGGTCATGGTCGATGTACCTCCACAGTTTATTAGCGGAAACAAAGAAATCTATTGTTTACAGGTAGCTGGGGATTCGATGATCGATGCCCACATTATGGACGGTGATGTCATCGTAGTATCCAAACAAGATACCGCGGATAATGGTCAGATAGTTGTTGCACTTCTTGAAGATGGAACCGCAACGCTCAAGACTTTTCGCCGATTAAAGGGAGGTAAGGTCATGCTTGTTCCACACAACCCCAAGCATAAACCTATAACTGTGGATAACGTTACGATTCAAGGACGATTAGTTGGATTGATCCGCGACGTTTAGCATTCTAGTAATTAATCAACTTACATTTTGTGTCTCAAAGGGATATTGTTTCTTGGAGATGCAGTGCATTCAAAACCGTAGGGGAGTCATGAAGAAAAGTAAAAAAGTAAGTACAATTAATCCCGTCGACTTCGGCGATAAAGGTAAATCTCTCGACGCGGCTCTCGCCTCTCTTGAAAAGAGCTACGGGAAAGGCACGATAATGCGTCTTGATGAAAACCAGACTCAGCCAGAAATTGAATCTATTCCAACGGGAAGTCTTGGTCTCGATATCGCTATCGGTATCGGTGGGATTCCTCGTGGTCGAATCGTGGAAATTTATGGCCCCGAGTCTTCTGGTAAAACTACTTTGACGCTCCACATGGCAGCGGAAGCGCAAAAGAAAGGCGGCACAGTGGTCTTTATCGATGCGGAACACGCGCTCGACTTAAACTATGCCGCACGGCTTGGAGTCAACGCTCAGGATTTGCTGATCAGTCAGCCTGATTCCGGGGAACAAGCACTGGAGATTACCGAAACCCTAGTTCGCTCTGACGCAGTAGATCTCGTCATCATTGATTCAGTTGCCGCATT
>CBDUGV010000380.1:0-3060 GCA_965366815.1 uncultured Bdellovibrionales bacterium | reverse complement strand
ACTTGCTCTGCAAGTCCTTGAGTCGGCGCCGCCCTCTTTCTAACCACTCGAGGTTGTTTACTCCTACTCCTCACACACTTCCTTCTCTCAAGCACTTGATCTGGCCGACGGTACCCATCGCTATTTTAAAAGCGGAAAAAATTCAGTATATTTGCTCAGGCGAGATGCAGGCAGTTCATGCAGATCTTACTTTGTTTGATTCATTCGATACGTAGCAATGGAGCCTGTCATGAAGCCCTACCGAGCGATGTTAATCACCATTGTTCTCCTTACCGCCTCCTGCGGCCTAATAAAGCCGAAACAACTCTATCCTGGGCCTGAACGACCTGAGTCAGAAATCGCTGTTCTGCATCCACAAGACGGTATAAATGCTGAACTCTACACCAATGAACAAAACGATAAACGACTTGTCGGAGTCGCTGCAAATAGTCGAAGCGTTGCCCTGGCTCCAGGACGCTACAAAGCAATCGCCCACTACTCACAACAGGTACAGAAAAAAGTCTATGATCGCCACGAAAAGAAGATGGTAACGCGCACCCAACACAAGCGCTCCACCAGTCCCTCTACTGCGTTCTTCGAACTCGAGGCCGGTGAGCATTACTGGTTCAAAGTTCGCAAACGCGCCGGGCATAGATGGCGTGCTGAATTGGTTGAAAGGTCATCGGGGAATACTGTCAGCAAGTAAAGCATTGTTGTAATCGACTTCGATTTCTTGTTGCTGAGCTTATTGATTTTCTCGAATCGCTCCAGCCAAAGAACAAGCATTCCACAATTTAATGTCCATCAAAATCTCACTTCTCTCCACAACCTCTTTAACAGGCTAAATACGCAAGAAAAACATTGAGGAAAAAGACCATGGCGTCCCCTACCCAGGTAGCAACGACTCCCCGTGAGCAAGTCGATAGCAACAGCACGAACAATAGCAACCGCGAAGACACGACCTTGGTGGCCTTACAGCTCCCACCAGCTAAAGAGAAGAAGATCATCGGACCCCAGCCCCCCGTGGTGAAAAAGGAGCCTGAGATACTCTCCTTTGCAGAGGGTAACACTCCGGCAGCAACAGAGGCTTTGGAAGCAGAGCTCCAGGCGAAGGTAAAAAAGGCATTAAAAATTGTCATGGCGATTGATCCCGAGTTCAAGAAAATAGCTGAACGCGAAGATCTTAAAATAATGGTAGTCGACAATCTCCGCAGAGAGGTGGCGGCCGCTTTTGGACAAGATGTTGGGCCGGTCGATGGGGTAACGCTCACTCCAGCGATCCTCAAGGGAGGAAAGCCGCCCGCGGTAGCGCAAGGGAACTTTGTGATACTTCAGACCTCGGTTCTTAACGACCCGACAAAGTCCAAGGAATACAACTACGCCAACACAGTTGCTATTGTGCTACATGAATTCTACCACCTAAAACAGCCCAACAATCCTGCAAAAGGTGAGGCAATTGAAAAACCAATCGCTAGAGTTGCGTCAGAGCAAGATGCCTTTGCCAAGGAGATTGCCCAATTGTCGAAGCTGGCTGAAAGTTGGAAAGAGAAATATCCAAAGTATGCGGCAGCTATGCAGGAAGTTATTGCCAAGGAGAAGAAGGTCGCGGCTAGCTGGAATGAGCGACGCTAAAGAGAGGCTAAAAACTGGCCGCTGCTTGCCAGGCTGCTGGAATGCGGAACTACTGTTGTGCCGGGAAACGACTAGTCACCTCCGCATCCCCCACAGCCACCACCACAACCACCACCGCAGCTGCTGCCACAAGAGGAGCAACTAGAACAGGATGTACCAAAGCCACGACCACTGCGTCCAAAACTACTGAGAGGCAGTCGGGTAAGAAGACCGGTGGCAAAAAGCGGAACTAAGAATGCGCCGAACAGCATTTCAAAAATGAGGTACTCAACAGGATAGCTATTCACTACACCGTGATAAATCCGCAAACCACCAAAGGTCCAAATAGCGATCCAGCCGAGCAGTACAATGGCGATTAGCATCGGGCTGTTCTTCTCGTTACTTCGCCATTTACGCTCGAGCAAAAGAATTATCCCACCCAACACATTGTAAACAAAAAGCACAATGCCGTAGTAGGTAAGAAAATCCTTGCCGGATACCCTCGGTAAGAATTTAAAATCCGCCGCTCCAACGGAGAGTAGCAATACGACAGATGCGATTACAGCAAGCATTGGGAGTCGTGCACCATTTTCGTTTTGTGGTGCCTTGAGGGGCTCAGTTCCTTCACTCGGTCGCGGCCAGAAGTGCGGATCAGGGCTCCCAAATAACTGTTCGTAGTTATCGAGTGTATTTACATACTGCTTGTAGTTCTGCTCGCTCGCTTCTTTCGACTTTGTCGTGGGAACATGGTGCAGATTGAATCCGAGAATCGTAGGGCAAAGATACTCCCAGTAGTCCTTGGTAAACTGAAGATGGATATGCCAGGCCTGATCAACTATATGAGAAGGGCTCTGTTGAGCGCCAAACTGGATTGCTAACTCCAGGAAGCAGAGATACTCATCAACTGCCCGACGCGCAAAGCGCTTCGACCAGCCAGTGTGCTCCATGAGTTTGTCCAAGAACAAGGGAAATTCTGAGCGCGCAGGCAGATACTCCTCAGGAATGTTCCTTTTGCTTTTCATTTCTTAGCGGCAGTGGTTGATGGGCTTAGGAGTACTATCGTCTGTTTTGGGGGATTGGTTGAGTTGGAAGCTGGTAGTAAGGCGGGGGTATGAGAGTAGAAGTCTGCGCCCAAAAAAGCACTAAGTGACCTCAATTCTAGGCGCACACTTCTGAAATCAGCAGCAAGCCAGGAAAGTTTTGACTACCGCCTAAGCTTGGTGCCGAGCTATCGTCGTTTGTCCTCCTTATTTCAATTTCGGAATAGTAATCTTCAAAACTCCATCAGTGTAGGACTGTATGATATTCTCCTCGTCAATATCATCAGGCAGTGGAATTGACCGCTGAAAACTTCCGAAAAACCGCTCTTGGTGGATCATCGAGCCTTCTTCATCTTGCTGACTACTGTCGCTGTTTGTCTCACCGCTGACGAGCAGTTGCCCATCTTCGATCGATATATTCATGTTCGCC
>CBDUGV010000379.1:0-3071 GCA_965366815.1 uncultured Bdellovibrionales bacterium | reverse complement strand
TGCGGGAACGGTCCAAGCACCCCCTTGAAATAGCTCGGGCCAAGACCACTTGCCGGGAACACTTTCACAATATCGGCACCGAGCTCCCAGGCAGTAAAGATCTCGGTGGGTGTGTATGCTCCAGGGAAAATCGGAATACTTCGTTTCTTGCACTCGGTGATAACTTCTGGAAGCATTGCCGGCGTGATAATAAACTGAGCCCCTGCTGATAGAGCGGCCTCTAAGTCCTCCAGGCTACATACGGTCCCAGCACCGACGTTCATCTGGTCACCCACTAGCTCACAGCATTTTCGAATCTGCGCTGCCGGTTCTGGACTATTCATTGTAACCTCGACATTCGCCAATCCACCTGCGAGACAGCGCGGAAGTATCTGCTCCACAGCCTCAATGGGAAACCCACGAAGAATGCCCACTATCGGACGATTCCAAAACCGATCCCAAGAAAATTCTTTAGCCACTCTCAATCTCCATTTTTCCGTTGTTGTAAAACAACTGCGAAGACAAAAAACATCTACTTCTCGACCACCGAGGTCAAAAAGTAGTTCTGCCCACACGCCGCAACCATCTCACCTTGTTCTTCCGTAGTGATCCGAACTTGTTGAAAGCCCAACTCGTCGAACGCTTTTCGATATAGCTCACGCAGCTTGGTAGGACCATGCAATAAGATCGGATGATCGAGTCCGTACCGATCTCGGCAATCACGCAGCTCAGTTCCGATCAGCAAACCACTAAGAAAATACGCGTTCTCTCCATGGTCAATGCCGCCAAGTACTTGATTCGTTCTAACTTGAAACAATAGCTGAAGTACTGACCCCTTCTGGGCTCGCATAAGTCCATCAATAAATGCCTCAGTCCCATCAACTCGTGATGCGCTCTCACTATGTTCCGCTAAAACTACTGAATGCTGCAAAACGCTGGCCGTACCCAGCACTTCATACAGCTCACCAGTCATATAGGTACGAAAGTCTTCCAATACAGAATTCCGAACGTCTACATGTTTCGAATGAGTCCCAGGCAACAGTATCAAACAGGTGTCAGCCAACTCAGCATACTCGGGAAGGCTCATCAAGCCGATAAGCTCTACTTCTTCCCCGCGCATCACGTCTGTCGCTGTACGCACTCCAGAAAGCAAAAACACCTTGTTTCCTTGACCTCGGTCAGTACGAATCGTCGGCAGTTCTGCCCAGCTCAAATCCGTGCCATTGAGTGAAAAAGGAGTCACTGCGTAAGGCAACTCTCGCCAGCCAATAGAGGAACTGGCCATGCCAGAGATGACCACCGGCACTCCATCGACAATCGAAGGATCATCTAAATCAAGCTCATCAACAGCGGAGTTCAGCGCAGATTCGAATGCCTCAGCGCGTCTGGACGGCGAAGCTCCCTGCTCCGAGATTGAAAACACACCTCGTTTACTCCGAGACTCAGCCAGCAACCGAAACTCATCGCACTCGACAAGTCTCAAGCGCAGAAAAGTGGTTCCCCAATCACAGCTTAGCAATAGTTTATTCATTCTCTCACCCCATCGACTCTCTCAGTCCGACCGCCCCGGTTGGCGCGCGAGGTAGCTCGCTACCATTTCGTCGGTGCGCCATCTCTCAGTTGCCACATTCGATCTCTCCACGAATGTCCTTTCTTAGCGGCAGCTCTGACTGCCGGTTCGTCTACCTCTATACCAAGCCCTGGACTAGTCAGCAGAGAAACATACCCCTCACTATCAACAGCAAAAGCATCTTTGTTAGACACATAATCCAATATGTCTGCACCGCCTTCTTGGTTGTAGTGAATTCCAATACTACATTCTTGAAACACAGCGTTGATGCTACAAAAATCTACCTGCAAGCAAGAAGCCAAAGCGATAGGTCCGAGCGGACAATGGGGCGCAAACGCCACATCGTAGTGCTCCGCCATTCGCGCGATATCGAACACATGAGAAATACCCCCCGCGTGACTGAGATCCGGCTGAATAATATCGACACCGCCAAGAGTGAATAGCTCGCGAAACTCATGAGCAGTAAACATGCGCTCACCGGTCGCAATCGGTATATCAGTAGCGTTGCGGACCTGCGGTAGCTGACGGTTGAAACCCGCTGTCACCGGCTCTTCAAAAAACAGTGGATTATAAGGAGTCAAAGCCGACATGAGCTTTTTCGCCATCGGCATTTTACAACGCCCGTGAAAATCCAGACCAATTCCAATCTCAGGACCTACGGCTTCGCGTACAGCTGCCATGCGTTCTGCCGCCGCACGTACGACACCTTCTGTGTCCAAGTACGGCATGCGGCCACACGCATTCATTTTCAAATTGCGGAAATTACTTTCCTCGATAACCCGCAATGCCTCTTGGGCGGCAGCTTCAGGACTATTTTCGTCCCCCCCACACCATCGGTAGACGAGCATACGGTCTCGAACTGCCCCACCGAGTAGTTCATGCACTGGAACACCAAGTGCCTTTCCCTTAATATCCCAAAGCGCTTGGTCGATCCCAGCAACCGCACTCATCATTATCGGACCAGCACCACCATAGAACTTGCTCTTGGTAAGCTTCTGCCAAATAAACTGAATTCGTGACGGGTCCTCACCAATCACATCTTCCATCAATTCGGTCACAGTTGCTGCTGCGCTATCGGACATCCCTTCAAGACTTGGTTCACCCCAACCAACTGCACCCTGCTCTGTCTCAATCCGCAGCAACAACCAACGTGGCGGTACTTTAAATAGCTCGAAGCGAGCAATCCGATCGGCACTCATTCCCTTCCCCTAGAATAAACTGCAATATGTTGATGAGAAGCATGTTTCTACCATATTTAAAAGTAAACTAAAAAAACGACTTCAATGGCAAAGCGATTGCAGGTTTCCCTACATAAATAGTCGGCTGAACGCCGAGATCTTTAGTGATGAGCCCCAGACGCAAAGACTACCTGTTGGCAAGAATTTGTTGAGGATCGAAGTTCAAAAATTCGACAACGTCTCCGACCTGCAATCCGTTTCGATCAGCAAAACCACCATTCACCTCAAGCACAAACTGCGATGCAGCTGCAACAGTATAGGGGCCAAGCGTTTCGGGAATTGCG
>CBDUGV010000378.1:0-3079 GCA_965366815.1 uncultured Bdellovibrionales bacterium | reverse complement strand
ACCCGCGAGGAGCCACCAACTAAACTCTACGCGCCGGTTTCGTGGTCGATTCGTCCAGAGACGTGCAATCTCTTCTTGCCGCTCACTCATTGTGCAAGCCCCTGGCGCAGGATCCTACTCCAAATATCTAGAAGAACCACTAAGGCAAACAGGACATACAGATAGGTCCATACTTCTGCGTAGTAGAGATTCTCAAAAGAAGCACTGATGTAATAGCCTAGAGTTGGAATCCCGAAAAACCCAAGGACTGCGCTCGACCGAACCGCACACTCGAAGCGATACATCGTATACGCAGCCATATCGGGAACTGCTTGAGGGAGACGTCCAAATATAAAACTCTGCACCGAAGTGGCGCCCGAGGCGTGCAAGGCATCCGAGACATCAGAAGGACATTCATCTATCAGGTCTGAAAATACCTTCGCAAAAACGCCCGCATAGGGAATTGCAATAGCTAGTACCGCGCCTGATTTCGTCAAGCCGAAGGCGGCCAAGAAGAGAACTGCCCAAAGCAGTTCATGTACAGACCGTGAGAAGGTAATAAGTATCCGGCCCAAGAGGTAGATAATCGCTACGAATGGCAGGAGAAAAGGACGAGAGCGAACTCCTCGCCAAATCGAGGTTGAGCAAACAAAGCCAAGCGGAATACCAGCAAGTAGAGCGATTCCAAGACCCGCACCGGCAAACAACACGGTATGCCAGGCTGCCTTCAATGCTTTTAACAAAAGCGGTTCAGTTCCGACCGGGACAAAATCCGCCTGATAGGTCATCGCCGGAGTCAACGCTGTACCAAGAAAGGCAAGTAGGGCCGAGAGACGTTCGAAGCCGAGCCAACCAGGCGACAAGGTCCAGAGTGCGGTACCGAGGCTCAGCACGGCGATAGTCAAGACCAACCATATTGGTCGCATCAAAACAGGCTGTCGTTTCCTATCAATCATGATCAAGCATCTCCGCTTGTCGAATCCTGTACAATTCTTCGCGCTCGTTCGGAGAAACATCAGCTGGCGAGCTATCGAATAGCACCTTGCCTTTATGAAGTCCGACCAAACGGGGGAAAAACTCACAGGCGAGATCAAAATTGTGCAGGCTGACACAGAGTGTGAGATTCTGACTCATCGCAAGCTCACGGAGGAGGCCGATCGTATCTCGTGCCCTGGCTGGGTCAACACTCGAAACTGGTTCATCAGCCACTAAGACACGTGGATTCTGGAACAGTGCACGAGCAATTGCTACTCGCTGCTGTTGACCACCAGAGAGGGTATCCGTGCGCTCAAATAGTTTCTCAGAGATACCCACCCGATTGAGAAGTTCATAGACTTCTTCCAGGTTGGATTTTGACGGAAATAGGAACTCCTTGATGGATTTTGGGAAAGACCAATCACCCAGACGACCAAAGAGGACATTTTGTGCAACTCGAAGATTCGGAAGCAAATTATACTGCTGATGAACAAAACCGATTTGCCTCCGCAACTCCCGAAGCTCTCGAAAACTGAGAGAAAAAGGGTCCTGCCCATTTACCAGGACCTGTCCACTACTTGGCCGGACGCTCGCATTGAGCAAACGCAGCAAAGTTGTTTTCCCAGCTCCACTGGCCCCTACAAAAGCTACAGAGTCCCCCTGAGCTATCGTAAGATCTACACTAGAAAGCGCAGCGGTTTGATTAAACGACACCTGCACGCCGCTTAGATCAAACCGTGCGCCTTTCTGGTCTTTCATATTGTTTCGAACAAATACGTGACTGCTATCGCAACATTTTGAGGTCGCGTGCTACTTTCTCAATTCCAGCAAATTCTTCATTCTTCGCTGGAATAATTTTTTTCCGAAGTAGCGCTGAGAGTAACTCTGGATTGTCGATCTCGATCAAAGCAGTCTTGAGTTTCTCTATGAAACCTTTGCCGAATTGCTTTTCGAGTTCGGGATGCGCAGTCCAGTTATAATCTGCGTAATACGGAGTCTTCCAAAGCACGACGACTTTCTTTGGATCGAGCTTACCTTCTTCTACCCACTTATCGTACACCTTGTAGTTGATTGCACCGACTTCATACTGGCCAGAAGCAACAAGCTCAGCTGTCTTATCGTGGCTTCCAGAAAACCCAACTGGCTGACTAAAAAACTCTTCTGGGCTCTTACCGACATTCTGCCGGATAAAATACTCTGGCATCAGTCGACCTGATGTTGAGCTCCGCGAACCAAATGTGAATTTAAACTTTGAGATATCCTTGGGGAACTCGTCGCTCGGAGTAAGACCGGTCGAGGTATTGGCGATGAAATAAGAATAATATTGAGGGTCGCTCGCACCCTGGGCGATCGCCTCAGCATTCTCTACTGCCGCTCGTGCTTGCACTCCGGTAAGACCACCAAACCAGGCCAGCTGAATGTCTCCGTTCTTAAACATTTCGACTGATGCCTGATAGTCATGAGACGGCACGTATTCGACACTGACACCAAGTTTCGTACTAAGGTAATCGGCCAACGGCTGAAATTTCTCCTTCAACTCAGTGGTGTTCTGATCGGGAATCGCCGAAAACCGGAGAACTTGTTCACCTGGAGCCGCATGGGCCGATCCGAGTGGGAGTGCCGCAAGAACAAGCGCTAAAACAAATGCTAGTTTATTTTTCATATTTCTTCTCTAGAATAATCAAACGCACAATAAAAAATTTAACTACTTATCTACTTGCTCATACTCCATTCCTTTGACTCTCCAAAGCAACGGGGTTTTCAACACCCCGCCGTTTTCATCAAACGAAATTGTACCCGAAGCCCCTTGATAATCCCGCACGGAGGCAAAAATCTTTTTTACGGCGTCAACCTCCGTCGTGCCTGCTTCAGTGATAGATTTTGCATATAACTTCAGAACGTCATAGGCAGTATCAGCGGTGATACCGGGTTTTTCTCCATAGGTACGGCGAAAGGTTTCGGTAAACGACTTGCTCGCCTCGGGGTAAAGCGCAAACACAGCACCTTCCAAAGCACCATCGGCAGCCTTCAACGTGCTTTTGTCCATCAGAATCGCAAGAATTGGCCCTTTGTACTTGAGCTTGCGCAGTTCCTTTGCAGCACGGGCCATATGATTAAAATTGGT
>CBDUGV010000377.1:0-3100 GCA_965366815.1 uncultured Bdellovibrionales bacterium | reverse complement strand
ACTCGCAGCCGCTCGAGCAATATGAGCGACTGCACTGGCATTCACCGCAAACGCTTTTGCATACTCGGTTTCGGCATCATCGACCGCAGTATAGGCACTGCAATTCACAATCCAATCGGCACCTGCTTGAAGCACCGCTGTATGCACCGCCTCGGAATCACACACATCAAGCTGCTGATGAGAGAGTTGCTGCAATTGCGCACCAGCAGCAGAGAAGGCCGCTACGACGTCCGTACCGAGCATCCCCGACGCTCCTAAGAGTAACACGCTTTGATTGCTAAGAGATCCCATCAACTCACTACGTACGACTACAGGTCAGCGTTATTGGCACCCGACTCAGCTACAAGGTTTGTTGCACGTCGAAGCGAATCGAACGTCCCTGCGTCGGTCCACCAACCTTTTAACATTTCGTATGTGAGATCACCGCGCTCTAAATACATGTTATTCACATCGGTGATTTCCAGTTCACCTCTATCCGAAGGTGAGAGTGAACGGATCATATCGAAAACCGCTGAGTCGTAAAAATAGATTCCGGTAACCGCAAGTTTGCTGACGGGGTTTTTTGGCTTCTCAACTATTCGTGTCACCTTTCCATCAGCGGTCACTTCAGCCACTCCAAAGCGCTCAGCATCATTGACCTCTTTGAGCAGAATCTTCGCGCCGCTTTTCTGCTCACGGTAATCGTTTGCCGCCTTGATAATATTGCCTTCAATGAGATTATCACCAAGCACCACGCAGACCTTCTCCCCCGCTGCAAAGTACTCAGCCAACGAGAGGGCATCGGCAATACCCCCCTCGCCCTCTTGATATGTGTAGTTCACATGTTGCAACCCGATCGATTCTCCATTGCCAAGTAACTTCAGAAAGTCTCCGGCAAAGTGCCCACCCGTCACAATGAGTATGTCAGTTATTCCCGCCTGTATAAGTGTTTGAAGCGGATAATACACCATGGGCTTATTGTAGACTGGCAAGAGGTGCTTGTTGGTTACCAGGGTGCAAGGAGAGAGACGAGTTCCTAAGCCACCTGCTAAAATAATTCCTTTCATTATCTACTCCTAGCTATTCTCGCCGTCATTCAGGCGTGAAAAGAAAGTGTTACCCAGTTCTCCCAAACCAACTAAGGTCACGTTAAATGAGAACTTTGTCTCATCGGGATTACTTCTATCTGAAACTTGCACATCGAGAACCCAGCATTTGCACTCGCTCAAGAAACGCACCCCTCCGCGCTGCTCAATGAATTCGCCTCGAAGATCGTCGTATCTACTGTAGTATCCGAGCCTTAAAAAATCTGTGACCTTCAACTCAACACTACTCTCTAACTGCCGGACACTGCTCTCGACAAATCGGAGACGACTTCGAATGCTATCGCCGCGCTTGCTCGTCAACTGCCCATCGACCGAATAGGAACGAAAGTCCTTTTCTTCGACATCAAAATCTGAGCGCGCTCGAAGCTTCACATGGTCGTTGGGGAAAAGCAGTAAATCGACCGCAGCATCGGAGAGCGACTCACCCGTGCTGCTTCGCTCTCTATTTACATCGAGACTTTGGCTCAGGGTTAAACGGGCCAATTCAACAACTGAGCCACGTCGAAGCGCCCTAAACTCAGAAGGGTCTACCGGGGCTTCAAATCCAAAACTCAACTCCTGATCGAGCGCTCGTCGTGAACGGAGGTTCCCCAAATCACTCGGCTCTGGCGTCACCTCTTCTATCCCATACAAATATTCATCTCGCGGCTCATAACGACCTAGAAGCCGTTGGGTCAGTGAGTAGGTGACGAGGTTTCGTTCAGCGAGTCGATCGTTTGAATCAAACTGCGGATTGTCGAGTTGATTCACCACGGGAACGAATTGATACTTCAACCCCGGTTCAACCGTGTGTTTGATTCGATTGAGCTCCGACGAGCGGCCAATTCGGCCGAGCTCTCCCAACACCTTGAGCCAGTTGCCATCATCGAGATCATAGACTCGCTCAACCACGGTATTGAGTCGCCCAGTCAATCCCGGAACCAGACGGCTCGACGAACTATCAAGTACCTCAACCGGCTCTCCGTCACTGTCTACTTGATCCTGGCTCGAGACACCGTAGAGCGATCCAATCGTTGTCCCTTCAATCGATCCATCGAGATAATTTCGAAAATGGAACGGCACCGTCAGTCGTTCGTTTACCTCACCCCGCATCCCTTCAAAACTCTCACGCCGAACGAAATTGACATAGGAGCCCGTCGTCGTGGCTACTAGCTTCAAGCCAAATGGGTTCTCCCCAAACGGACGAAAGGTATTGATTCCACTCACTACTAGCTCCGGGAGGCGCTGGAATACAAAGTCATCGTCATCAACAATTGCCTGGTTGTACTCCGCCGATAAATCTGCCGAAAAGGTTCCAGGCAGTGGTGCGCGCAGTAGGGCCCTTGAGGTGATGAATCGAGAATTAAACTCCGCGATCTCATCCTTTGGATATTCACGGATAAACAAGTCATCGCTTGCATACGCACCGTCAATTACGAAGCTCAACGGAACTGAGCCAAGCTCTGTTTGCCATGACTGATCCCAGTAGCCCGCAATACGATTTTCATCGATTATCGGATCGTTGAGACCAGTAATATCTGTCCCAAACAAATCGCCGTCACGCGCTGATTCATCAAAATAGATAAAACCAGCCTGCATCGAATGAGCGCGGGAGAAAATCTTTCGAAATTCTAAGTCTGCACCAAGTCGGATATTGCTCTCATACACTCCCGTGAGCGTCGCGTCAGTCGATCTATCGATCGCCCAGAAAAATGGCTGGGAATAATCGAAACCACTTTGTCGCCCACTGCCGAATGTTGGTGGTAACAACCCCGTTTGTCGTTCGTTTTTGGCAGGAAAGACCATGAACGGCACATACAGCACCGGGATATCTTTGACTCGCAGTGTCGCATGCCAGGCATAGCCATAGCCGTTACGTGTGATCTCCGCTTCCCGAGCAGAAATCGTCCAAGGAGAACTCCCACCCCCGACAGGGCAGTCACAGGTGGTGAACAAAGCATCTTTCAGATTATAGACGTCGCCTTCAGAGCGATTGGCCTCGGCAGCGGAAAGGCGATAGTCCCCTTCCGTAAAAA
>CBDUGV010000376.1:0-3101 GCA_965366815.1 uncultured Bdellovibrionales bacterium | reverse complement strand
CAGCTTCGAGGTTGTTTTGTCGGCGAAACGTCTCTGCAAGTAGGACTCGGGCGATCACATCGTCCGGATCACGCTGAATTATTTTAGCCAATGCATTTTGTGCTCCGGAAAAGTCCCCTAAGGCCAGTTGGCCGCGGGCATCGGCCAATGACTTGCGATGCTCCAAAAGCATGCGCTGTTGCTTCTCTAAGCGTTTGGTCGCCCAACGAAGCTTGATACCAAAAAACATCGCAATAATTGAGGCGAAAAGCGCACCGACGATAAACACGCCGATCACGAGAATGCCTATCGGTTGCTTGATATTGCCTGCTGATGAGTAGGACAGGGTGACCACTTCGGAGTTGAGGTAGTAGATATAGAGAACCGAGAAGACCACACTGAGGAGAAAGGCAATTATCAGAATTTTCCGAACCATATCTAAGCCGCTGAAACTATTATATTATTCACCCATTTTACCGATCGCTAGACCTGCACAGACCACTATATAGCGAGACATCTAGCAATACCAGCGACTTGCCGAGACTATTGTCGCAAAATTTGATAGGTTTTATTCGCGTAGCTTGCTCTGCTAACTACTACCTTATCGGTCAGAGAATAGCAGCGTATCTCATCAGACTGGTCTGACAAGCAATATTGTAGGTCGAAGGTGCTCAAATCCAACTGGCGAATCATCTCTCGCATTGAACGAATCATCGATAACGCACTTATTGTGGCGGCGTTTTTCTTGAGTTACTACGCTCGAGATGTGCTGCTTGAGGCGAGTATCACCTTTCCCTTCTTAGCGCCGATGAGCACGCAGGTGCTCGCCCCAATTGAAGACTATCTGATCGTTTTGGGCTGCGGCTTGCCATTGTTCAATGCGATCCTTTCGCTTTTGGGCGGATATCGAAGCATGCGGTTTAGCTCGTATCTTCGTGTGCTTCGCGTGCCGGTGATTACCTCCTTGCTTGTGTTCTTTTGTTTGGGCTCGGTCCTCTACCTTCTCAAGCTTGACTTGAGTCGAAGCTTTGTCGGCCTCTTTTGTGCGACGAGTGGGATAGGACTGTTCTTGCTTCGAGTTTCGGTTCTTCTTTGTTTGCGCTACTTCCGAGTTCGGGGGAAAAATTTTCGCAACTTGCTTGTGGTAGGAACAGGGGATCAAGCACGTGGGGCTCATCATGAAATTGCCAGAAATTCAGAATTGGGAATTCGGGTTGTTGGCTTTGTTTCTACCTGCAAACATCCAGGTGACGAAGGGCACGACTCGGCGGTGTATGACCTAGCGGCTCGTGTCGTCGCAACTCCGGAAACCTTTGAGCGGGCGCTAAAGCGACACGCGGTCGATGAGGTGTTGTTTACTGATGTGGTAGAGCGCTATCTCGTCGTCAAGGAGTTGGCGGAGATAGCGGTAGAAGAGGGGGTTCGCGTCACTTTTGCAGCAGACTTATTTAGTCTAAACATTTTTAAATCTGAAGTCAGTTATCTTGGAAATACTCCACTGGTCCACTACAATCCATCGCCTGCAGCAGTGAGCAGCTCCTCGCTGTTGGCCAAGCGAATAATTGATGTCACGGTTTCCGCCACACTCTTGCTTGTCCTTTCCCCATTTCTATTGCTCGTTGCAGCAATAATACGACTTGATAGCAAAGGGCCGGTTTTTTTCCGTCAACGTCGCGTTGGTTTGAATGGTCGAACTTTCATCCTATTGAAATTCCGCTCAATGATTGATGGAGCAGAGTCAATGCTCGGTAATCTCAAAGAGCAAAATGAGATGAGCGGGCCAGCGTTTAAAATTAAAAATGACCCACGGATAACGCGGATCGGTGGCACGCTTCGTCGCTATAGCATTGATGAACTTCCGCAGCTGATAAACGTCTTTCGGGGGGATATGAGCTTGGTTGGGCCTCGTCCGCCGATTCCTGAAGAGGCGTCGCAGTACATGCGTCGGCAGAGAAAGCGTCTAAGTATGCGCCCTGGACTCACTTGCACCTGGCAGGTGAGTGGTCGAAACGAGATTCCAGACTTTGATCATTGGGCACAGCTCGATCTTGAGTATATAGACAATTGGTCGCTTTGGACGGATCTAAAGCTGCTTGTACAAACAATCCCCGCTGTGTTGAGTGGCTCGGGCGCTCGCTAGAATGCGTTGGAACCATCCGCAGCTGCATTCGTCCATTCATTCGTTCCGCCGCGTCAAGTCGCTCTAAAGACTGGTGACTGAGGATACAGTGTAGCCCAATGCCTAGGCTGATTCCAAGCACACCAGTATGTAGCAATAGATCAAGAAATGTGAATGGTCGCTTTTCATCCGCCAATGGTTTGCCCGCCTCTTCGCAGCTCGGAAACTGCGAGTCTCGTTCTGATGGTAATAGTTCTGCCCTGTCTCTCGATTAGACTGTCGTCAACCCTGCTGGCTTTCTGAATGGTTGTAGGCGCGAAGATTTAGAAAGGCGAACTTGAAAACAGTTACAGCGCTTTGTTGCGAGGACGAGTGCGGTAGCGCTGCAAGTACTTAGGTCGGTGGGCAGGAGTTAGCCGCGCCAGATAGTTTCAGAAGTAGACAGGTCGATCCATCTATCTACACCCTTCCAGCCATCTGAGCTGCCATAGAGCCCAAAGTCCGCAAGCGAGGTCTCGACGTTCATCTCGTGTGCGCAAAAGATGGCATAACTCATCTCTCGACTTGGACAAACCACCGTGGCAACCCGTTTGATCTCTTTGCTGCCACCTTTTGCCGAAATTATTCGAGAGCCTTCGGCGTCGTTTGCCTGAATTTTTTCTTCCTCTTCCTTATAGTTTCCAACAGCAAAGCGAACCAAGTCGCTTGCCATGTGAACGTCCATGGAAACTTGGCGTTTCACACCTTTTGGTGGAAGTCGTTTTGTGATCACTTCGATGCCAGCACGTTCGACCGCGTCGAGAAAGGCGAATTGCCGCGCGTCATCCTCATATGGGATGAGCGTGTAATATCTCGCGATTTCGAGCTTAATTCCGGAGGTGAGACCTTTGACGAGCCGAGAGAGATCGACTTTCCGCTCCAATCGGCGAGTTGCACGGTCCAGACCAGTTGCATCGATAAACAGGCCCATTCGGCGCTTTGTTTTGCGCTTTACGACACCGCC
>CBDUGV010000375.1:0-3105 GCA_965366815.1 uncultured Bdellovibrionales bacterium | reverse complement strand
ATATGTGTCTTTGGCAATCCAAGACGGGTCGCATTGCCCCATACGCACCTGGTCTGCCTCAACTCCGGAGACGAAGTGCAGGCACCAGTGCCGGGAATGAATCTCCGGCAAATTGTGACAGCTTCATCTCCAGACCGCTTAGTTCTCACAGAACCACTCTCTGGCCCACTCGCGGCAGATTTTTTGGAAGTCGCAAGCAGTAGTTGTCCAGGGTCTCTCGCACGAATTCACGCGACGAGCCCTTCAGCGGCCTTGGCTAAACTTGAGATTGAGTCACATCGCACAGAGTCCGGCCTTCCAGCCGACGCGGTGCGGCAGCAATTATACGAAGCTATTGACGTTATCGTACAACTCACAGAGCTCCCCAATGGGGATCAGCGAGTGACACGTATTACTGAAGTGACGACCGATACCGGACACGTTGTTCTTACCGATGTGTTTCGTCTGGATCGAGATAGAGACTCAGGAGAGGAACTCGTACTTCTCACTGCGCCGAGCTTTCTTACCGATTTGAGAATTTCTGGCTTCGACGAAGCGTATCAAGCGTTTGCCAACTAAGAACTATTCTTCCGAGAAATAATAGCCTACTCCACGAGCAGTCTTTACATATGTTGGATTCTTCGGATCCGGCTCTAATCTGTTGCGAATTCGATTCATCGCAGAAGTCAATGCACGCTCATTCCCAGCGACAACCATTCCATCTATCGCCTCACTTATCTGCTCTCGTGTAAACGGACGCCCAGGATTCTTCGCAAGTAACGCAACGATATCGAACTCGCGTGCGGTGAGTTCAATCAACTCACCAGCCTTTGTAACCCTTCGTTTAATAAGATCGATTTCCAACTCATCGCGAACAATAACATCTTCCTGACTAACCACGCCCTCTTGCCTCTTTGATCTGCGTAAAATCGCTTTCACTCGTGCTCGCAATACGTCTAAATCAAAGGGTTTCGTTACATAGTCATCTGCTCCCAATTCAAGGAGTAGCACTTTATCAAGCGCTCTATTCTTTGAAGTGAGCATAATTATTGGGGTACGTTCATCCGACTGTCTGATACCTCGACAGACTTCCGATCCTTCAAGACTTGGCAACATCCAATCGAGCAGAATAAAATCGAAATCACCTGACAAAGCGCGTTCAAGCCCCACGGCCCCGTCAGCGACATGCTCAACCATCAAATTCGCATCGGCAAAATCTTCAACTATCAAATTTGCGATATCTTGATCGTCTTCTATCAGTAAGCCCTTCGTCATCGCGAGCCCTCCGTTTGTGCCATTTCAACTACAATGGGCAGATTAAATCGAAAGCTTGTGCCTTGAGCAAGGGAACTTTCCACTAGGATCTCCGTTTCATGGGCATCAAGGATCTGTTTTACTATAAAAAGCCCTAGTCCAGTACCACCATTCTCCAATGAGCGGCTTTTTTCAGCTCGAAAGAACGGGGCAAACAACTGGGGTATATCGTTCTCAGCTATACCGATACCGGTATCCTCGACCCGTACTTCAACTGAATCAGCGCTCCTGCGGGTGGAAACGCATACCGAACCACCTTCTTCGGTATAGCGAACCGCATTCTGTAGCAGGTTCATGATAACACGCTGAATCATGTTTCTATCGGCTCGAACAAGTACTCCTGGAGCCGCGCAGTCGGTCGTCAACACAATAGATTTTTGCTCAGCCTGAGGTACCATGCTCAAAACGACATCGTCAGTCAGCAAAGAATCAATCGAGAATTCACTCAACTCAAGCTGTCGCTCACTCGCATCTACCTTACTCGCCTCGAACAGCTCCTCGACATAGCTATCTAAACGCTCAGTGTTTCGCTTCAACACAGAAAAATACTCCCGGCGTTTCTCTGGTTCGATAGAATCTTGTTTTTTCTCAAACCGCTGCAAGTAGCCTTGAATCGCAGTAATTGGTGTTCTTAGATCATGCGTGATGTTTGCAATAAAATTTCGACGAAACTCATCCTGTTGCTCAAGGCTTTTAATAGTTTCGACCAATCGATCCGCCATAGTATTGATCCCAGCGGACAACCTTCCTATTTCATCATCGGGGCCGCTCGCGGCGCGTGCAGAAAGGTCCCCGTCTGCAATTCGAGAAACCGCCTTCGTGAGTCGACGAAACCGTTGAGTGGCAAAAAATAGGATACACAAACCCAGGCTGCCAATTATCAGAAAAATGAAAAAACTCGTGATCGCGCCGCCAAACAACACATACACAGCTTCGGTTCCGCGCCGAGCGAGAGTCCATTGGTGACCTTCAAGTGTGACGTAGAGATATCCGGGTCGTCCGGCTATCGGAAAATGGGCGGCTGAGAATATGGTTTCCTTATCGCTAAACGTGATCGACGGACCAAGCAGGGGGAGCGACCGGTCCGGATTGCTTTGCAAGAACTCTTCTAACAAAGCTACAGGGACCTGCGTACTGGGAGTTCTCGACGTTGCAGATTCGAAGATCCTATCAGAAGGAGCATACATGGGGATTACCCAACCTTCCCCATCTAGAACGTAGATGTTGATTCTCGGATTGGTGAACCCGACTCGTCCTAGAGCATTCTGCAGTAGTAGCTTCTGATCGTCGGATTTCGCATAAGGCTCAACTTGCGTCACAATTCGCCCAGCAAGCCCCCACTCGATCCGCTGTCTCATTTCACGATCCGCACGGTTCCACAACGTCACCAGAGTGATGTATTGAGAAACGCTCAATACCATCAAAAGGACGAGGAACAGCAAGGTGATCCGACCTGCGAGGGTCTTTGGCATTAACCGGTCGCGAATTGTAGTTAGAAATCTATTCACGGCGCATGACACCTTGGAGTATCTTCAAACGGATCGGAGAGCATCTGACAATCTGGAAACATCCGCACCGGTGTGCCTCGGGGCGGGTCACCGGGCAACCCGGCATACTGCAACTCACTAAAATAATAGTTTCGGCAGCGTTTGCTTCGTCTCCCGACTAGCACATGTCCCGGACCACTGGCTACACAGCCCGAGTTTGCGAACCGATACTTACCTTCGCGACCGACTCCATATCGAATACCAAGTGGTAGCTCCCCACGCGAGATCAATCGCGGAATCTTCCACTGACTTGAAGAAATACCCC
>CBDUGV010000374.1:0-3127 GCA_965366815.1 uncultured Bdellovibrionales bacterium | reverse complement strand
CGAGTCGGGAATTTCATGCACTTGGCCTTGATACCGTGAGCCACTGTTATCGTCATTCCATTTATAGCCCAGAGCGAGTGCCTCCTCGCGCTCCAATGGGTAGAACGCCGCCGCAGTTGTCTCATTGTAGCCAAACGGGGAAATAGTGCTAGGAAAGAACTCGCCCCATTCCGCGTGCGACTGCATGTGCGCAACAATTTTTGGAAGGAGTTGCTGATATTCGTCTTTCGAATACTGTCTGTTGAGTATGCAATGCTTCTTTCGATTGAGTCCGAAACAGCCAAAAAGATCGCTCGAATGGTGACAGTGCTGACAATAAGTCAAATTATTGACTTGCTCATGGCAGCTGTGGCTAAAGCGTATCGTGTGGGCGTTATATCCGATTACCGATCCTTCATATACCAGCTCGGCTTGAAGTCCGAATTGATAGAGGTCCATGCAATCATTCGCCCCATCATAGAGCTGATAGCAATATCGACCGTCTCGCATATCCGAAACATCAAAACTGTCTTGAACGTTGCGACAGTTGAGCAGTTGGTCGCCGGAGCAATGTTCGGTTTGCAGCATCCAGGTGTTTCGATTCGGGAGTGCATTACAGAGGGACATGAACTGCGCTTGAATAGATTGTTGCACTTGACGTGAGCCAAGCGGGTGGTCCCGGAGAAAGGCTTCGTATTGTGCTTTGGTGTGGCGTTCATTGAAAATGTAATATTGCTTCTGTCGTAGGTTCTTAGAGCCAATGCAATTCTTGCATCCGATGCAGTCCTTAAGGAAAAAACTATCAACGCAGTTCATACTGTTTTGTAGGAACTGACAGTTATAGCAATTGCTACAATCAATTGATTGATAGCAAAGTTCGGAATCAAACACATTGAACACGTCAGCGACGTTGGTGTTCTGCTGCACCCCATATCCGTAGTAGCAATCCCGATTGTAGTCGGCGTGAAAGATCAAGTAACAGTCTTTGTTGCTTCCTGCATAATTTGTGTAATCAGAATTTTCGTCCAACAAATAGTTTGTTTGGACGGATACGTGTGGAACGGCGTGAGTCAGTTCATCGTATTGCTGAAAAAATGGCCGAGAGAAATCAAACTCCTGAGCATAGTCTGTTCCATCCCAGTCATCGCTCCACCAGGCTTCGGGCTTGTATACCTTGTAGGGTTTGTCGGCGGAATAAATAGAGATAATCTTCTCTCCGGTGAAATCGCAATTGCGATGATAGAGAAATGTCTCGTTGTTTCGCGCTTGGCGCCTCTGTTGCCGGCAATCTGGGCAATGAGTGGGGGAGGGCACCTGCAGACGGTCGTAGAACATTTGGTCTTCAGGGTGAACGAGAAAACTGCTTTCGCAGGCTCTACAACGAGTGACGGTCGTTTGCTGCTCTTGCGACATACTACAGGTGCCTACTTTTTCTGTGGTTGCTTACAGGGAGCGCAATCGCTCTATAGTTCTATCTACCTGCTTTGAGTCAGTTCTGTCTATTGCGCCTCACGCAACGAGGGCAGAAATTACAGCTAACGGGCCAAACAACGAAGAAAAATAAGTAGTTATCTGGTGTCTCGTTTGTGAAAATAGTGTTGAAAGAGATTCACAACTCCGCTACGATGATCGGTAGAAGTCTATACTGGTCGATAACAAGGGGTTTCGATGGACGAAAGTATTGTTGAGGATTTGCACAAATTCGGTCTGAGCAGATCTGAGTCGGAAGTCTATCTTACTGCGCTTCGTCTGGGTGGCAGTTTTGTGAGTACCTTGGCGAAGCAAGCGGGTGTTGAACGGACCAATTGCTACCACATCTTAAAAACGCTTGGTGAGAAAGGCTTAATTAGTACGACGACCAAAAGTGGGCGGAAGTACTATTTGCCGGAATCTCCAAAGAAACTATTGAGCGATAGCGCTTCTCGTATGCAGGTGGCGCAGCGATTAGTTCCAGACCTCTTAGCGCTTGAGAATACCAGTAAGGCGCGGGCGCCTAAAGTGCGCTACTTCGAGGGCGAGGAGGCTAGTCGTGATGTGTTGTTTGCAAGCGTTGAGAGCAAAACCGAGATTCTTCGCTATACCAATGTCCGACTCCTTTGGCATACCTTTGCAGACAGTTTGACAGAATACTGTACGAAGTTAGCAGAGCGAAGAGTTCGCACCCGTATTGTATCGTCCTATCATTCTGATATTGAGTCTTTTTTGGGTCATATGTTCCCAGAAGACTATTTGCGTACTGCGGTACAGCTCTTGTATGTCAATCCTCGTGAATTCCTGTTGGAGAACGAAGTAACCATTTATGACGATAAGGTCAGTATCATTTCACTGAGCCCCACTGAACATTTTGCGGTAATCATCGAATCGCAAGTCTACGCGGATACCTCCCGGGCGACTTTTGAGTTGGCCTGGCTCGGTGCAACGCGATTCGAAGTCCGGTAGTAAAATATTTGTAAATTGTTGAAGCAATCTTTTACGGGAAACAACTGTGTTTTCTCCGTATTTCTGCGTCTCATCTCTTCAACTGGTAATTATCCTAATTGGAGAAGTAGACAATGATACAAAGCCTCATTCTTAGCATAGCTGTGATTCTATTCGGTTGCGGGCAAGCAATTGCCGCGCCGAGTGACGCCTATCAGATTAGTGGACCATACTCGCACGAGAACTTATATATTTATCTGATTGAGCCTTCCGAACCGAATGGCGCAAAAGATATTTTTGCGGATGGTAAATTCTTGACGCTCAGTGAGGCAATCAAATTAGAGCAAATTGTCGTTCATGAAACTGGTACAGTCAGCGAACTCGCAGTTGAGAATCTCTCCAAAGACAAACCGATCTTCATTCAGGCGGGAGAAATTGTCAAAGGTGGGAAACAAGATCGAGTGCTCTCTCGCGATCTCCTGCTCGAACCCTTATCTGGTAAAATTGAAATTGGGGCATTTTGTGTGGAGCAGCACCGCTGGCAAAAGCGGGGAACCGAGGATGCGAAAAAATTTAATGCGTCGAGCAAGATGCTCAGTTCAAAGCAGCTGAAGATCTCCAATCAAGTCTATCGTCGGCAAGCGCAAGTATGGGATGGCGTCAAATCTCAACAAGATGACTATCTCGATGCGTTTGGACCGTCGGCTCAGGATAAGGGTTCACCATCGAG
>CBDUGV010000373.1:0-3142 GCA_965366815.1 uncultured Bdellovibrionales bacterium | reverse complement strand
CATCCATCACTACCAATTCACAAAGCGACTCGATGATTCGAACCACATCGAGCTGCAGAAGATACCACTCAAGCCTCCAGCTCGAGTTCGTTTGGTAGTACTGCATCTCTGCCAGCCAGGCGTCGACACTCTGCTGATCAAGCGAGTCGTCCTCACCGGCCAACAGTCGGAAATAGTCGCCAAGCAATTGGTTCACAACCTGACAGCTGGTATAGACCTCCACTTCCCAACCGGCGTTTATCTTGTAACGGTCAACGCTTGTGGTCGGCGGAAGACTGGACGGCTCATGGTTGTTGAAGGAGTGGATTGCTTCGTGCCCCAGTGCTTCGGCAAGAAGCAAAAGCTGCGACAAGCTCTCCGGTAGGCAATAGATATCGCCCTTGTAGAACCAGGCTGGCCCCTTCAGGGGAGCTTGCGAGTCGAGTAAAGTGGAGCTCTTGATTGCGGTTCTCTCAAGCGCCCAAATCACCTGGTGATCGGAAGGCAACGCCGAAGCCAAAAGATTGAGAGCGGCGTTTACCCTGAGAGCATCCGTTCTACTCCAACCATTCTGGCCCTCAAGTACATAATCTTTCCAGGGCTCCCGCAAAGCAGGAACCCGCCGCTGATACGTCGCGGCATGACGAGTGTGAAATGTCATAGGGTTCTCAATCAGTAAAAGGAAATTGAACTTTCAAAATCGGAAGTGCGCAGCGGAATCAGAATGAAACCTCTTTGGTTTACCTTATAGGGGTAGATCCGCTGCGAATACTGGATAGGTGTAGACAACAAGTCGCCTAGCCACAATTCACAGCAGAGTCTAAGAAATCTCAATTATCAATAGGAAGGAACGCTTAAAGTGTTTTTTGGGCAATTCTAGCAGAGTTGTCGCGGATATTGAAATAATCAAAGGTGTTCAGCAGGGTCTGGAAAATACCGAAGCCAAGGATCATTGTTCTTGGCACGAAAGCATAACAAAAGCCAACGGTTGCTTCCCATTTCAACCGTTGGCTTGGATTCAGCTGCGTGGACGCTGTGGCGTTCTCAAAGTTCGATAACGCCAAGCGTACTGCAGTCCGTTGCCGCAAGCGGATGTTCCGCCGAGGGATACTCGTCCGGATTCACACCAACCGGTGTTGAGTATCGATAGGCATGGACGAGAGTGGGCAGTACCGTGATGTTGACGATATTTCGATACTGACGCACACCCGCGGAACTCAGCACCTCAAACTTGAACGGCAGAATTCGCTCGCTGGAAACTCCGAGCTGTCGATACTCTCCTGTTGAAAAAAGAATATCGTACGGTGCCTGCCGATTTCTGAGTATCTGTTGACGACCGACACAGACGATCGCAATCACCTCAGATCGGGCAATGCCTTGTTCGTCAAAGAATTCAAGCGTTTTCTCTGTGGCTACTCGCGATGAGACTCGAGTGTGGGCGACGAGCAACTCCTCGTCTTTTGCCGCAACCAGCACTGAACAGGTTCGTACGGTAGCCACGAGAAGTGGGCGCAACGAGTGATGGACCTGCCACAGCTCACCTTCTTGCACCGGAACAATCGAGTGTCCGAAAGCTTCATACAGCGCAACTGGAGTATGAATGCCCTCACCAGAAACCCCGTATCGTTCAGTCATTTCGGTCTGCGGAAACTCCCCCGTGTCATCGGGGATTTGGTAGTGTCTGAGCAGAGTTCGATTTCCAGAGGCTCGGGCCGCTTTGACCAATCGAGGTTGCAAACTGCCGCTATTCTTTGCAGCTTGAAACATCGGACCGGCATTACAGAACAAGTCCAAGATCAACTCTTGGGCATGCGCGGCGGCTGTTTCTGGTTCAAGCCCTGACTCAATCCGAGACAACGCCCGTTTAAGTAAATCCTCAGCCATTGTAGGGTCTCCCCGTTGGGCCTAAAAGAACCGTATGTGGTAGTGAAGCAACCGTTGCTCCGATAACAGCAGAACCCGATAGCTGGAAAGCAGGTTCAGCGCCTTAGCGGAACAACGAAAGCATTTTCTCAAGAATTGTAAGATGATAAGGACCAAGAGATACGATACTAAGTAGTATCTCATAGATTGCCGTGAAAACGAAAAGCTTGGACTACCGCTGATGAACTCACACACCGAATATTTAGAATTCAACCTGCCAAAACGCTTTGGATTTAAGAACATTACTCGGCATGTCGAGAAGGCACTTTACAAGAGCAAGATTCAGGAAGGCCTTTGCCTGGTGAATGCCATGCATATTACGGCGAGTGTTTTTATCAACGACGACGAGAGTGGTCTGCACTACGACTATCAGAAATGGCTCGAAAAGCTCGCGCCGTTTGACGCGAGCTCTGAGACCTATCACCACAATCTAACCGGCGAAGATAACGCCGATGCCCATCTCAAGCGCCAAGTCATGGGGCGCGAAGTCGTAGTTGCAGTTACCCAAGGCGAACTCGATTTCGGACCATGGGAGCAAATTTTCTACGGAGAATTCGATGGTCGACGCAGTAAGCGCGTGCTGATTAAGATTATTGGGGAATAAGAGAATCAACAAATACTTTTGCAACCACTGAAAGTAGTTCTGGAGTCATACCTTTTACGATTCCTGGATGATTCCCATCGAGCACAATTCTTGCAGCGTAGCGATACTGAATATATGGTTCGCGATATATTTCGTAATAGAGAGACTGCCATTCTTCTGGCGTAGCGCTCGCTCTAGCCTCAAGGTAGTTCGCGAGAAGCTCAGCTTGCACAGGGTCGCGCCCCAGACGTTGTCTCAGTTCAGGGTCGGCAAGCGTTGCGAATACCGTAGTCACGAAATCGTTGGAATTTGCATTGATGAGCTCATTGAAGATTGCTTGTTCAAGCTGCTGCCTCAATTGTGGCGTCACCGCATTACTTAGAGCTGATTGTATCGAGCCTAAGAGCTGCATCTCCGTCGCTGCTTGGGCATCTGCCTTTCCTGGAGCGAATAGAACGAATACTGTACATGTGATGGTTAGTAGGAATCTGATCATTTTCTCTCTCCTCAGTCGAATATAACGTGTTTCTATTCAATAGTATGGGTAGGGAATACTACAGATTGACTGCGAGATGGTTGATAGAGAGTAACTGTTTAGACACTCTCACAGTGCGAGCAACGCAGAAATCCATTTAGCATCTAGACTGAATAGTTGAT
>CBDUGV010000372.1:0-3202 GCA_965366815.1 uncultured Bdellovibrionales bacterium | reverse complement strand
ATGAAAGCGCTTGCCGCACTCTCACCAGCAGAACGCGCAGTGCAGGCGATGAAAGCTGGCTCGGATATTCTTCTAGAGGGGAATCACGCTGAACATCCACCGCTTGTTCTGGCGCAGCAAATGGCTGAAGGGTTGCAAGAAGCACATGGCACAGAGGCATTACCTCAGCATATCCTTGAAAAATCTCGAAAGAGAGTGGAGAAATTGCTTTCACACTGCAAAGCGATCGGACTACGGAAAAAACCGGCGCGCCTCGAAGATGCTATTCTTGGTTGTGAGGCACATCGAAAACTCTCGGCGCGCCTCCGCGAACGGGTCTAACTTAGCGCTCCCCATCGCCGCGAAGCGCATGCAACACTTTTGAGCCTGTCTTGCGAACAGATTGCCAGGAGCTCTCGGATTTCTTGTTTTTCGACTTTTCAAGCGAATTATCCAACCCCTTTCCCCGATCCTCGCCGTCGAAGACATCCGCGCGAAATGCAGGATCACTTGAATACACTGGAGTCAGGCTCTTAAACAAATCCCACGAATTTGAGCTTCGCACATCGAGATCGTCGAACACTTCAATTGCACCGGCAATCCCATAAAACTTCTTGGACAGTTCGGCCACTCGGTCAAATAAAATGAATCTACGCTCGGCATCCAGACCGCTACAGAGCATTCCTAAGACCACCGGCGTGGTCGCATCGTCGCCCAGATCTTGGTAATAGGCTTCCTCGACTTCGATAAAGTCAGCCAAAAGATTTCGAAGCTCGGCGACAAGCTTTGATCGATCCGCCAGCACTGGCGGTTGCCAATCTTCATGACGCTCCATGCGAAACGCTTCCAGTTCAAGCACCGTTGACTCGATGGCCGCATCTTCATCTAAGGGAACAGCAGACGTATCGTTTGCATCCCTGAGGTTCGCACTTCCTAGATTTCCATTGCTGTCTATTGCAGCCAGTCGCGCTGTCGCAGCTCGACTTCTTTGCAATTGGAGTTCACTCTTTGAGTCAGCACTCGAAGATGCAGATTCTATACACTGCAACTTTTTAAGCTGCTCACTGGTTAATTCTAGAAAACTCGGATGACCGGGGTTGAGAATTAGATTGGTTTCAGGTGGGAGAGAAAGAGCAAGGTCTGCCCCGGCGACTGAAAAACATTGGTACCGCCCAGCTGACCACTGCACAAACATATCTTTGTTACTGAATGTAGGAACAAGTTTCCGACTTCCTTGAGAAAAAGTCGCAACACTGACTCGATTCGTCCCGCGCGGGTCAGCAAGGTCCTCAACATTTGAGACTGGAGTGTACAGTGGTGCGTCAGCGAGAACGGCCAGTAGTTCTTCGACGCGATCCCCCTCCCCCGCAGCTATGCGATCAAGCACCATTTCCACAATGCCAATTTCAATTGGAGGAGTACGCTCGGCCACTAATTCACTACCCTACAAAAAAGATACCATTCACTTGGCCTCTAGAATTGATAGCATTTCTTCATGGATTAACATAATCTAGCCCACAAATCGCGCTGTTTCAGAAAGTGCGTAGTGTATTTTCAGTGGGTTAAGCGTCAACTATTATGGCTTGGTACAACGACTGGTTCGGAAAAGAGTATCTCGAGCTCTACGCGCATCGCGACGAGGAAGAGGCCAAACTCCATACCGATTTGCTGCTAGGATCTATCGCGCCGGTTTCACCTCAGCGAATGCTCGATATTGCGTGCGGAGCTGGCCGGCATCTCAACCAACTCCTACAGCGGGGGATATCGGCATATGGTGTAGATCTCTCACTTGAGCTCTTACGCAAGTACGAAGGTCGACAAGCTCGAGTGATTCAAGCAGATATGAGAGCTCTGCCGTTTAAAACCGAGTCGTTTGATGCGGTCACCAGCTTTTTTACCAGCTTCGGCTATTTTGAAACCGATGCTGAGCATCTCGAGCTCCTACAGGAATGGAGGCGAGTACTTTCAAAGGGGGGGCACCTCTATATCGACTACCTTAATCGTGAGCAGTTGCTCAGTACCCTCGTGGCGAATAGCGAGCGAAGAGTCGGCACCAAGACGGTCCGTGAGCAGAGGAGTATTACGAAAGACGGCACGCGAGTCGAGAAGCGAATTCGAATCAGGGACGATGAAACCAATACTGAAGATGAATTTATCGAGTCGGTAAGAGTGTATTCAAGAGAAGAAATGGAACAGTTGCTTTTACAGGCAGGCTTTCGACTTAAGTCTGTTTACGGCGATATGCATGGCGGTACTCACTCCGGCACGTCTCCACGTCTGATTCTCCTCGCGCTCAGAGAGGAGAATCAATGATCGATGACCGCCTCATACAAACACTGATACAGTGTAATCAGCAATTCACGCCAAGCCCCAAACGCGATGCAAACATTGCCGCGCTCGCTGACTCCAAGGCGGCCGCGATGATAACGGGCCAACAGGTTGGGCTGTATCTGAGTCCATTACTTGTCCTGTATAAGGCGCTCGCCGCAGTCAAAGCCGCTCAAACCGCCAAGAGTCCGACCGTGCCGATTTTTTGGCTTCAAAGCGAAGATCACGATTTTAACGAGATACGTAGTGCTCAGGTTCTTAACTCAACGGGAGTACCGCTTCAGCTTAGCCTAGCCGAGCAGGAGAGCCGCGTCTCTGTCCAGGAGTATCTCCTGCCAGTAGAGATCGAACCGCTCAATGCTCGATTGGAAGAACTCCTTGGGTTTCTTCCGCATGGCGCTGAAACCCTTGCACTTGTCCGTCGCCACTATCAGACCAATCAGAGTATCGTTGACGCATTTGCAGGAATGCTTGCCGAACTCACGGCAGAATACGGACTCATATTCTTTAACCCGCGCGCACCTGCTGCTTCTGAACTAGCCAAACCGATATACCAGAGGGCACTTGAGCGCTATGAAGAGATTGCCGCGGTGCTCCTACAGCAAGATCGAGAAATAGTCGCTGCCGGAGCCACACCACAGGTGCATGTGCGCGAACGGTCTCCGCTCTTTTTTCTTCACTCAAGTTCTAAGAACGGCAGCCGACATCGCTTAGAATGGCGGGAAGACAAAAAAGTATTTTCCGTCTTGGGAACTACCGAGGAGCTGTCTTTGCTTGAGCTACAGGAGATAATCGAGCAGCACCCTGAACGATGTTCATCGAGCGCACTCCTTAGACCGATTGTTCAAAACTCACTATTTCCAACCGCTGGCTACATCGCCGGCCCTGCAGAACG
>CBDUGV010000371.1:0-3258 GCA_965366815.1 uncultured Bdellovibrionales bacterium | reverse complement strand
TCAGATCCAATCCGACTTGGTTTAGATCTGAAGGGCGGCTCGTATATTGTCCTTGGGGTGGAGACGCAGGAAGCCGTAAAGAGTCAGCTTGGTGCAATCGCAGGCTCGATCAGATCAGATCTCAAAAAAGAGAAGATCGGGCTCATCCGTGCGAAACAGCGAGGTGAGAATGCTATTGAATTCACGCTTCTTGGAGATCGCGGTGTTGCTAAGCTTGACGAGTACATTCGAGAGAATTATCCGGAACTAACTAAATCCGACACACAAGCCGGTGGAAGCAGAAGTATAATTCGATATCAAATCAGCCTTCAAAAGGCGGATGAGATAGAGAAAAACGCGGTGACGCAAGCTATTGAGACGATTCGAAACCGGGTTGACCAATACGGTGTCGCAGAGCCAACGATCCAACGATCGGGGCTAAAGCGGATCATGGTTCAGCTTCCGGAAATTACCAACATCGACGCTGTAAAATCGACGATTGGTTCGGTTGCAAAGCTCGAGTTCCGTTTGGTTGCCGATCCCAATAAGCCTGCCGACGAAACTGTTACCGCGAAGAGCCGAGAAGGTGGGCAGTTGCTTCTCGAAGATGAAGTCGCGATGACTGGTGATGCCGTGCAAACTGCCAACGTGGAAATCAATCCAGGCACAAACGAGATCGAAGTCACTTTGAGACTGAACTCAATCGGTAAAAGCACGTTTGGTCGAGTTACGAAAGAAAACGTTGGTCGGCAGTTGGCAATCGTGCTCGACGGTATCGTACAGTCGAACCCGGTCATTCGAGGTGCGATTTCGGGCGGTATTGCTCAAATTACTGGAGGCTTTACGCGGGAAGAAGCTCATCGATTGGCAGTAGTTCTTCGCTCTGGAGCTTTGCCCGCGCCTCTCACCTTTGAAGAGGAGCGGACGGTCGGTGCAACTCTTGGAGCAGACTCAATCAACAAGGGCATCAAGTCGATGTTGATTGGCTCAGTCGTCGTTGTGCTGTTTATAGTTCTCTATTATCGAAAGTCCGGACTGCTGGCAGTCGGCTGCCTTGGCCTGAACATAGTATTTTTATTGGCTCTCCTCTCGATGCTCGATGCGACACTGACCTTGCCTGGGATTGCCGGACTGGTACTGACGATCGGTATGGCGGTAGATGCCAACGTAATTATTTTCGAACGTATCCGCGAGGAAGTAAGAGTTGGCGCAACTGCCAAGGCTTCCGTTGATGCTGGATTTCTTAAGGCGCACTGGACAGTGCTCGATGCAAACATCACAACGCTACTTACTGGTTTAATTCTGTATGGGTTTGGCACAGGTCCTATTAAGGGATTTGCGGTAACCCTTTGTCTCGGCATTATTACCAGCGTATTTACAGCATTGTTTGTGGCGAAGGTCGGTTTTTCGGTGTTTCGTTTGAGAAATTCTGAAGGCGGATTGAGTATTTAGTGCCAAGCGTGAGTGTGTAGATAGGCAATGGAAATAATTTCAAGCAAGATTAATATCGATTTCATGAAGATGCGCTTTCTGTGCATGGCCGCATCACTCATTCTTATTTGCTACTCAGTTTTTGTGTGGTTTCAAAAGGGCGACTTAAAGTACGGAGTAGACTTTCTTGGTGGAACAGATCTCGTCGTGAAGTTCGACCAGCCCGTAGAGATTGGCAAGATTAGAAAAGTGCTTGCTGATGCTGGAGTTTCGGGTGCCATCGTTCAAGCGTTCGAGGGTGGTGCGAGTGATTTTTCCATTCGTCTTAAGTCAGATAAAGGGGCAGAAACAGGGAAGAAGCTAAGAAATATTCTGACTGAAGGAATTGATTCAGCAAAGTATGAAATACTGAAAGAGGACTTCGTTGGCCCAATTATCGGTGAGCAGATTCGAAAGGACGGGCTCACTTCCATGGCTATCGCATTAATTTGTATCCTGATCTACATCAGCTTCCGATTTGAGTGGCGCTTTGCCGTTGGAGCGATCGCTGCCTTGATACACGACGTGATGATTACTACAGGCGTATTTGTATTTAGTGGTCGGGAAATTAGTGCTGCAGTGCTCGCCGCATTGCTTACAATTATCGGATATTCGTTAAACGATACGAACTTTGCTTTGACGCGTAAGAGTGGAACCGACAAAGCCAAGAAAGGCAAGCCGAACAAATCAATGTCTTTTTACGAGTTGATCAACGTGAGTGTTGGTCAAACTCTGAGCCGAACGATTCTAACGAGTGTAACAACCTTATTTGTAGTAACGAGCTTGTGGCTCCTGGGTGGTGGTGCTGTTGCTGACTTGGCATTTGCCCTAGTTATTGGAGTGATCGTTGGAACATATTCATCGATATTCGTTGCCTGCACCACCATTCTTGCCCTGGAGCCCAAGGAAGAGACCCCGGCTAAGCAGCAAAAGAAAAAGGCCAACAGCTAACTCCATTCTCAAAGATCGAGTTAGCTTCTATTTGCAAGCGTTTTCAGATTCTGCCGATTCGAATAGCTTAGCGTCGCTAAGTCCACCAAGTAATTAGGCCAGGAATATCAGTTTCAGGAACACCACCGATTCTAGGTAGCAGACGAATTTCAAATCCGAATGTTCCAGCTTGATTCGTAGGGATGACGCCATTGAATTCGAATGAGCCAGCTTCACCGTTCGAAGTGTACTCGCTCAACTGCTGAACTTCAGCATGGCGTATCTTCTTTGTCGCATCCAAGGCGCCGTGCCGAATTTCGACGACCACTTGCTCGGGAGATAAATCTCCCAACTTAACTCTTACCTTTATCGGCAACTTCTCCCCGATAGGCAGGTGGTCCATCTCCTCAGTTTCCACGTCGACTACCTGAAGCTTCTTCCAATGTGCGCGTAGATGGGCAATTTGTTTCGTCTCCTGCCGCACTCTGTCGAAATCGGACTCGACAATATTCTTATGCACTTGGCACTTGGGCCCGTAAAACTTGGTGGCATAATCGGCAACCATTCTATTTGCGCTAAACTTTGGTGTGATAGTGCGAATCGAGTGGCGAATTAGTCGAACCCAGTCACTCGGTATGCCGCCAGCGTTTCGGACATAGAAAGATGGTATAATTTCCCGCTCCAACAGGTCATACAAACTACGCGACTCGACTTGGTCATGGTAGTGGGCGTCTTCATATTCCTCACCTTGACCGATTGACCAACCATTCGCGCCGTCAAAGGCCTCGCACCACCAGCCATCGAGAACACTGAAGTTCAAACCGCCATTGATGGCTACCTTCATTCCACTCGTGCCGCTTGCCTCAAGCGGACGTCGAG
>CBDUGV010000370.1:0-3287 GCA_965366815.1 uncultured Bdellovibrionales bacterium | reverse complement strand
GCCGACAGTGGTGACATTCAAGCGAGTCTCCATGTGCAAAACCGAGTGTTGATTGAGTCGATTGAGCAAGTAGAACCCTTCATTCTCGCCAAAGCGTATGCTGTAAGCAAGGAGAAGAACCTTGTCATTGCTGCGGAAGAAGAGAAACAAATTGAAATTCTTAAACAAAATATTCGTTTGCTAAGCGAGTATGATGAAGCGCTGCGTGAGCACATGGATCTGATTGAACATACGCTGGATCCTGGTCAACTTGCCGACCTCGCAGGTTCAATTATCCCGCTGCGACCCGTGGACGCCCAGCGAATTCTAGAGGAGCTCGATCAAAGTAAACGACTCGCTGTAGCTATTGAGCTTGCCGAAGCTCAACTTAAAGCGCTCCGTATTCGGAGTCGAATAGAAGTGCGGGCCGGAGATGAGATGGAGGATGCGAAGCAGAAAGAATTGCTTCGTGAGCAAATACGATTGATTCGCCAAGAGTTAGGTGAGGATGAAGAAGACGAAGAACTCAAGTCGATCAAGGAACGCATTGAGACCCTCAATCTGCCCGAACCCCTATTGAACGAGGTGGGCAAGCAATTGCGCCGGCTGTCGCGGATGCACCCCGACGCTGGTGAAGCTGCACTACAGAGAACGTATATCGATTGGATTCTTGAACTTCCGTGGAATACTTCTACGGTCGACCGCATATCACTTGATGAAGCCCGAGAAGTGCTGGATCAAGACCATTATGGATTAGATGAGGCGAAAGAGCGCATTCTCGACTTCCTCGGCGTTCGAAAGCTGAGTAGCTCAAGACGTGGGCCTCTGCTGCTATTCGTTGGCCCACCGGGAGTCGGTAAGACCTCCTTGGGTCGATCTATCGCTCAGGCAATGGGCAGGAATTTTGCGCGAATTTCGGTTGGCGGTTTGCGTGATGAGGCGGAGCTTCGCGGTCATCGTCGAACCTATGTGGGCGCGATGCCCGGTCGCATTATTCAGGGACTTCGCCGTGCTGGCTCTCGCAACCCAGTGTTTGTCTTGGATGAGCTAGATAAGATTGGATCTGATTTTCGAGGCGATCCCGCTTCTGTTTTATTGGAGATTCTCGATCGGGAACAGAATGCTTCGTTTGAGGATCACTATCTCAATATGCCGTTTGATTTATCTGAGGTCCTTTTCATTGGAACTGCGAATGTCACGGATACCATTCCGGCGCCACTACTCGATCGAATGGAAGTAGTGGAGATCAACGGGTACACTCGAAAAGAAAAGCTCCATATTGCCAGAAACTTTATCTGCCCGCGTGAACAAGAAGAACATGGGTTAGCTGATCATTCGATTGAGCTGAGCGACAAAAGTATTCAACATATCGTCAATGGCTACACTCGGGAGTCGGGGGTCCGAACGCTTCAGAGACGACTTGCCACAGTGTATCGAAAAATTGCCCGAGAGGTTGCGGAGGGACGAAAAGCGCCAGCGACGGTCACTCCCAAAATGGTTCAGAAAATGCTCGGTCCAGTGAAACATGTCCCGGACCGGCGGTTGCTGAAAGACGAAGTTGGTTTGGTCTGTGGTCTTGCCTGGACATCGGTTGGTGGTGAGATTCTTGTCGTCGAATCGAGTCGCATGAAGGGGAAGGGTGAGCTTTCAATCACCGGACAGATTGGTGATGTCATGCAAGAGTCTGCGAAAGCCGCACTGAGCTATGTCTTATCGCATGCCGAAGTGCTGGGGATTTCGACGAACCTCTATGAGAATTCACGAATTCATATCCACTTGCCGGAAGGGGCCATACCCAAAGATGGTCCCTCAGCTGGGACGGCCATTGCGACTGCGCTCGTCTCGGTTTTAACCGGTCGACCGGTATCGCATACAGTTGCGATGACGGGTGAAATCACTCTTCGCGGTAAAGTGCTGCCGATAGGTGGATTGCGAGAAAAAGCGCTGGCTGCGCTTCGCGCAGGTATGAAGACGGTGATTATCCCGAAGGAAAATGAGCGAGAGTTGGTTGATTTTCCGAAATATCTTCTCGATGAGATAGATTTTTTACCGGTTGAGTCTATTGATGAAGTGTTTGCTGCGGCACTGAAACCACTGAGTGAGCTTCAGAGAAAAGTGGGGGCTAGAAAACATCTTCCCGTGGTGAAGCGACCGATAATTAAGTAAATGAATCGATTGTAGTCGGCTATGGAGCTTAGTCCCACTTTGCGGTAGGAGAAAGTGCGTCTGTTGCAGCCCCAAAAAAAAGCCCCGCTCCGAGGAGCGAGGCTCTTGACCAATCAAGTCTACTTCACTTGAGTTTAGTCATTTCTAACAGCTGGGTTGGCAACCTCTCGGCAATCAACAAAACCATCTGGAAATTCGAATCGAACGGTTAATGGAACACCTGATGCGGCGAGTGCTCCAGCACTTTGATCTAAGTAGATGTGTTCTCGACCACCGTTGTGCGAGCAGCAATCGCGTATCAATGGGTTTGCGACCACATCACCATTGACGTTGAGAACTTGGATACCAGCTTGAGAGTATTCCGGAGGCATTAGGATTACAACTGTCCCCGTCCGCTCTGAATGTGGTTTCCATAGAGCCCCTGAGCCGCCGTCAAAAAAGTTGCCGACCGTGCTGCATCCAAGATTTCCACCTGGGGTTGTCCCGAGTACATTCCCGTCAATATCGGTCGATTCACCACTGAGGCGACCTGAATCTTCGAGAACAAAGTTTACAAATGCTTGTGCACCTGGACCACCTGGGAGACCGGCCAGAATAACGGTGTCGTTGACGCCAGCACCAGTAAACGTAAACTGGGCTTCTCCTCCGATGAATGCATTTCCATCAGCCGAAAGAACAAAGTTACCATTTTCATCGGTAACTGCTGAGTCTCCGAGAGAATCTATTTGGATTCCAGCGATTCCTCCCTCATCAACTCCCAAGACTCGAGCAGTTGCATTCTCGACTCGTAGGGTGCCTTCTATCGTTACGCTATCTCCGCCGCCGGCTCCATCTCCGCCGCCGCCACCGCCACCGCAGGCAATGATACCAAAGGCGAGAGCGAGCGATACAGCTCCGATTGATACTAATTTAGTAGGATTTCTCAATGTGCAATACTCCTGCTCAGAAAATACGAATGAAAATAATTATGATTACGATTGAGAAACTATAACGTGGAAGCCCTGATCCGGCGACCGAAATTTTAGTTGGATGAAGTAAGGAGTGGTCGAAGTAGGTTGAGTAAGTACGGACAATACCTTTTGCGATGACGGCTTTGCAGCCCAGGGGGAGAGCCAGAATGTGACTTCCCCCTATTCGGGCAC
>CBDUGV010000369.1:0-3294 GCA_965366815.1 uncultured Bdellovibrionales bacterium | reverse complement strand
TTTCACGAAGCCCAGGTGCCCACCGCCTGCTTGTCTGGGCCCGGTACAGGCTTGGTAGTAAATGGCGAACAGGCAAAACAACCGAAGCCGGCAAACAGCGCCATTGATACAACAATAAGTTTTCTTAGTTCTTTCATCGCAAATACCCCAGCAATACATGCACTACTATAGCCGGAGATTATTCACCTGTCCCTGACAAAGAGGTTTCCAACACTGCCGACCTAGGCAAAACGACTGGAGGCAAATCCGCAAAACTCGGTTCGGTATCAAACTCCATGCGCCGCACGGCCAAACCCTGGTCTGCAAATCCCTTCGTGAGCTCCTGAACGCTTGCACCACCTACTACGACAATAACGAAATCATCTGGCTCGACCCAACGCTTGCCGACTTCCAACACTTTTTCGGCATCTACTTGCTTCATCTTCTCGAGGAAACTTGCATCGTAGTCCTTCGGATAACCAATCACGTCAAGAAATGCCGCTCGGTCGACAATCGAATCCGGTTTAGCAAACTTGAAAACGAAACTGCGTTCAGTTGCTGATTTTGCATCGAGAAAATCATCCTCATTAGGCAGCTCATTGGCACTCAAGCGTGCTAGGCGCACTGCTTCCTTAACGGCAGCAACAACGCCGTCGTTTCGAGTTTGCAAAACAATCTGAAAAGTTCCCTCTCCAATATCAGGCCATAGTCCCCCGTACACCGAATACGCCAATCCCAGTCGAGAGCGGACTTCTCGAAACAATAAACTGCCGAAGCCACCATGTCCGAATATTCGGTTATAGACTTTCATCTCATACAGGTCTTCCGTGAGCCGAGGCGGTCCTCGATGACCTATTATCACAGTCGCTTGGTCGAAATCGCGTTCCAAGACATACAGCCCTGGTGCAGCTTGTAGCCCGGCTTTTGGAATTTCAGGCAAGGCTTCTCCACTCGCTTGCCAATCACCAAATAACTGCTCAATTGCTTTCTCCATCTGCTCACGAGGAATCGCGCCAGTTATCGCAAGGCGAGCATGATCGGGTCTGACAAAGCGCTGATGAAATGCCTTCATCTTACCGCGAGATATACTGTCTATGGTTTTATAGGTCGCAGTTTTAGAGTATGCAGTTTCATCCCCGTATACCAAGTCCGCAAAGGCCATTGACGCCATAATCTCTGGGTTATCTCGCCGACGACGAATTCGCTCCGAGGCAAGCGTTTTCCAGAGGCTCAATCGCTTTTCGTTGAACGCCGGTTTCCGCACCACATCACCAAAGAGCGCAAAGATCTTTTCAAAATCCTCTGAGAGGCAAAAGAAACTCACCGTCCCATACTCACTGCCGAAGCTCGACTCAATCGATGCTGCCAGATTATCGAGATACTTATCCAGCGCTTCAGGAGAATATCCCGGAACACCCCCTTCTCTCATTTGAGTTCCAGTCGCCCCGGCAAGACCAGTAATCCCAGTGTCGTTAAATAGGGAGCCACCGGGTAGATACAGACGGCCACGCACTTGAGGCAGTTCATCATTAAAGTAGTAGTAGACTTTCAAGCCGTTCGAAAGCTGCCACTCTTCGGCTTGTGGCATAGTAAATTCGATCTCTCCATACCCGAGCTCATCAGGTGAACTTGCAATGCCAGAACATCCTGAGAGAACCCCTATCAGTACGATCAGAAAAAAGTATGTTCGTTTCACTAATTTTCTCCCTTCTGCTCTTTGGCTTGCTCCAACCGAACCACGGTGCGGTTGGGAATTCTAAAATAGGTCTGTGCTAAGCGTTTAATATCCTCGGCATTGGTCGAAAAAGTCGTATCGTACATATCGAACAAACTCTGCCAATCACCCCACAAGAGCTCGACTCGACCCAGCACACGGGCAAGCCCGTAATTCGAAGACATCAAATTGAGAACGCTCACTTTCACTCGCTTCTTGGCTGCTTCGAGGTCCTCTTTCGCGACTGTATTCGTTTTGAGCTGATCGAGAATTTTCTGAACTTCGGCAATCAACTTCTCGTTACTCACCCCCCGTACAGGTGCAGCACCAACGAAAAAGAGCGATGGGAATAATTCGCCTGGCGCTTCCGAGGTATACACCGATGTCGCGAGGCGCCGCTTCTGTACTAACTCTCGATAGAGTATGGAAGATCTTCCATCACTGAGAAGCGAATGAAGCACGGTAAACTGCAAATCGTCCGTGTGCGGCCATACCGGCTTGTGGAATGCCATCATGAATTCCGGTTGTGCATCGAACTCAACAACCGCAGTCCGTTCTCCCTTCTGCTCGGGCTCGACAACACGCACAGTCGGCAGAGGCTCCTCCGCCGCTGGGATGCGTCCAAAATACTGCTCAAGCATTGGCTCTATCTTCTCTGGATCTAAATCTCCGACGAGCGAAATGACCATATTATCCGGTCGATAATAGGTTTTGTACAGTTTCTCTATGTCAGCGGTCTGTAACTGTGTGATATCGGAGGGCCAGCCTATCGTCGGCAAACGATTCGGATGTGCGTGAAACGCAGTGGCAAGCAGTGATTCATAGAGCTTACCACCAGGATTATCCTCTACTCGACTGCGTCGCTCTTCATAGACCACCGCTCGTTCTTTATAAAATTGGCGAAATACAGGGTTCAACAAGCGGTCTGATTCCATCCAGCACCAAAGCTCGAAAGCCACAGTCGGTAAACTCACCAAGTAATAGGTATAGTCCTTCCCGGTTGCTGCATTCAGCCCTACGGCACCGCGCTTTTGATACACTCGGGAAAATTCGTTATTCACCCAAAGCTCTTGCAACTGCTCATAAACCTTCTTTAACTCTTCAGCTTGCCGAGGGGATGCCGGCTGAGCGATCAATTTATCCACCCGATCGAGGAGTACTTTCTCTTTGCCGTAATCCTTTGTCCCTATCGTCTTGCTACCTTTAAAGGCCATATGCTCAAGCATATGAGAGACACCGGTAACACCTGGAGTCTCATCAACGCTTCCAACACGAACCCATAGCTGTCCCGAAAAGACTGGAGCTTGCGGCCTTGGGAAAACTATCACTCTGAGGCCATTGGAGAGTTTAAACTTGGTAACTCCCGTGGCGAGTCGGTGTAGAATCTTCCGAGTATACGAGGCATCCGCCTGTTTATTCGGGGCGACCTCAGCATGTGCTGGAAAAACCAGCAGAAATAGCATGAGAATGGAATTGGTAAGAATTCTCACCAGATTAGACCTCCTATAGGCACGTCTAGGTTGAACATAGCGTCAATATTGCCAAGAAGGATACTAGAGTATTCGACTGATACATAGAACTGAAATATACGGACTCAAGCA
>CBDUGV010000368.1:0-3349 GCA_965366815.1 uncultured Bdellovibrionales bacterium | reverse complement strand
ATCTCAGCATTCTTCATCGTCAACATGATCCCAACCTTAGCAGTCGCACTGAGTGGAACCTACTTTCCCGCCAATGCACTGCCTTGGGGCATACGACACATCGCGTACCTGAACCCCGTGACCTATGGAGCTATTTGCCTTGATGATTTTCTGAATCTTGGCATGCAGCTACAAGTTCCTGCGGTTGCAGTCGTGCAACAGACCTTTCCGACTCTCAGCAGTGGCTGGGCTTCACTTCTCGTTCTCGCGAGTTTGACCCTAGTCTATGCATTCATTGCTCAACGAGTTTTTGTGAGTTTTGAACGCCTGCTTCGTCGCATCGGCCGATTGCGCAACTTCGCGTAGTTTGGACACTACCGATGGTTTTTCGGGACCCTGGAAAAATACCTTTCCAGGGTCCCACCCCACATCACCCTACTTTTTGCATTTCAGTTTGGCTATGTAAGATCATTAGCTTTTGCCAAATCTTTCGCGAAAGCCCAGTTGTCAGTGTTTCGACCTCGTTCACCGCTGAGAGGGCTACCGGGTCTGTAAAGTGTTGTACATAGAGCGCTGCAATCTTACCGGTGAGTGAAAGCATCTCACTACAATAATCGAGGTAGCGTCCCAGTTCATAACTGTTCATAGTTGAGCGAGGTGAGCTCAAAGTCAGACGTTCAGCGTAGAGCACTCGTTGCGGATCTTTCGTCAGTTGGTGCATATCGATTACATGGGCAATAGAGCGCAGCTCATGAATTGCCGCCAGGGCGCGAGATCGCTTGATTCGACTCTCAAGCGTTACGATAAAAAACACTGCAGCACCGATTAGCACAACGTCATTGATGCCGGCCTCAAGGAGCTGAATAAACTCAACGAGCTTCACCGACCCCTTTGGCAATTCCAGTGTGGAGATGGTCGTAATGATACCCGCCCCAATCAGACTGACGAGCAAACAACTCATCAGGCGAAGTGAGAGAATTGGGCGAGAGATAAGCTCGGTCGTCTCTTTGGCTCGGTTTGCAACTAAACAGAGTTCTTCTGCGACTCCAGCGAGACCAGATTTGGGAAATCGTTCGCTCACACGTTTCTGCAACACGGCAAGCGACTTCACAACGTGTTCAGGAGCCAAATTGTAGTAATGATTTTCTTCAGACATTTGCTGAACGCTGGTTAGCTGACCATCCGTTCAGATTGTAGTACGGCGCGTAGATAAGCGCAATGGACTCGATATCTAGTAAAAAAGATTCTGATTGAAACGTATTGGTCTAGAAGAATTTTATCAACATTCCGCCTGCAAAAGTGCTCAACGCAACTATAGCTACCATTATGGGAAACATCACCATCATTGACCGCTGATTTCGCGCTGCAGGCGCTTCTTCAACTGGCTGAGGCCGTCGAGGTGCCGCTGTCAACTTAGGTCGCTCGACCGGCTGTGGTCGATGACTCACCGTCACAACTGGACCATTCGCTTCCTGTAATTCATTGATATCAAACATCACCGTGCGCTTGTTCTTTGCAACGGGAGTTGGGGGAGCCATCTCTTGACTGTTTTCTGCTTTTTCTGTCGATTCTAGTACGATTTGCATTATAAACCCTCTTTTTGAGCTACCGTCTTATTAAAGCCATTACTCTATAGTCAGGGAATTTGCCGGGAATGCTTCTCATTTGAAGCTAATTCCTATGCTGAGGTACTAAAACGCACTGAAGGAGGGTCAATGCTCAAGAACTTGTCGGACCTTACTTATCAGGACTTCCGGCGCATATGGCTTCTGCAAGAACCCTGAAAGGGCGTCATCTGGAAAATGCACGGCAGAACTCACCTGAGAATACCCGCTCGAGAGAATCACTCGCGCGTCAGGAGCGAGTTGCCTCAGTTCTCGAAACACTTCTCGGCCGTCCATGTCGGGCATGCTCAAATCGAGCAAGATGGCATCTATCCCTTTCTTCATTTGCTTAAAAATCTCGATACCCTCTCGTCCACTCGCTGCAGTAAGCACCTCAAATCCCGAGGTCTCAAGCATTTGTCTCGTCACATTGCGCACGACTTCTTCATCATCGACGATCAGAACTGTTCCGCTCTCGAACTCTCGAGCAACTATTGGGTCAGACTTCTTTTGAGTGACTTTTAACTGCTCCACCCAAGGAAGCAGCACATGGAATGTCGTGCCAACTCCCTCAGCACTTTCGACAAATAGGGCTCCTTTGTGTCGCCGGATTAGACCGAAGACGGCCGCCAGTCCCAGGCCCCGACCACGGACTTTCGTAGTAAAGAAGGGATCAAATATTCTTTCAAGAACTTCCTTGTTCATGCCGACCCCAGTGTCACTCACCTTCACAGAAACGTATTTGCCCGGTCGAAGACCTTCGTGAAGATACGCCTGCTTGAGCGCAGCCTCATCAGCAAAGAAAATACTGGATTCAATGGTGATAGTTCCTGCTCCCCCCTCCAATGCTTCTGAGGCATTGGTGATAAGGTTCATGAAAATCTGGCGAATCTGTGTCGGATCGGCTTTCGTCACAACCGATTCAGTACTCAAATTACAGACTATTTTCGATTTCTTCGAAATGATCGGTTTGAGGAGATCTTGTAGATCTGCTAGTAACTCGTTCACATCTACCGGGGCTTTTACAAAACTTCCCTGCCCTGAATAATCCAACAGCTGGCTGGTAAGCTCCGAGAGACGAACCGCGGTGCGTTTTACGTCTTCAATGTGTCCCCGTTGTGCATCGGTTGAAACCGGTTCCATCAATGCCAAACCGGCGCTGCCCAATATACCCATCAACAAGTTATTAAAATCGTGAGCAACTCCCCCGGCTAGCAGACCGAGACTCTCAAGCTTCTGAGTCTGCGACATTCTTGCTTCGAGCAACTCCTGCTGTTGGCGACTGCGTTTTCGATTCGTGACATCTCGAAAGACTGCTACTCCGCCACTGAGCTCACCGTGTGCACCCAACAACGGCCTCGCATTCACGTTGATCCAACTTCCTTCAGGTTTTCTCTCATTGCGTATGAAAATTTCCGCGTCATTAACGCTTTCACCTCGCATCGCTCGCCGAATTGGCAAATCTTCGATTGGATAGGGTGTCTTCTGATCGGGAAGATAGTTTCCAAACTTCCGAACTCGCTCTTCCAAAGGCAGGGCACTTTTCGCATAGCCAAATACTGAGGTGGCTGCCTTATTTAACAAGACCATATCCCCACTCGAATCCACAACGACAACACCATCACCCATACTATCGATAATGGTCTTGAGCATGCGCAGCGCACTTTCAACATCAAACGGCTCAACTACGGCAGCCGAATCGTCTGACCGTTGTTCAAGCCGGGCAAGTACATGATCGAGTATAGCTTCGTGACGATGTCGTCGTT
>CBDUGV010000367.1:0-3385 GCA_965366815.1 uncultured Bdellovibrionales bacterium | reverse complement strand
CTTTCAGTTCATCGATAATTTGATCGATCATCGATTCGAGTTCTGACGAATCGGGTCTACGAATCTTCTCACGTTGCAGCATCTGGTTGAGAAAACGTCCGACATGCCGTTCGCGGCGCCACGCACTGTGAATCATCGCTCGTGCGGCAGCGAGATGCGCCGCATCATCATCACGGCGGCGGAGTAAGATAAAATCCACCAAAGAACACCTCCTTTCTGGGCTTAGGTTCCGATGGGCGAAAACGCCACGCTTTGAAGCGTCTTGGCCCATCGGAACTGAAGGTGTTCGGCAAAAAAAACCTATTGTGGTCTTTGCACTCGCACAGCGCTACACCCTTCTAGAAATACAAGGTGAGGCGCAGCACGAGTGACGCGGTCTTCCATAAACTATTGGATTTACTAAAAAAGAACGGAAGTAAGAGGGGATTCCTCTGCTTATTGCCCGAGGAAATATAACTTATTTAATTACTAAGAAAAAGTGTCCGCACTCGATTTCAAGATTCCTGCAAACAGCCGTATACTCTGCCCTGCAAGTCGAATTACTAGAAAGATCGTAAGGGTGATATTAGTTGATGAAAATCGATGACGAAGAGTATCAGGCAATCGCCGCGGAAATATCGAGCGATAGTAGTCCCGTCGGGATTGATGCAAAGAAGACGCATGTTATTGTGATTCAAATGCTAAGAGAGATTCAAGAGCGCCTGGATCGACTCGAGGCCAAGATTGATAAGCAAATCTAGAAATGAGTTAAAGATTCCGACAACTCGTTCTGAAAGCAAAGAGGTTGAATGCCTAAGGTACTAGTACAGAAACTCGTTCATAGTGTTGGATTGCTGCTTCTCGTTGCTTCCTTCCATGGAAAGGTGCTCGCCGATCAATCACCCCCCATTAAGATTGGAGTCTCCTTACCGCTCAGCGGTCCGATCGCAAAAATGGGCGTTGCTGTGCGAAACAGCATACTTCTTGCTGATGAGCGATATGATGTCGACAATAAAGTTGAGTTTGTCTTTGAAGACGATACTTATACAGCGAGCAAGACGGTATCGGCCGTCCGAAAGCTCATTGCCCATGACAAGGTGAGGGGACTTATAATCTTTGGCTCTGGTCCATCACTCGCCGTTAACTCGATTGCTGAGCAGAACCGAATCCCGATGGTTGCCATTTCAACTGCGACTGATGTGACGAAGGGCTTTGAGTACGTTGTCCGCCATTGGCTCGACCCAGATATCGAAGCGAAGATAATTGATTCCGAAATCAACCGACGAAACTATAAAAGCATTGCGATTGTTACAACATTGAATGATGGCACCTTGGCTCTTCGAGATGAGTTTCTCAAGCTGAATTCGAAAGAGATAGTCTACGATGAGCAGCTCGATCCGGCTGAGACAAAGTTTCATTCCGTCGCAACGAAAATCAAGTTACTAAACCCCTCCGCAGTGTTTATTCTCTTGATGCCACCTCAATCGGGTTTGGTCGCTCGACAACTGAGAAGCAGTGGTTACACAGGCGACTTTTTCGGAGCCCATCCTTTAGAGATCGACGAAGAGCTCAAACGAAAAGGGAACGCCTTAGTCGGAGCCTGGTTTGCCACAACGGACGACCGAACTTCTGACGATTTCAACAAGGCGTATTTCAAACTCTATGGCGAAGAGCCAATCGTCGGCTGCGGCAACGGCCATGACATTGCGAAACTCTTTATTCAGGGCGTGAGGAGTAAAGACACGAACGCCTACCTCCACAGCGTACAAGATTTTGATGGAGCGCTTGGAGTGTATGGATCAAACGGCAACAACGGATTTGCCATGTCGGCGATACTAAAAACAGTAGACGCGAATGGTGTTCGACTATTGCGAAACGGCTCGTCCTAGCGTTCACAGTTAAAAAGACGCTCGCCTCGCAGTAGGAAACTGAGCCGCTTAATCCTCGTCCGTAGGGTCAACAACCATAATACTAGAAGCTAAATTCTCGACAAGGCGCCCTTCGAGTGCTTCAGATTCCGAGCGATTACTTTCCAGTTTTTTCAACTGACTCGTCTTGGGGAGTTGTCCGATATGGCAGATCGGTTCGCCAGGACTAATGGCAGGGAGTGTTGTCATGCCAATTACGACACCATCAAAAGGTGCAAGCAGGATAAACGTTTCCTCGCCTAAGAGATTCGTACTGGTGGCCAAGGGCTGATCGTTCTCAACAATCTCACCGGGTATCACGTGAAACTCAAGAAAACCTCCACGTTCAGCGCGGATCCACTTTGATTTCTTGATTCGAACCTGGTTATCGACCGCGTCTCTCTCGCCGTCTAGCATCTCAAGTTCTCGAAGCACGTTTTTCACCCCGCGCATTCCAGTCTCAACAATTGTTGGCTCTACTTTCCAGACTTCACCGCCCTCAACGACAATAGTCGGGCAGCCTGCATTAGTTGCCTCTTTGCGAAAGGAGCCCTTCGGGCCCTTTTGATCGAGAATAATCTCGCATCCAAACGCTTGGGCAATTCTTGCAACATTATCGTCTGAGAGATCGCCTCGCACCGTAGGGTAATTGGTTCTTCGAATTGCCGCAGTGTGTAAATCAATACCAAAATCACTACGACCGACGATCTCATCGAACAAGGTCTTCGCCATTCGGCTGGCAAATGAGCCATCTTCAGTACCCGGAAAGCAACGGTTCAGATCCCGTCGATCGGGCATATAGCGAGAGTAGCGCTCAAATGCTGGAAAATTCAGTACGGGAACTAGAATTAAATTCCCCTTCTTAAGATCGATATCATCCTCACGGATCAGCTGTCGAACAATACCAGTCCCATTGAGCTCATCACCGTGCAAGGCACCTGTCACAAACAGGGTGGGGCCATCTTTTTTAGCACGCCGAACTTGAATCGGAATTTCAACTGCCGTACCACGGTAGCTTTCGCCAATGGTCAGGGCGACATTTTTCGTTTCCCCGGCAGCAATTTCTACGGTATCCCAGCGGTCAATTCGTTTGCGTTCAGTCGTCTTCGGCATCTAACGGATTCTCATTTCTCTTTTCATTCTGAAGGCTCAGCAGGGGAGGTAGGAGTTGCTTCAGTTTCAATCAAATCTCTTACCTTCGGCTTCCTGCGCTTACGAGTTCTTGCCGGAATCATTTCACGCATTGATTCAAGTTTTCCAAAACACAGCAAACGATCGTGTGCCTCAAGCACCCAATTTGCTTTCGGGTTAGGGATTACTCGGGTACCGCGATAGAGCGTCAATGCGTTAATATCCTTCTCCCGCAATTCGGCTTCTAGTAAGGTCTTGCCGACATACATTGAACCCTCTGGAACATGAATTTCTGTAATACCATACCCGCGGCTCACCGTAAGCCGTTGCCGCAAGTCAATCTCTGGGAAATCTGTCTGGGCAGCAAT
>CBDUGV010000366.1:0-3396 GCA_965366815.1 uncultured Bdellovibrionales bacterium | reverse complement strand
GCCTCTGCGTACTGTGCCTCTGCGTACTGTGCTTGACCGCTCTTTCGGGATGCTCTCTTGCCAAAGGATACGGTGGTCCGGAAAAGCAGCCGAACCAGCTTGCGATCATTCGGGCTCATGGAGTGACCCTCCATCAGGTCAATGGGATCGAAATTGGTGCTACGAGTGCTGGCGTACTTGTGTTGCCGGGTAGAAATCAGCTGCAGCTGACTATTAATCAAAGTAATTACAACGACCCTGGCCCAAACACTCAACTCTACGAGCTCTACGTCAATGCCGAAGCTGGCAAACAATATTCTGTGACCGGCAAACGGGGTGACGGCCGCCTCTGCGCCTGGGAACTCGACGCGACAACTGGCGAGCCGAACTTCTCGAAAGCAGCTGGTTGTATTACTCCGCAATAAAGCAGAGCATCTTGCGGTGGCTACTGTAAGCTACGCAGTCGTTTCTTGACAGAGGTGTCATCTGGCTTGATCGATAATGCTTTTTCATATGCAGTGCGCGCCTCCGCTTTCTTCTTCGCCTTTACCAGGACATCACCGAGCTTTCGATAGCCGCGATAGTTGGTCTCTGAGCTCTCAGCTCCTAAGCGATGAAAGCGTATCGCGTTATCCAAGTTTCCTTGGGTTTCATAGAGGTCACCGAGATTATGAAACGCACGCGAATAGCTCTTATCGAGTTCAGTTGCTTTCAAGTAGGCTGCTTCCGCGAGGGCCAACTTCCCCAGTTTTGAATACGCATGGCCGAGATTGTTATGGGCAAGGGCATAGTCGGGCTGTAACTGCACACTTTTCTCGTAGGTGCTGACGGCCTCCGTCCAGCGCTCTAAGCGCCCGTAGGCATAGCCTAGATTCGCAAGCACTCGGGTCGAACCCGGGTCCAGAAGCGCCGCTTTCTCTAACACCGCAACCGCCTTTTCGTTGTCGCCCCGGGAAACGTACACATCACCAAGATTTGTGAGTGCTTTCACATTCTCTGGCTGTAAATCCAGGACGACCATATATGCTCCGACGGCCTCAGATAACTTCTTTGCTTTGTGAAAATCAATTGCCTTCTCTAGGCTCTGACGAATTACTGGATTCTCCTCCTCTAGACTGACAGACTGAACATCAGCCTCTAATGGTGAATCCGACATGCTGACAATCTCAATATTGTCATCGTCCTCAGAGATGACGGTCTGGATGATTTCCACTTCTGAAACTTCTTCACTCGGGCGCAGTGATCGGCTTACTCCAAGTATCGCTCCACCAGCAACAAGTGCCACAAGGATCCCGGCAAGGAGCCGACTCGCCCTCAGTTTCGCAGTAACCGGCGCTAACATTGAGAGCGTCCCGCTCACCGGCTGAGCCGTCAACGGGCTGCGCGCTGTGACCGTCCCTCGCTCAACCGCACCACAAAACTCTTCGACAAGCTGGAGAATCGACTGTTGGCGATGAGCGGGATCTTTTTCTATCGATCGCATTACCGCTGATTCAACGCCTGAGGGTAGTTTTAGTTCTGGTTTAAACTTCCGGCAGGGCATCGGCTTTTCACTGATGTGTTTCATCAAAACACTGACTGCCGAGTCCGCTTGAAACGGTACTTCCCCTGTCACCATTTCGTACAGCATAATACCTAGAGAATAAATATCACTGCGCTTGTCTACCTGCTGGCCTTGCACTTGCTCTGGCGACATGTATTGAGGAGTTCCAACAATTGCTCCCGTCTTGGTCAATCCAAGATCGCTCCCAGAGCCTCCACAGATTTTGGCAATTCCGAAATCTACTACATATGCTTTCAGCTGTTCGTTCGCCCGCTGTTCAATCATAATATTGTCGGGCTTCAAATCTCGGTGAACTATCTCCTTCGAGTGCGCTTCGTTGAGTGCACCGCCTATTTCCTTCAACATCTTGGCAACAACATCCAGCGCAAGCGGGCCGTCTTCCTTAAGTACGTCTTTTAACGGACGACCGTCGACATACTGCATCACGAGAAAGGGGAAATTCTCATGAACCCCAAAATCGTAAATCGCTACTGCATTGGAATGTTGAATTTTGCTCGAAGCGCGCGCCTCTTGCTGAAAGCGGGCAAAGAACTTTTCTTGCTCGCCATCCTCAATCAATTGGCTTCGCAGCACTTTGATTGCAACGACGCGATCCATCAACGTATGCTCGCCGCGATAGACAACCCCCATACCACCGCCACCAAGCCGCTCTAGTATTTTATACTTACTATCGAGCTGAGCACCGATCAGCCGGTCGTCAATCCCAGATGACTGCGTACCGAAAATAGTTATCTCGTCTTTTTCTGTGTCATCCATACAAAGATTCTATGCGCGTTTATGAGTGGACCCTACCCGCGTCCACTAAAACGCCCCCGGTCGGTCTGCTCCTGAAATATCTTCCTCGTCCTCTTCGGACTGGGTTGATGTTCCAGCAGTCGAGTCGGGCTTGGGGCTTGAAACTTTTCGAGACCGCCTACTACGACTCGTATTGTTGCTTCGCTGACCAACGTTGTTATCGTTGCCGGATCCCTGCTTGTTCGTGGTATACAGTGAATCCATAAATCCACTCATCACGCTACTCGCATTTCCAGCTGCTTTTCCTACAGACTGCTCAACAGAAGCACAGCTTACACCCAGGAGGAGCAGTAGTGATATAAGGCACCGACCCATGGTACTCAATCCCCAAAATAGTGCGTTAGCGCACTACGTATACTTTGTGGCTACTTGCTTGAAGCCACAAGTCGCGCCTGGGCTATCTGATCTTCATCAAGACCCAGTCCACTACAAATCTGTTTAATCCGCACTTCCTCAACACGGGCAGTCACGCCGTCGGCTAACATAACACCAAACAGCAATTGGGCGATGGTAGCTTTCTGTTCAATTGAGAAATGCTCAGTTACCGCTGCCGTTACACTTCCCCAGCGGCTGCGATCTTTAGCCAAGTATTCTCCGACTTCTGCAATTTCGCCAGCTTTAACTCCCTGTAAATAGAATTGATCTCTAAGCGCTCCGAATAGAGCTTCCGTCTCAGCAGAATCTAGCACGCCATCTGAATAGGCAACCTCGAGTAAAAGTGCGGCAGTGCAAATTTGTAGTTCGCGACTGGAGACCTCGCCACTCGCGTCATGCTCGAGACTCGCACCATCTTTCAGAAATTCGTCGATGTTGTTAAACATAATATCCTCATCTATTCTGTCAAAAATAGGCCGTTCGCAGAAAAATACCCCTAAGGACTTAGGACGCAGATAATACCACGATCGATCTCATTTTCATCTTGGATACGAGTACTTAGGCTAATTAAAGGTAAGCGGCGCCAATTGGGCAATATTTAAACTGTGGAAGCCAGGGCATTGTATGAAAAGTAACCCCCTCCCTACCTGAAAGGAACAGGATTAAAAGTAACCCCCTACCTG
>CBDUGV010000365.1:0-3427 GCA_965366815.1 uncultured Bdellovibrionales bacterium | reverse complement strand
AGTTGATCAATATAGAGAATCGCCAAGTTCAAACTCGGGAGAATATGCTCACAGCCATCGGGTAAACGAACGGCCCGGCGCCAGCTTCCTTCAGCGAAGTTGTCTTTGAAAATCTCTCGGTAGACCTCCCCTGCGTTGTTCAGTGGAGTTGCCACATGCCCAAATCCCTGAGTCGTCAATTCAGCTTTTATCGCCTCGCCAAAGGCGTTCAAGGACAGTTCGCGATTTTCTTTTACTGACAGCAGAATGCCCAAAATATTCCATGTCCGGCGAGGATCGGCGCCAACCATCAGGCCTGCTTGGGCGACGGTAACAGCTTCGTCGACTCGCTTGAGCTTCATCAAAACCCAGGCGCGTGTCCCCGGATACCAATCAGGTGGTCGGTATAGTTCTTTTAGCTTGTCGAGCGTCGCAAGCGAGTCTTCGTACTTATCGAGATTGAGTTCCGCTTCCGACAAGAGATACAACAAGAGTAAATGGTGGCGCTGTTGTTCGAGTGGTATCGCCGTGCCGGTGCCATGCTGTTGTTGGAAGAGTCGTTCTGCCGTTCGAATATAGCGATAGGCTAAGCGAAAATGCGCCACTTCGAAAAGATAATACTGAGCCAAAAACATATGGGGGCGAAAATCATTCGGCCGCAGTGCCAAGGCTTTTTGGAACTTAGCTCTGGCATCAATTGGGCGACCGACCAACCACAATTGTTGTGCTTGTTGGAGGAGCTCTTCGAAAGAATACTCCTTGTTGTCAAACAGTTCCGGCGAAGTTTCGACTTGCCCCTGATCTACCCCTGGAATAGCGGCACTGGGGCTCGGGGATAAAACCACAGTGGTAAGCAATACCAATAGGGATACACGGAACAAATTGCTCACATCGACCTCACACGTGATAAGGAGACCGGGTTTGCAATGGAGGCGGCATAGAGCACTCGTTGTCCCAGCGAATCTTCTTCATTGCGAATTTGCCGCAAGGCCTGGCTAAGCTCATCCGTACTTACCTCATCGATTTGTTTGGCGTAGCAATTTTTCGCCGCATAGCTGGTAATCGCTGAGGCATTGATCCCGTGCTCTCGTAGGAGGCGGTCGGCATACTCTTGGCGAGTCTCGCCAAGATATCTTGGAAGAGCGCGATCGTGCATACGCGTGGCGAAAGAAAGGTATGCGAGTCTTACTTTTCTTCGTTTGTCTTTCACCAACTTATAGCCGAACAAGAGAAAGAGTTTTACTGCAACAATACATAGCAAGAGAAGCACCGCGATCGCCAGTGCAACCCGACTGTTGATTACGTTCGCCAGAATACTACTCTTTTTATCTTCGCCCATTTCATCTTCGGGAAGCGGATCAATAAACTCCGGCGCTGGATCGAGTTCGCTCATGAGCTGCTCTAAGAGGTTCTCATCGGGAATGAGTTCCGGCTCGTTCTCAGCCTCGGCTGGAGTAATGTCAAAGACAGTCCAGCCTCTGCCCTCAATGTACATCTCCGGCCAGGCATGGCGATCGCCCATCATCAATAATACATGTCCATCTTTAGAGTAGGTCAGATCCGTTTGGTATCCCGTCGCAATGCGAGATGGGATGCCGGAGAGCCGCATGAGATAAACGGCAGCATGGGCGAAATGCACGCAATACCCTTTCTTCTTTTCACTAAACAAGTAGGGGGCAACTGGGTCTCCACCCGAATCGACGGTATGGCCGGGCGTCCGCGTGTAAATACTCGACTTGGAGAGATATTCAATAATGTTCGCCGCTTTAAGGATCGGATCGTTTCTGCCGTCGGTCAGTTTTTTCGCAAGTGAACGGTATCGAGAGTCCTCACCATGCTCATCAAGATAGTCAACTGGAGATTCGCCGTCGATAAGTTCTGCTATCGGATTTGCACTGTTGCTGCCCGGTGCTCGCAAGTAGTGCTTCCAGGTAGCCTCGTCCCAATCGGAATCCCCAACAGGAGATCCCACCAACTCTTGCAGCGGAACGGTCGGTGCCATGGAGAGTGCTTGGTAGGCAAATTGAAAGCGCTCTGGTTTCGGATTGCGGATGGGCCGAATCCGTTTTGGCGTGTCTACGGCAAAGGGCGCGGCATGCTTTGAAATTAAATAAATCGACTGGACGAGCTTTCGTCGAGTGTCATCTTCTTCTTCGTCTGGTGAGAAGAAAGCTTGTCCGAGTCCAACCCGAGGAACATCAGTGTCGTATCTAGGTGCTGCCTTTACGAGTTCGGTTCTACTAAACTCCGATAGCGCCCCTTCGCGTAGGTACAACATCGGTGCGGTGGGGTTGCTGACGTAATCCCCCTCCAGCCGAAGCATTGCCGCGGGCTGCCGAGTCGCAGTGACTGCGCTATTGAAGCCTAGATTACTGTCTCCTTGTTGCAAATCACTAGTGGGTCCCACGCCATTACTGGCTCGTGCGATATTCACAGAGTAGTGATCATTGAGAAACCAAGCGTAGTAGCCGAGTGCAGCCAGCATCAACAATGGACAGATGACCGCGATGAGCTTCTGGCTCGGTCCATATGACTTGATTGTCTGGGCACGCCCAAGCACTGGGCGGTTGCTGGCAAGGACGAAGTAAGAGATTAACAGGAAGAAGTAGATCACACCGAGTGCGAGCAGCAAATGTTGTGGCTGAGCTCCGATAGATTGGAACCATTCTATTTTCCAACTGAGTGAACTAATCTGCTTCGGTGCATCGAGTCGATAGTTGCGATGACCGCTTAGGAGCCAGACAAGAAATCCGGAAAACACAACTGCTTCTAAGGTCACGGCATTGGAGATAGTCCAAAACGCCCAGGTGGCGAGAAAAGAAACAACATAAAAACCGAACACCAGCCAGAGATCGTCTACGAGTCGCGGAATATAGAAATCCATTTCTGCCGGGCCATCGCCGCCGACAATGAAGGCGTTTGAAAGCTTGAAGAGCGCACCCGCCGCCAAGTACAGCGCTAGGTGCCAAAAGAATACTCGATGAAATTTCTTGCCGCGGCTCAAGAGGTAGCCGGCAATGGTAATTCCACAGACGACCGCAAAAGCCAGAATGCCCGTTTCGATGCCAAAGTCGACCACTTGAACAATGAATAGGGTGGCGATGACGGCGATGACGGCTCGTACGAGTTGAAGCTGTCGAAATTTTGAGCGATCCTCTGGGTTTGCCAAGGCGCGCCTCGAGTGGGCGGAAGGGGGCAGGCGGCGATCGGCTGAGAGTCGAGCACTTGCTGTTGAACTTACATTTGAGGAGGTTTGTGAATGTTGCATCATACTGGTTAGGACGAAAAAGCGGTCGTTTCCTTCACTATATTACTATATCGTATCTGGATGAAGGAACAGTATCAAACTAGCTTATTTGATTCCTTGAGTTGGAGAATCCACGGAATATGTCTGACTTGAAGCAACGAAGCGTCACTTTTGCCGACAAGTTGAACTATGGGCTCTTAT
>CBDUGV010000364.1:0-3474 GCA_965366815.1 uncultured Bdellovibrionales bacterium | reverse complement strand
AAGGCGAAAAGACGAGTGCAAAGCCAATCCCAATTAACACGGTTGTCCCAATGAAATGCAAAACACCAGTCTGACTGAGCGAAAGCAAACCGAACGAAAGTGAGGTGGTGCAAGCCGAGAGTAGAACTGCAAGCATTGTGCTCTCCGGTGCAGAGCTATTCTCGGCAAAGAAAATCGAATAATCTATGCCAATGCCCAAGACTAACAACAGCGCTATCAAGTGAAATAACGAAACGGGGACTCCCAGAAATCCAAAGACCCCGAGGGTCGCAACTGCCGAAAGTATAGGTGGCATCAGTACTCGCACAACACCCACCCGTCGAAACCTTAACACAAAAAATAGGATAATGAGAGAGTATGAGATAACTACCATATCCGAAGCTTGCTCACGGTAGCGCCGTAGCACCCCAGTGATGCTATCCACTTTATTGACAAAAGATACCCCTTCAAGCCGATAAGCAAGATCGCGAAGCACTGGCTCATCCCGCACCCCCGATAGAAATACTAATCCAATATAGCCTCGAGCAGAACGCTGAATAGCCAGATGTCGAAACGGAGTCGAGCCTTGATGAGCAAGCCAAATTTCTGGTGTCAGGTAATCCGCTTTTGAGAATAGCTGATAGCGAAATGAATTGATCGATTCAAAATACAAACCTACTTGGGACGCATACTCTTTGAGAACCTCACGCTCGGCATGTACTAATTTGTCAAACCGACCTCTCGTCCTTTTTTGTCGACGAACTGAGGGAACAACGTCAGATAGCATTTGGAATGACTGTAGGCCGGAGAGATTTTGAACATCCCTGAGTGAGGACGCCAAGGTTTCCTGGCGTTCGAGCACCTCTTGAGGGCTTTCTCCTTCGACTATAAAGAAGCGCACCCAATCACTTCTCCCGACCAATGCACGCACAAACATATCATTCTCAACTAGCTCCGGCGGTGCATCTTGAAGTAAACGAATGTCATCGTTTGCTTCAAGTTTGCTGGCCCAATAGGCACCAACACAGAGGACGAGCACTGCGCCGACATGGAGTATCAGCTGGCCCCTCGCTGTTTGTATGGCTCGAATTAAATAGCTCGCTATTTCAAACATCGCCGATCGACGCAGATCCTCGCTTCGTCCAACGAGATAGGGAAACCAGCAAACTACCGTCCCAAACGCCGCGAGAAGTCCCACGACGCTAAAGAACGACATCTGTCGCAAGCCCGGAAACGGTGGCAGCCCAAGACCGATATATCCGACACAGCTGGTAAATAGGCCGAGTGAAATGGCGGGAAGCAGCCGACGGACCACCGAAAGTCGATCGGAGCTTCGATGCAAACTGGAATCACAAAAGTAGTGAAACGTATAATCAATACAAACGCCAATCAGGCTTGCGCCAAACCCCAAGGTAATCAAATGTACTCGATCAAAAACGCTCAAAGACAAGGCGATCGCTGCGAGCAAACCAATTGCAATAGGGAGGAGCGCAAGCAGAAGGTGACTCAAGGTGCGAAACGTCAGAAGCAACAGTATCGCAATCCCGATAAGAGATCCGAAACCGATAAGTGACATCTCTCCTTCCATACTCGCAGCGCCAGCCTCTGCGAACCGTGCGATACCTGTATAACGAAGCTCTGCTCCCGGTTCACGATCTAAAAGACGAGATTCGGCTGTACGCACTTTCGAGAGCACACGTTCTTGAACCGCAGCAGTAAAGGGATCACCCCCAAACCGTGCAATTATCAGCCCGTAGTGCTTCTCATTCTGAGTTACACTCAGCACTCCATCTTCAAGCGAGAGATTTCCGCGACTAGGAGTAAGTTCTTCAAGGAAACGAGGAAAGAGTAGCAGTGGATCTTTCTCGAGGAACTGGGTGTAGAAGCCAGACATTGGCAAATAGAGTAGCTTTCGAGTTCCGGCGAAAAACTCCGCTGCGGATTGTTCACCTCTGACAAAGCGATCTACCTCGGATGAAGCTAAACCAAAGCGATACGGAAAATAGAGATCATGAAATTGATCTTCCATTCCTTCTATTTCTGCATCAACGCGAGAAAACACTCCGGATTTCCGCAGTTCCTCAGCGAACTGCTTTGTCAGTTCTGTAGATTTTCTCGAATCAGAATGTCCTAGCAACAAGAATAGGTGCTGCCCTGCTCGGTGCGTGAATTGAGAGAGCACTTCTTCTACTACTGGATCTTTCTCTGATTCCGGCAGCAACGCTAGAATGCTGCTTTGAAACGATATTCCACGAGAAATATGACTCGCCAGGAGCCCTAGTAGGAGAGCAACGACAACTACCCATATGCCGGCGCGCAGCCGAGGATGTTCTTTCATCAATCAGTCTGGAAAAAGCAGCCGCGCTCCGCCGGAGGAAGGGCTTGGGGGTTCACCGAGACATCACTGAACTGAATCACAGTGCGATCCTCATTCGCGTCAACTATCTCTAAGGCGGAAACATGTGTTTTCCCGCTGAGAAGAATATGCTTAAGCATCTTGCGAGCCCCACCACCTTTTGGTTGAAATCCAAGCTGCCAAGTCTCTCCTGCTTGTTGGAAGTATACCGTAAACTTTTTAGCGAGACGGTCGGCTCGACCAGAAAACGCTCCGAGAAATATTGCGGTAAACCCCCGCAGCACGGCAGCGTTGTCTGTAAACAAATCCTCGGCTTCACCACCAGCACCCCTTTGGAAAATTCTATCGGGCGTGACCACCACATCGGAGGCGAAGGGTTTTTCAGTTTTCCAACAAAGACCATCGTCGGCCGTAAACAGAAAAGTTCCCTCTGAGGTAAGTGGGCGACGAAGCGCGCGAACTTCTTTCTTCTGTAAAAACCGCCCCTGAAATGCAGCGATCGCTTGCATTTCTTTGGTAACTTTCTCAAATGCAGAGCTCGGTTGGCTGATATCCACCGGCTGCTGCCACACATCGGCAAGACTCAGCGAGGGAGCAGCGAGCACAAGGAACAACAGCAACAGATCGGCTGCGATGCTAAGGGACAACCTGGAACGCATCTCCATACCCTTTTGATTCTTTGTAACAGTGAAGCTCAAAGCCAGAGCCCGGTAAAGTAAGCTGTGTTTCATCACTGAGCAACCATTGAATAAAGCGAAACGGCTGAGGCAAGGCTTCGAATGATTCTTCAAGGTCCGATGAGGCTGCGTACTTGAATCGAACAGTATACTCGCCCGGCTCTCGACTCAGCAAAAAGGCGCTTCCATACTGATATTTCATTTCAACATGCGAATTGCTGAGTTCAACTGGCAAAAGTTCATCCCCACTGCTGAAAAGCAGATTGTGATACTCCTCAGTTTGTAGCTTGGTTACTGATTCGAGAAGTCCAGCTGCAAAAGTGTGTCTCCCGGCAGCTATTGTCGTCGATGGTAACTGGTTTTTAGCTGCCATGGAAAACAGTCCTGCCGAAGCATTATGCACCGAAAGACTGAATTTCATCGGTGAGCTCAACTCTCCTACTGCAATTTGTTCCAGCAGTG
>CBDUGV010000363.1:0-3541 GCA_965366815.1 uncultured Bdellovibrionales bacterium | reverse complement strand
AATCCTCGGTTGGAAACTAAAACGCAAAACACACACAACTACTTAACCCCCCCCTCGTTTAATAAAACAACTCAAACGCCCGGCGGCGGATTTCCCCTAGCTCCCGCCCCGGGCGTTCCTTTCGTTCCTTGGCAGAGACGTGCCTGAGCGAAGAAGAACTTGCACTCCCGGCCACTGAGCAGTTGGGTATTTGCCAGGTACTCTACATCGGTGCAAAGCCGCGACGCATGGTGTTCTCACTTACGCTTCTGGGAATTACAAACTGGAGGAGATAATCTGGGCCGCCAGCCTTTGAGCCAACTCCTGACATCATCGCGCCACCAAAGGGCTGTCGATAGACTAGAGCGCCGGTGCTATTGCGATTGATGTAGAGATTACCTACTCGAAAGCGTTCGATCGCTTTTTCAATATTGCGGGGGCTTCTGCTAAATACTGCGCCAGTAAGGCCGTACTCGCTATCGAGTGCCAATTCGAGAGCCTGATCGAACGACGGTGCAGGGACTACCGCGAGTATTGGGCCGAAGAGTTCTTTCTTGAGTAAGAAGTGCTCGTCGGGGATGTCGGTAAAGACAGTCGGTGGAACGAAATATCCTTTCTCTCGCAGGTCTGCCGGCAGATCTGCTTGTGCGAGAATCTCGCAATCGGTCTTTGCCTGGCGTATCGCCTCTAACAGTCGCAACTGAGCTTCTTCGTCAATTACAGGAGGTACGAAGGTATCGGGCTTGGAGGCTGGGCCAACATACATGCTCCTGGTCGCGTTTGCTAGTCGCTCTATAAAGCGGTCGAAACATTCCCCCACGACAATTGCCCGAGAGCAGGCGCTGCATTTTTGTCCGGCATATCCAAACGCCGATTGGATGATACCTTTCACAGCTTCATCTAAATCGGCGTCTTCATCGACGATAATCGCGTTTTTCCCACCCATTTCGGCAACAACACGGGTGACGTGTCTGGACCCCGGAATCACTTTGGCCCCATTTTCGATCAGCTGAAGTCCGACTGACTTGGACCCGGTAAAACAGATGGTTTCTATCTCTGGACGGGATGCAAGATGAGCCCCTACCTCTTCTCCAATCCCGGGTAGAAAACAGGCTGCTTCAGGTGGCATTCCCGCCTGTAGAAATATCTCAAATAGGATTGAGGCGATATACGAAGTCTGCTCGGCTGGTTTCAGCACAGTGCAATTTCCACAAACTAAGGCCGCAGCAAACATGCCGCATGGAATAGCAAAAGGAAAATTCCATGGACTAATTACTAAGGCGACGCCGCGTGGCTCATGGAAATAACTGTTTTGTTCGCCGGCATACTCTCCCATTCTTTGCGCCGTAAAGAGCTGCCTGGCCTGTTGTGCATAATATCGGCAAAAATCTATTGCCTCCGCGGCATCTGCATCTGCTTCGCTTACTGGCTTGCCAGCTTCGAAGACCATTGCGGCGGAAATCTCGGCACGTCGATTCTCCATGATCTCCGCCGCTTTCTCCAATACTGCACAGCGCTCGTCAATCGAGGTGGACCTCCATGTATCGAAATAGTTGGACAAGCCAGCTATTGCCTCGTCAGCAAGCGTGGTATCAGCAAGACCGATTGTTGCCAGAGAAAAGCTCTTGTTTTCCGGGGCATGAGAATCCAGTGTTGCTTTAGTTCTGCGTGCTTCCCCAGCCACTATTGGCCACACTTCGGCAGGTGCGGCCTGTAGTTTTTGCTGCATGTGCTCAAGGGCCTGTGCTGCCTCAGATCGAGCTTCCTCGAGGGTGTAGTCGCGCAGTGGAACGTTTCTGAACGTGTCGTCCTGCTTGACCGCAAGGTGATCCTTTCCGGTATCGCCCTCGACGAATGTTGGTCGCTGCAAAAGTTGTTCGGCGGTTTTACCGCCATGGGCACTGATGCGCAGGAAGCCTTCGTTCGAGGTATTCTCTAACAGGCGTCGAACTAAGTAGCCCATTCCAGGAATCAACTCTCCTACCGGGGCGTATTGCCGAACGAGAAATCCCTGGGAGCTGAGAGCCTGATTCATCGAGTCCGCCATTCCGTAGAGGCTTTGTATTTCGAATTGCGTCGGTTCGACGCCGAGTTGCCTCGCTGCCATGCAAGCGTGAGCGAGAGAGCGAACGTTGTGTGAGCCAAACGCGGGAACTATCAGATCGTGGTTGCGCAGCAACATCAGACTGAGTTCTTCAAAGTTGGCGTCCGAGCATGACTTCTCTTGCCAAACGGGAGTCGGCCAGCTGTGCTGTTTTGCGAGAATAGTTTCAGTGTCCCAATACGCACCTTTTACAAGGCGGACGGCAATCGGCACACCGCGTTTTCGCGTCCAGGCAATGAGCTCTTCTAGATCGTTTTTGCTTCGGCGGAGATAGGCCTGCATGACGATTCCGCAATGTGGATAGTCGCGAAACTCAGGTTGCTCGAGAACTTGTTTAAACGTCGCGAGAGTTTCGGATACCATCGCCGAGTCTTCCATGTCGACGTAGACAAAAGCGCCCACCGATTTTGCTTTGCGAAGTATTTCGCTTAATCGCAAACTGAGTTCGGCGACGTTTCGCTCAAAAGAGATTGGCTTCAGTTGGGAATACAGTGCTGATAGCTTGACTGAAATATTGTTCGGAGCAACTTCACTTCGGTGATTCGCAACGACTGGTTGGCGTTCGGCCCAATTCGGCATCGCTTCAGCAATACAGTCGAGGAGAGCCAGGTAGCGCTCGACATAGGCGCGACCCTCTATGTCGCTCACCGTCGCCTCACCCACGAGGTCCACGGTAAAAGCCATTTTCTGTTTGCGAATTTTTTTCAAAGCAGAGAGTGCTTTTTCCGGCGTCTCTCCTACAATAAATCGGTCCGCGACAAAGCGAACCTGTTTGCGTATCGCTTTTGCAACTACCGCACTGGTAAGCGAGGAGGGGGAGATAGAAAGTCCTTTTTGGAGGAACCCTGGAATTTTATCTCTTATCGGTTCGAAATATTCCTGAACATGTCCTATGACGGCGGCGGAGCTAACTAAGTTTGGCAAGACGTCGACAAAACGAAACAAACTGACTTTCACTTCCTCGTCACGCATAGAATAATCCATGAGCAATTCAGTGTAATATTGAGGATCCAATTTGCTCGGCTGCTGCTTCTTGATTTCCTTGAAGAGCTGGGCACCAAAGCTGAGGATGTCTTGTTCGAGCTGGGAGGAGTTAATTTGATTCATAATTAGGCAGTGCAATAGTGGGGAATTAGTAAGCCATCCAGAGTTCGCTGCGTTTGCAGATAAATATGATGACTGGTTGAATTTATAAAGCTACATTTGGATAACGACTGATATTGTACTGTATTACTTGATAGCAAAGATATCGGCCGAGGGTCGAATTGACGAAATCAAACTGCTGAACGGTATCGAGATACCGCATGCTGCCTAGCTCAATCTGGAAAGATGGTTCTCCGTAAGAAAAAACCAAACCCTGCACTCGTAACGGCCGACGTTGTTGCGATCTCGCATTTTGTTGTGGCGAACATTGCCCTGTTTGTTGGTGAATTCACTGACTTGATGGATAAGTTGTTC
>CBDUGV010000362.1:0-3587 GCA_965366815.1 uncultured Bdellovibrionales bacterium | reverse complement strand
CTTGGGTCACTTCTGTCAACAATCAGCTCAATCCGATTCGCCAAATTGATTTCTTTTCACTTGGCGAGGGAATCATCAGCTTCGATTTGCTTCACCCAAACGCGGCAGGCTACCAGGTCATGGCCAGCACGGTTGCCGACGTGCTCTTAGCCACATCGGCTCAGAATCGTCCAGCTGATTCCGATGGTGATGGAGTCTATGATTTCAAAGAGACCCAGGTTGGCAGTAACCCTTTTGCTGTCGATACAGATGGAGATACGCTTTCGGATGCGGATGAAATTTTCATCTATCGCTCAAGCCCTCTCTTAACCGATACCGACAACGACGGTTTCAGCGATCCGCTGGAAATAAATGTCATTGGCTCAGATCCGAACGATCCACGCCCAGGTGCACCTACTATTCAATCGATAGAAATTCTTTCACCCTAAGTAGCTTTCTAGACCGACACACTCGGTCCTACTGGGGTCGAATGGGGTGGTTTCGAAGCCGAGGATGCACTCGCACGAATCTTGAATTCTCGCTCGAGAAACTTGGAAGCCAAATCTCCCGCGACGCCTTGCGGATCCATACGTCGAACGTCTTGCAGCATATCTTGTGCCTCATTGCGCTTACCAAGCAGGGTATTCACCCGTGCAGCTCGATACAGGAGCATCGCCGTTTCGTGCACCCGACTCCTCGGCACCTTGCCAAAGGCCTTTTCAAGCTCAGCTTCCGCTTCGGCCCCGCGCCCCGACGCTGCAAGTGCCCAAGCGCGACTTCCGAGTACTTCCGCCGCTACTCCAGGGTCAGACATGCTCTTTCCTTCCAAAGCTTGATCTAATATTTCGAGCGCCTGTTGGGTTGATTCGCCTCGAAATAGGTATGTGTCAGCGAGACATGCGAGTATTGTTGCCGATCCAGGATTGAGCTCTAGGGCACCTCGACAGGCTTTTTCCGCTTCCGCATACTTTCCCAATGCGACGAGACTTGCACAATGAGTTGCCAACACAAGTGACTTCAAGGTTGCATCTTGTGTCTTGAATTGTTCTAGATGGACCATCGCTCGCGCACTGCATTCCTCATAGCGTTGACTATAGTAGAGGAATGCCGTCTCAAACACTGCCGCGAGCTCTGGTACAAAATGGCGCGCAAGATGGAGTCGCTTCAAGGCTTTCTCATACTTGCCACGATGAGCCGGAGAAATAATCCAAATTGACCCGAGCTTTATCCGCACAAAGCTAATCGTAAAAATCGCTAAAAATATAACGATAATATTCTTCGTCCAACCGGGGAGCATACCTCCCGTGAGACTATCAATTCCGGCGGAAAGAAATGGATAAGCAATGAGAGCAGCTCCATAGAGTGTCACGTTATACGTATAACGAGCGATTCTCCCAAGAATCGATCCGCTTCCTATCCCCTCGTTTGCCCCCAACGCAGTATTTGACAAATAAAGCTGACCACCTGATTCGACACTGGGCACACTCTGCTCAAGCACTTCCTTCACATGGGCTTGTTGTTGCGTTTGCTGCGAGCGCTTAAACGCTCGCTCGGCCATAACTATGATCACCCAAAGACCGAGGAACCCAAGCAGGATCGTACTAGAAGAAAGCATCCCGCCCGCTTCCGCCTGGGCCCAGAGCGTGCCATCGCGATCACTGAGAATGCGAAATATATTCGTATACCCTTCAGGGAGAGTTGGTAGTGTTTTTACAAGCTGTGGCTGCTCCCCGTTGTAGGCAATGATCTGCTGATCGCGCTGCATCCAGATCGCCTCTTCAGTCACATTTATCGGAACGAGCCAGAGGAGATCAGAGAGTCCAAACTGCTCAGCAGTAAACCGCTTAAGTTGTTTGCCTTGTTCTGCAATGCGAATAATTTCATCACCCGAAGCCAGCCAGAGCACATCGCCACTGCTTCCCAACAGAATAGGCGTGCCGCCTAAGCCATTCGAATCGAGAAGTTGCTGCCAGGTTTCGTTAAAGCGCCATACGCTTTGACGACTTACAAACCACAGTGAGCCACTCTTGGACTGTGCAAGACGGAAACTCGACATAAATTTCTCGTCTTCACTGAGCTTCACACCCCATTCTTCAAGCGAAGATCCCTTCCATGAGGTTCCGTCGAACTGGTACAGATTAGCTTCGGCATCTACGACCCAGGTAGATTTCTCGCCTGGCGATAAGTCGACAATCTCATTTCCTTGCGAAACATTCGCGAAACGCTGCCAACTCTTTCCGTTAAAATGAAACACATCGCTTCCCACCCAGAGCCAAAGCTGATCTCCTTGCGGATACATTGAGCCGAAAAACTCCTCGGGAGCAAAACCGATGTCTTGATAGCGGAAGTTTTGCCACTGAGTACCGTCAAATCGGCTAATGCCATCAGGAGTGACATGCGATATCCAAACGGCACCGTTCTCGGTAGTTGCGATTTCGAGCGGAGTACCTGGAAGGTCTTCAACTTGCTTCCAGCTCGTATCTTTTAAAACGAAGAGACTCGATTCAAATCCATAGTTGTTAAGCGAAAAGAGAGCCGAGAAGAAGATGAGATTCGTCGCGAGAAAAAACAAGAACGCCTTCTTCTTTTGTTGCTTCTGCTTACCACTGAAACTCAGTGCAGCGGTATCGCCAGTTTGAACCTGCTTACTCATGAGGACTCCGAGAAATAGATGAATGAAAAATGAAAGAACTTCTCTTAGAAGATCGGCCGTTTCACTCAGATTCTTGAAGCGAGCCAACAACGGAGCTAAGCATCTGGCCTTACTTCAGATTTCTCAGTCCTTGCGGGGAGTTACTGTAGGAGACGAGACAGCTGCTCGATAAAACGTTCGGGCTGCTCGAAATGCACGTTATGGCCAGCATCAGCCACTATCTGGTAGGTCGCACCAGGGATGAGTTCGGCAGTTCGCCCAGCAAGAGCGCAATACTTCGTATCGAGTTCTCCGGCGACTACATGGGTGGGGGCAGAAATCGATGCGAGTGCGGGCCAATAATTCGGCATCAATGCCGGGCTCAGCTCTTCGAGCACTTTCGCAGCCCAGATCGGATTGCTCGTGGCAACGCGCCTTTGTTTCAACTCTGCGAGACGCTTCGGATCGCGGTGTAAAGACTGAAACAACGGGACTTTGTCGTACCAATAATCAACAAATGCCGGTAAGCCCTCACAGCGAATGCGCTCGGCGAGAAGCCTATCTTTCTCTAAACGCTCTTTGCGCTCTGAGGCATCTGCGATCCCGGGATTACCTGACTCCAACAGTAAGCCCCCGACCCTCTCCGGATGCTCTGTGGCAAAGGCAATTGCAACTCGCGCTCCCAGTGAGTATCCAACAATTGTCACCTGTTTGCGTTCCTCGCTGTGAATCAATGCACCCAGTTCATCGACCCTCTGGCCAGAACCAGACTGCTCATTTAATAATTTATGGAAAGATTCAATTTGTTTGCGTGTCCATATCCAGATCGACAGGGCCGCCAGAAACAGGACTGATGACATCAGTAATACCATAGCACTCATTTTAATGTCTCCGCTGAGTAATCGAGTGCTCTGGTCGGTGAGTTACAGGCTGTTCATCTCTGCCCATTCATCGTCGGTTAACAGCTTGTTGAGGT
>CBDUGV010000361.1:0-3591 GCA_965366815.1 uncultured Bdellovibrionales bacterium | reverse complement strand
GCGGGGTAGAGCAGTCTGGTAGCTCGTCGGGCTCATAACCCGGAGGTCGCAGGTTCAAATCCTGCCCCCGCAACCAAAAAATCTAAAGTTTCCAGACAAGAAAATTCTCCAGACTCTAGACCTCCAGACTCACTTCGCCAGGCTCACTTAGCCAGGCTCATTTCGCCGGAATCACAGCTCCAGAATCGAATCTTCAGATCTAAATCTCTCGATCTGAGGCTCCAGAATCATCCATTGTCGTATTTGCCTGTTTGGGGTTGTTCGAGTTGTGAGCGGCTTAGGGGTGTTCGTGGCCGGAGTGTGCCCAGCGACGCATGCTAAAACCCAACTCCTTTTCGAACTCGCGCTTTGTCTTTCCAAAGGAGTCCTTAAAGGCGAGGTTTTCGTCGCGTCCCGCTGCCAGGAGATTGAGGTACTTGACCACAGCGTCCATTCCGAGGGTGTCAACAATCTGACGAGTTGCAAAAAGCGACTCTGCATATGCGGCAGGGACGATGTCGCTATCGAGAGTTGTAAATCCGTTTTTCAACCAATCTAAAGGAATAGGGTCATTAAACACCACCCAGCGTCGCAGCGCAGGACCGAGTAGAGGGTTCGGCTCACCTTCGATCAGCTGAGCAATTCCCTCGTCTAGCCAAGCAGGACAACGATATCGCGATAGCTGGGCGATAAAAGCGTGCACGTATTCGTGTCGCAACGCCCGTTCGAGTTCAAGCATATCGATGCCAGTCGATTCAGAAAGTGGAATTGTGATTTCATCTTTGTAGTACATAGCGCTCGTCCAGCTTGGAGCGCCAGTTTGTCGCTTAAATTCTTTCGGCGAGAGGAACCTCAACACTACCTGGCGATTCGGTGCTGCTTTGAAGATATTCTTCAGCTCTTCATAGGTGCGATTGAGAATTTTGATCGACTCGACTGCAAGCTCTTCTCTCGAGGGCGCAATTGAGGTTGGTGCTGGACCAGAGCGATCAATATGGAGTGTGAATCGAGGCGTATTATAGGTGGTGTAGGTAGTTTCTGCAGTTGCATTACCCACAGCAGATAATACGAGCCAGACGGCTGCACAGCCGATAAAAAACCAAGTGAAATACTTACGAACTAGAAAACCCATCTTAACTTCTCGAACCCTGATACCGGCCAACAACCTTGCCGGCTCGCTTACCTCTACTTAGAGATATCGGTCGATTTGTCTTGCAACTTGTGGGCCGTTCTAAATGGCTTGTAATATGTTGAATTTACGGCAGAAATTTGCTGCCAGACACCTAGTGTCTGTTTCCCAAACGAATTTGGCTGTGGTAAAATGGGGGGAATACCATGTTGAATTAAACAAAGTTGGTTATTTGGGTAGGAGCTCAGAATTCCATATGTCAGAAGTATCTCAAGAAATAGAAGCCAATTCGCCAGGTCCAGCAGCTGATGCACCACCGGTGTTGATTACTGATAAAGCTGTTGAAATGGTGAAGAAGGCCTTAGTAGAAGAAGGTTGCTCCGGTCTTGAGTATGCGCTCGATTTCTCCAATGAGGCTCGTCCTGGAGATACCATTATGGAAGTGAATGGCCTTACTATCTACATCGATATGGCGAGTGCTCAGTATCTAGCCGGTACAGAGATCGATTATGTGAGCGGACTTCAAGGGCAGGGGTTTAAGTTCAATAACCCGAATGCAGTTCGCTCTTGTGGTTGTGGGCATTCTTTTAGTGCGGGATAGCATTTTCGCATCAGAACTACTTACCCTAGTATAGTAGAGCCAAACGTGGTTCCAGAAATCTTACCAATCCAATTACAACAGTCACTGCAAAGTAGTGTACCACCGCTGCTGCTCGACGTGCGTGAAAGCGAGGAGTTCGAACTGACTCGGATTCCGAACTCATTGCATATTCCATTGATGGAGCTTGAGTCGCGACTTTCGGAGTTGAGAGAACGCCTCAAGGCTGGGACGAATTCCCAGGTCGTGGTGATTTGTCGAGTTGGAGGCCGAAGCGCTTTGGCGACTCAGTTGCTTTTAGAATCTGGCTTTGAGCAGGTAAAGAATCTACAAGGCGGCATAAATGCCTATGCTCAAGATGTAGATTCTTCCCTAGTAGTCTACTAGGGAAGCTCGTTTTTTTTCGCAATTACCTTGATATTTACTGGGAAATAGGGCGAAAAAGCGACTCATCTTTCCGCTCTACACAGACGATAGAACATTAGATCAGAGTTTTCTCTTGCTGGTCTGCTGTTTGATTGTTAATTCTACCAGAGATAATTTAGACTTACCTTCGCTTTTGGAGGTAGAGGTCATTAGTAAGTTTCTATTTCAGAGAAGGATAAAATCATGCGGGTGAAAATTGTAACCTTGCTCCTTTCCGTTTCTTTCTTCGGCGCAGTATTTGTTGGCGGAACGGTATCGGTTGCTGCAGCGCAAGATCTCTTGCCACGCGATAACGGTATATTTACTTATCATAAGCCACCACGCTGGCGCGAAAGCGAGTCTCATCCGCTGCGTACCATTGCGTATCTTACTCATTGGGTGGGCTGGACTGCACGAGAAGCTATCTATCGTCCATTTAGCTATTTTGCTGCGAGCACACCTTTTACTCGAAGCTTCCTTGGCTACCGAGAGCCTTTCGATTTCCGAGAGACAGTTTGTTTCTCTTCTTCTGGTGCAATCCCAGATTGTCGAAAAGTTTCTCCGTATACCAACATCGGTGGCGCTGGAATTAATATTCCAAGCGTTGTTGATACGGGCGACGGTATGGGTACTGAAGCTGCAGTGGTAGCTGGTGGAGATCGACAAGTCTTCTTTCCGGACATTAACTTCGAGTTTGATAGAGCAGATTTGACTGACCTCGGTCGCGGACGTGTGCGACAGATTGCTCAGCTACTCGGTTCTGTTCCTAGCTTGGTCGTCGTTATTGAAGGTCACGCTGACTACAAGGGTTCTGACGAATACAACATGAGTCTCGGTGAACGCCGTGCTCAAGCGGTAGTCAATGAGCTCTCTGGTCTGGGAATTGACCCAGCTCGTCTCTCTGGTATCAGCTACGGTGAAAGCAAGCCAATCTTCACTGAAGAAGAAGATTGGGCTCGCGCGGTTAACCGTCGTGTCCAGTTCTCAGTTCAAGGTGCAACGGAAGAAATGGCCGATGCAGCTGGCGAAGAGGCTGAGGAAATCGAAGGCTAATCATTCGAAAGAATAGTTGGCACAACAAAAAAAAGCGCTCGGTTTTCACCGGGCGCTTTTTTTTTAACATTACATCTATTCTATCAAGCGATTCTTTCTTGAATGGCATGGGCGCCCGCTCTCGATTCCACAGCGACATAGAAGCCTGCGGAGGACGAGTGGGCGAGCACCTGATGCTATTTATCGGAGTTAGAAAACCAAGGCAGTCTGAAATTCATAAGCTTTTCAGTTAGCGTCTCGGTCTTAATCAAGCGACGAACCGTTTCACTTTCGGCCAAAAGGAGCATTTGCTCTCGTTCGCCACGCGTTTCGAGATGCTCAATTCGTTGTCTGAGCCAGTCGCGCTCTTCTCTCAACAGCTCAATTTGTTCTCTCAGCGTCTGATTCATCTCTAGGAGCTGAGATTCACGCTGAGTAAACTCAGTGG
>CBDUGV010000360.1:0-3631 GCA_965366815.1 uncultured Bdellovibrionales bacterium | reverse complement strand
ATGGCCAACTTTGGTGGCATGAGCACGAACTACCACACCTTTGCCAAGAAGGTCGAGATTCCCGAGGGCGTCGAGTTCACTCCACCAGAAGAAGCAAAGCAGGAGTGGAAGACTTTGCGAGGTGGAAGGATTATCGTCCCTGCCGATTTCGAAGAAGAATGATGCAATTCGTTTCAATGTTCTAGCTTGGCGGGCCCGCGCGCTCACCAAGCTAAGACTTCTCTAGCACCGCTTAACTGCATATGCTCCTCAGCTGCGCTCACTAGTGTTTTTCTACCGCTGTTAGATTGTTCGGCGTAGGAGCGCTGAGCCGAAAGATTGCGCTGCCATGGGCCGGGAGCTGCTGTGAAACTTCCCTGGCCTCGCTTCGAAGCTCGAGAAAGCGTCTGTTCCAAACATCGCGAATCCGCAAGGGCCCCGTAAGTCCTGCATCGGCAAAAGAACAGCGAACCATCTGAGCTTGCTCGCTGATATTGAACAACACCAGGTAGGATTCAGTCGAGATGCTGTCGCTTGCGACCCAGCAGATACGCCCTTCTACTGCCGATACCTGTCGGCTTGTTGCACTCTGCTGGTTCAAGCGAATCAGCTCGGGGTTCTTTAGCAGAGAGATTACTTCTGGCTTTGTCGAGGGAAGTGCGCCGCCAATCATCAAGGGCGAGCGCGCCACTGCCCATAAGCTCAGCATGGTCTTCATCTCGGTAATCGAGAATCTCGAGTCTCGCTCGGGACCTCGAGGGCGCCCACCGAGCGAAAGTCGACCTATCGGAAGCATGTCAGCGTCTGGCCAGTTTCCCGGCCCGCTCTGATTTGCCCAAGCGGCTAGTTTGGGAAACATTGCTTTTAACTGCTTCCAGTCGTCCCAGAAATCCTTCGACACCCGCCACATATCGGCCTGCCGCTTGAGGCTTTCTGCGTCTTCGAGCGAAGCTGGACCCGGGGAAAGACTTAAGACCATAGGCCGCCCACTCTGGGCAATTGCATCTCTAATCAGTTCGATTTCTTCTTTGTGGTACGTCGGAGATAGCGCATCGTCGAGCTTAATGAAATCAACTCCCCATTCGGCATATTGATCAATGACCGATTCGTAATACTCTCGCGCTCCAGGTTTATTCGGATCAACGCCAAACATATTGTTGTTCCAGGGGCAGCTGCTCTTCGTGTTAGCAATGTCTTTGGCAGTGTACGCTGTGCCGAGTATTGGATTGGCGTCAAAGTAAGCCTGTCGTGGAATCCCTCGCATCATGTGAATTCCGAATTTCATTCCTCTTTGATGAACGTAATCGGCGAGTTGCTTAAACCCCCTACCCTGCCCTGCCGATGGGAATCGCTCTACCGCGGGCTGAGGCCGTCCGAAGGTATCCACTGCGAGCCTATCAATCGGGACGCCATCCTTGTCTAGTCGAAGATCCGCATGTCCAAAACGGCGCTTGGGATTGGGCCAAGCTCCGGGCTCGGGACTAAACCAGAGAAAGTCGACTACCGCATATTCCCAGCCGTAGCTTGTTAGGTGCTGCTCAATATAATCAACGTTCTGCTTGAATTCAGCTTCGGTGATCCTGGAATCGTATGCGTCAAAGGAATTCCAGCCCATCGGTGGACGCATCGCGGGAGATGTTGACACAGGAGCCGACGGTACTTCTTCTGTAGCGAAGCTCAGAGTCGATAAAAAGGTTCCGCAGGCAGCGATCAGGAACGTGAGTATGCTTAGACTGTAAATCTTTTTTTTCAATTGCGGCACGGTGTAGTTGACTGAAAAATACTTAGGAAATCATCTTCAACAATAGCTGTTTGTCAAAAGACTTCAAAGACACGCTAGCATACCGTGATAATACCGCGAGTGGAAAATAAGAAATCTGTCTACTTTATTCCTTGGGAGTAAAGAGAAGCGAAAACGCTGCAAAAAAATCGGTAGAAAGGACATCCGTTCACCCGCCGTTGCTGATCTGGAAATCAACAACGGGCGGGAGGAACGAATAGTAGACTTCTTGAATTTCCTGCCTGACTTCGTACGGCTGCATGTCAGGCATTCAACTCATTTCATCTTTGTCCAGGTTGCCGTCATCGACCAGTTCAGTTCGATCGGCTCTTCTTGGGTCAACTCCTGATAGCCGATTCCCTCCACTCCCTCATTGTGGAGATGGATGAAATTCGGCGCAGCAGTTTGCCACTCCAAGGCGAAGTGGGAGCCGAACTGCGCACTGTTCGTTGGCGAGTACAGCACCACATAGCCATAGTGTGCACAGACCGAAATGGTCAAACGCACCACATAGCGCGAACCAACCCAGGTCAGGACGATGTTCTGCCCCGGAACGAGTCGGAACCCTGTGTCGAGGTCCAAGGGAACAGGTTTCCCTTGGCTGAAGTCCAAGCGGTCACCGGCCGGGATCGGCTGAGGTGCTCCATCTGGCAGTAGAATCTCCACATCCACACCGGCCACCTTGCGCTTTGGGTGCACAGCGTCTGCCTGCATGATCAAGGTCGGCATCGACATATTGCAGTCGCCAATGCCGTCCAAGACATGCGGGAAGAAGAAGTGGCTGCCCCGCGCAAAGGGCATGCCGGCATCGGCTCCGTAGCTGAACTTTTCAGTGCATTGGAGGCTTTGGCCGACGTGCTGATAGCGCTTGCAGGCGCTCAAGGCCGGAAACGGCCAGGTTTTCAGGAACTTCTCAGAGGCAGTGCGCCCCTGGTTGAAGCTCATCATCAGGCGGTCGCTTCGCTTCCGCTCTGCGGGGGTGTGCCAGGACTCATGACAAATCTGGCCACCGTGTATGCCGTTCAACTGGTTGCCGGCATCAGCGGGATCGCCAATCCAGTAATCCGTTTCCTTGTAGCGGAATGTTCCGAAATCCGTACCATTCCAGGTTCGACCGGGATAGAGCATGTCCCAGTTGAGGTTGTGGAACGCCGCAACAGTCGGCTGTTCCATCAGCAGCGGGACCTCTGGCCCGCCGGGTATCAAAAGTCGGTGAGATTTCAGAAATCCTCCCAGCCCCAGCGCGACTTCAGTGCGAAGCCCCGCTGTTTCCACGGTCGTGAGACCCAAATCGCTTGTTTTCATGGCAATCCTTTCCGTCCATCCTCAGCGAGGTGACAGTCCGACGAGTGTCGGAGTAGAGTTTAGTGAGATAAAAAGCCGTACGACTCAAGAGCTTTTGTTGTGCCCTTCAAACGTACGACTCCTTGCCACCACGGAACCTAGGTAGAACCATTAACTTCTCTCACTCCCTTGAAGCACCAGCTGCTAGCTCCTCAGTGGAATGAGGTTCAGAACTTCTACTCAATGTTGGGCAATATAGAGAATCAAACCGAGGAATTTCGGGCTGCAATACGCTAACGTGATTCAATGGAAAACTCAAAGGCAGCAAAACCTAGTGCAAAGCAGGTGCCGTGGGCCACTGAACTAAGCAGTAGGGATTGCTAGGATTTATCGGCAGAATAAAGGGCATAGGAACTGCGGTTATTCGCACAACTAATTCGAGGAAGTTTAAGCTGAGAGGTTTTTATGGGAAATCCACTACAAGTGCGGCAGCCTGATGCCGTTGAGGGCTCGGATCGACAGAGCACTCCGGAGACTACAAGAAGTCCGGAGCGATTCTCAAAACCGCTTCGAGAATTCAAATTGGGA
>CBDUGV010000359.1:0-3650 GCA_965366815.1 uncultured Bdellovibrionales bacterium | reverse complement strand
TCACGATACTCCTGAATTGGCTGCTCAACCAGATAGCTATGGCCTACTCAGTGTTCGGGCAAGCAACCCCGGTGCAATCGCCGGTGGCATCATCCGGAAACGCTCGAACAATGGTCGCATCGACTTGGCAATTCCAACAGATCTTCGCTAGGACGTCTGATGGCTGGACCGCGTCTTGACACCAAAAAGCAATCGTCCACCGGCTCCCTCAGCGACAACACGCAACGCAAGGAATGATTTCTGCGCCCACCGCGGCATCTTGTGGTTCACTCTTATTCTTGCGCAGGGGACGGGGAACAGCCACCACTTGCTAGTTGCGCAGAGGAGAAACGAGCCAATCAAAACTGAGCTGCAGCGTTTCACCTGTAAAGGTTTTTTCTCGCAGCTCTGCAATCAATAGTCGACCATCAACAAGACACCAGGCATCCTCCGGCCGATACGCCGCTATCCGACCGATCAAACCTGCCCCTTGTTCATCCAATAGACGCTTGCCGCTTTTCTGGGCCCAGCGACTCGCTTTATCACAGGCTCTTTGCCGCCGATTCCCTTCTTTCGAAGCGAGATGCGAGCAACTTAATGCAAAATAATTGGCAAAGTATTCGAAGGCCAACCAAAAGTCTGACGCTTGGCGAGACCTATTCGCGTTTTGCTGAAGCACCCGCTGCGCACCTTCTATCGTCGTCTTACTGTCGCAAGACCAATGAACCGAAATTTTTTCCGCCGACTCCACGGTTTGGTGCAGAATGTAGGATAGTCCCAGCAGTCCACCAAGCAGTTCAGCATCGGAGCTACTGAGCTCACCTAAATAGGCATTAATCTTCTTCCAAGAGCTCCCATCATGGACCAAACAGGCGCACCCGGCTTCTCCACTTGTCCCGAAGCTCCCATCAGATATAATCTGCCACTCACGCATATGAAATCACTTACTTGCAATTATTTTGACAACCATCGTTGCCGTTCTTGCTCGCTCCTATCACAGGCAGCAGAGCAAAGATCGAGCTACAAGCAAAACTCCTTTCTTGAGCTCTTCGCATCAGAGATTGCGAAAGGCTGTGCCCACAGACCGCTTTGGGTTCCTGAAACAATATTCCCTTCTCGATTGAAAGCCAAGCTTTCAGTTGCAGGAACTACAAAAGCTCCGATTATCGGCCTCCTCGATCGGGAGTTCAACGGGATCGAATTGTTACACTGCCCACTTCATCTGCCCGCAATCAATCGACTCCTTGCCGATCTTCCCGAATTCATTCGGACCAACAAGCTCACGCCCTATCAAGTGAAGAGTCGAAAAGGAGAACTCAAAGGAGTCATTGTCCAGTCAAACCATTCTCAAGACGAAGTACTGCTGCGTTTCATTCTTCGCTCCACGGAAGCAGTCCCTCGAATCGAGAAATCAAAACAGGAACTGCTCGATAGTCATCCGAATCTGAAGGTGCTGAGCGTCAATATTCAACCGGTTCCCCACCAGATTGTCGAAGGGGACCTAGAGCAGATTCTCTCGGACAGGGATGTTATCTGGGAAACCTATAACAACTTGCAATGTGCCTTTGCTCCACAATCCTTTGTTCAAGTAACTCATGCGACCGCTGAAGCGCTCTATGCCTATGTCGCAGAACTTGTTGCTCAGCAAACACCAACTCTCGTTTTCGATTTATTCTGTGGGGTCGGTGGTTTCTCTCTTCATGCAGCAGCGCATTGCAAGAATCTGGTAGGAATTGAAGTAAGCGAGCAAGCAGTGCGGTGCGCCAATCGCTCAGCTCCTAGAAATGGGATTTCAAACGTCGATTTTCATGCCGCAGATGTAAGCAAGTACTTATCATCATACGCTGGCCCCTCCCCCGATCTACTAATCTGCAACCCTCCACGCCGCGGTTTGACTGCGCAACTCGTAGCGCAGCTCCTTACTTTGGCACCGAGACAGATAATCTACTCGAGTTGCAATCCCAGTTCTCTGTTGGATGATATCCGAATATTTGAGGAGGGCTATCAGCTTACCTGCTTGGCCCCGTTTGATATGTTTCCACTCACCGAACACATGGAAGTTGTCGCCCAATTAGTTCGAAAAGACGGAATGCACTAAAGCTTATCCAAGACTTCCTGGTTTTCAGGGAATCGTCCAATATCCTTCTTCGAGAAGATAAGTTCCCCATCTTTTTCAACTTCAAACAGACCGCCACCACTCTCGATAAGCACAACCGAGCACTTGGGACTATGCTTCTCTATTTCGGCCTTCAACCTGGAGGCCTGAGGGAGGTAATTTCACATACCGCAATAGGTAATAGAAACGTTCATTGTGCGACTCCTACTTAGTTCAAATCCACTCTTTATATATATACTAAATTACCCGGTTTACACAGTGGTAATTGAGCAGAATCCGAGATACAACATGACATGAGTTTAGAGCGAAAAATCATCCATATTGATATGGACGCCTTTTTCGCTTCAGTCGAGCAGCGAGAAAACCCCGAGTTGCTCGGCAAGCCGGTAATAGTCGGTGGAACCCCCGAAGGACGGGGTGTCGTCGCCGCAGCCAGCTATGAAGCCCGTCGTTTTGGAGTCCATTCTGCGATGCCCAGCTCGCAGGCGGTCCGTCTTTGCCCTGACGCAGAGTTTGTTCGTCCGCGAATTCCGCTATATCGAAAAGTCTCACGTGAAGTGATGGACTGTCTGCTGGAGTATACTGATCAAATCGAGCCGCTCTCGCTGGACGAAGCCTATCTCGATGTCACAGTGAATAAAAAGGGCATTCCAACAGCCACCGAAACAGCCGCTGCTATTCGAGCAGACATTTATAGTCGAACCTCACTCACTGCTTCTGCTGGTGTTGCTCCCAATAAGTTTCTCGCCAAAATTGCTTCTGATATGAACAAGCCTGATGGTCTTACCGTGATTAAACCCGGCATGGTTGATGAGGTGCTGAAGCATCTGCCTGTGCGAAAAGTGCCGGGCATTGGAAAGGTCACCGAGTCCAAAATGCGAGGTCTCGGCATTTACACAACCGGGGATCTGAGAACCTTCGATGAACTCAGGCTCAGCAATCTGTTTGGAAAAGTAGGGAGTTGGTATTACAAACTAGCACGCGGTATCGACCCACGGCCGGTGATGACTGAACGAACTCGCAAATCGATTAGCTGCGAGGACACCTTCCACGAAGACTCAATAGATCTGAATTGGATGCGAGAGAAATTGGGAGTATTGGCAGAGCGGCTGTCTCGCAGATTAGAGAATATCAATACCAGCGGTCGTACCATTACGCTGAAAGTCACATACGGTAACTTCGAAAAAGCGACCCGAAGCCGAACCTTCTCGCAGTCGGTCTGCGATCCAGCGACAATTGAGGAGACGGCTTTTTCATTGCTCCATGCAACTGAAGCTGGCGAACGACCGATCCGTCTGCTAGGAATTGGAGTCTCGAATCTCGATATCGAAGAGCAAGCGGTCGTTGAGCAACCTCAAGGACCACTGCAGTTGGAACTTCCCTTTGTTCATATAGTTGGAGAATAGCCGATGTTTACTAAAGATGCGCTCGCTGGAAAGAAAATCTTAGTAACTGGTGGCGGAAGTGGCCTTGGCCTGGCGATGGCAGATATGTTCGCCCGCCTTGGAGCCGATATTGCGATTTGCGGCCGAACACAAGAGAAACTCGATGCCGC
>CBDUGV010000358.1:0-3694 GCA_965366815.1 uncultured Bdellovibrionales bacterium | reverse complement strand
CGCCTCAGCAGACGCAGCAGTGGAAGTTAACTGGAAAGCACAAACAGTTCTTTTTGACGAAAACGCTTGCACCGCTGTATAGGAATTTTGAGAGAAAGACTCTCCCGTGGGCAGCGGTACGGGCCCGCCGCGAGGTGATGCTTCGTTCACTTGAGAACAGCGGGTATGCGGTCGCATCTGATGTCATTAAGGGTCCGTGGCGTTTTGCTATTTCCAATACCCTACCGAGCATCCTGGATGAGGCACCGCTTAGTTTCCAGCGAATTTTTTCCTATCCGGTGATTCCAGCAAAGAATCTTCAACAACTGCTGCTTCGTCATATCGAGCAATGCGACACTACTTCTCTCGGCTTATCAGAAGAAGTTGCCGAATCCTTTCGCAAATCAATCGATCGGCAGACTCCGGAAATAATCGTCTTTGATGCAATGCCGACGAGTAAGATCGTTCAGTTCACCATCGAACGCAGTTGGTGTAGCGCACCACAATGGCAGAGCAATGGAAGCATGCAAGACGAGAAAGCTCGAAAGGGAAGACGACTCTACTCAATTTGCACCGGCGACGATGCAAGCTTCTCGCTTAGCATTGCCGCGAAAGAACCGAGCAGCAAACGAGAAGTCTCCAGCGCTGTCCTGACGGTACTCACGAAACTGGTCCAAAACGCCAACCAGGAACTAATCACTCCAGGCGACAAACAAGCCCGAAAATTCCAAGGCGCCGTCCTCTACTAGTACAATCAGGTGTCAGCGACGTCATCCTAGTTGGGTGAAGCGTTCGGTAAGCGACAGAGATACAACTCCAGAGATTGGAATTGCGTCTCTGACACCTACATACTAGGGATTGCGGGTAAATTTGGAGAAATCGGGTTTCCGCTTTTCGTTGAAGGCGTTTCGACCTTCTTGGCCTTCTTCGGTCATATAGAACAGCATTGTAGCGTTTCCGGCCAGCTCTTGCAGGCCAGCTTGCCCATCGCAATCGGCGTTAAGTGATGCCTTGAGGCAGCGAAGGGCAATTGGGCTGTTTCGCAACATCTCCTGGCACCATTGCATGGTCTCTTCCTCGAGTTTCGCAAGTGGGACGACCGTATTCACGAGCCCCATATCGAGTGCTTTCTTCGCGTCGTATTGACGACAGAGGAACCAAATTTCGCGGGCTTTCTTCTGGCCAACGATACGCGCGAGATAGGACGAGCCGAAGCCACCGTCGAAGGAGCCTACTTTTGGTCCAGTTTGGCCGAAGACGGCATTGTCGGCAGCAATAGTCAGATCGCAAATCAGGTGGAGCACATGACCGCCACCAATCGCATAGCCGGCCACCATTGCAACCACAGGTTTGGGAAGAGTTCGAATTTGTCGCTGCAAGTCGAGCACATTTAAGCGATGAACCCCTGTTGCGTCCTTGTAGCCGGAATCCCCGCGAATTTTCTGGTCCCCACCGGAGCAGAAAGCCAAGTCGCCTTTGCCAGTCAGGATGACCACCCCGACATCGGTATCCTCGCGAGCTATTTCGAATGCCTGCTGCATCTCTCGAACCGTGAGTGGCGTAAAGGCATTTCGCACATGCGGTCGATTGATGGTTATCTTCGCTACCCCTTCACATGTTTGATACTCTATTTCCTCAAACTGCGCTGCTGACTTCCAATTAAATGTGCTCATAACTCCTCTTCTACTCGTTGTGCAATGCGATCAAACTGTCGGAAAAGCTCATTTTTTGTAGCTTCTCGCGTGGTTCTTATTTCAATGATACTCGGTCCGCCAGAATGTACTGCCTGACTATAGATAGTTGAAAACTCGGCCATATCGTTTGGACAATGGTAGGGTATAGAGAATTGCTCGGCGGCATGCTGAAAATGCAATCCATGCGGAGTCCCGACAAACTTCTCGTAGTCACTTCCAAACTCTACGAAGGGAAGCAGTGAGAAAATCCCACCACCATCGTTGTTGAGCAAGACGATAGTGACGGCTCGATTGGCATTCTTAAGTAACTGCAAAGAATTTAGATCGTGCAAAAACGCCAAATCGCCGCAGAGCAGCGTCAGTGATTTTTCACTCGCCCATGCAAAGCCAAGACTCGATGCCAGCGTGCCGTCTATGCCACTTAATCCACGATTGGAGACCACGTTGATCGGCTTCGATTGGGCAGGGGCAAACCAATCTGCTAAGCGCACCGAGAGGCTTGCCGCGAGAAAAACAACCTGCTCAGCAGGCGAGAGTTCGAAGATCTTTCGAGTTGTAGCAAGTTCCGAGAGCTCGGACTTGGAATCCACTTCAGCTAGCACTTCATGGGCAATTCGTTCGGCTTGTAAAAACGGCTGGGCAAGTGCTGAGGAATTCTGCTTCACATGCGTTTGTAGCTGGCTACAGAACCAAGCTGGTTCGGCTTCGACGTGGAGTGAAAACGCACAGTTCGTGTCTTTTCGAAGTTGCGTATTCATCACGAACACGCGCTCTGCACCACTTGCATCAAAACACTGCATTGCGGCATTACTTGGCTTGGTCGATTCGCTACAGAGCTCCAAGATGAAATCAGGAGCAAAGTTCTCCCAGAGGGTGCGGTTTCTGAGGTAGCATCCAGCATGGGCCGACAAGACGATTGAGTCAGATACCGCTTTCGAGGATCCGCGCAAACTCGAACAAACGTCTGCGACTATCGGCCAGCCAAGCGTTTCAGCGAGTGAGAAAATCGCTTCTCTATCGCTGTCTATCGGTAACATTCCAACGCAAATAAGTCCGCGCTTTGCTTGTTGCATGCGTCGCGCAACGCTCCTAATTTCCGACTCGGCCGGGACAGGCATGCTTTGTGAATAGCTGGTTAGCGGCGTGCCGCTCTTTCGCCAGGCGTTAAACCGCGGTCCCGCATCAAGTGGCTCAGGGAGCGCTTCTCGGATAAACGGCTTTCGGAAACGAAAATTCAGATGGACTGGACCAGCCGAGTTCCCCGTCGCACGAAAATAGGCGTGGTCAATGGTGCTCAGCACTGAAGTTTGATGTACCGAATTCTCCGGTGCGGCAAAGGTAAACTCCCATCGCACATAGGGCCGAAACAAATGCTGTTGCTCAAACGTTTGGTTCGCACCGGTATCTTGAAACTCTTCTGGGCGGTCCGCCGTGAGTAGAATCAGCGGAACTTCGGCATTGCTGGCCTCCAAAACAGCGGGGTAGTAGTTCGCAACCGCAGTGCCGGAGCTGCAAATGACCGCCGCTGGTTTGCCGTGCGCCTTGCCGTAGCCCAAGGCAAAGAACGCTGCTCCTCGTTCATCGAAATGGGTGAGCTTCTCTACTTGTGGATGCTTTGCCGCAGCCAGCGCCAGCGGACCATTCCAATTACCAGATGAGATACAAAACGTAGTCACGCCACAGCGAACCAACTCCTCAATTGCGAGACTCGCAAGAAGATGGTTCACCCCGTAATTTTTCTCGTATACATCCATTGGCGCTTCTTCGAATTAAGTGACGGAGACGCAGCTACTGACAGCGAGAGTTGCGGTTACTCAACTACGTTGTCAGTCAACGATTCCTCTAGCTGGAGGTGAACAGCTCCATGGCCGAGGACATTTTGCTGTCGATCTCTTGCCATTCTTCGCTGGCGGTTGAGCCAGGGACAATACCGGCTCCTGCGTAGAGCGATACTTGTTTGCCACGGCCCAACATGCAGCGCAGGGCAACGGCGAATTCGGCACTGTCAGCCGTAATCATAC
>CBDUGV010000357.1:0-3702 GCA_965366815.1 uncultured Bdellovibrionales bacterium | reverse complement strand
GCTTCATGCTCTGGGCTTCTTCTAAGGCTGAATCTTTCTTTCCAAACATACTAGCGACGTTACCTCTAACGCATTTAATGGTTTACCAGTCTCGCTCGAAGCCAAAGATAGACAATCTGGCCACAGGTGCCCATCTGAAGTGCTACCAAGAATGCAGCTAATCCATTCACGGGAACAAAGATGACACTAAAAGATAATACCCCAAGAAGTATAACAAGGTGAACAAGAATCGATTGGGGAATTAATCTATTGCGCCTCTGATGAATTACCGAGGCCTGAAACCAGCATTGTAATGCACTCAGAAGCGGCATGGGCACGGCGAGAAGCAGGGCAGCATAAGCAAACCGCGCCAGTGGCACTGGAAACGAGTTGACCGTCGAGAACCAAAAATAGCCAATTGGTGATATCGCAATTCCCAACAACAACGCACTGGAGATACAACCTATCGACAATACAAAAGTATGGAGGGTTTTTTGCTCTGCCCCTTCACTAAGCGCCGCCAATACAACCTCTCGAAGCGCAATAGATCCACTCTGAAAGAGGAACACGAATCCAATTACCGCCGACCAAGCCGCAGCTGACTCTATGCTAAAGGGCAAGCGAAACACGGCTGTGCTCCCGATCGGTGGATTGGCCAACATCATGATGGAGGTGAGTGCTAGCGGTAGATAGAATAGTGCAACACTGCGAAGTGTTTGAGGATCAGAGCTGGTCTCTGGCAAACACTCGTTGGAGACAATAGTGGCAAAGAAATGCACAAATGCGGCCTCCAGTAGGAGCCCGACGGTTACGGCAGCTACTGCGACGGCCACTCCGTGCTCTTTTGCAAAAAGGAACCCCCCTATTAAAACGACTACGACACCGAGCAGCCGCAGCAACGTCCCGATACCAACCGTTTTCGATTTTCCCTTTCGTATCAATACACCCTGACAAAAACGCCGATAGGCAACTGCAAAAGGCCAAGGAATGGCGAAGAGAAAACCACTCCAGGCGAGTTCACGAAGCTCTCGGGGTGCACCAATAATGGAAGAGGTCACCACCTCGTAGAGTGGCGTGAGAATCACGAGTAATAGGACGAAAAGCAGCAGGGTAGAAAGAAGAATAGTGAACAGCTGAAGAACGCGAAAATCTTCTCGACTTTTTGACAAAGCGGTGCCGGCCGAGAGAAGCATAAACCCCGGAGAGTCGATAAAGAGCATGATCGGCCAAAGTAAACCTCCGAACGCCGCCAGACTGAGTTCTGGGTGACTACTACGACTCAAAAACACTGTAACCATCGGTAGTTCAGCGCCAATGAGCAGCCAACTTGCAGCCAGTGGCACCCAAGCCCAGAAAAGCTGTCGAATCGGTGTGAGACGGCCCGGCATTACGCATCTTCCTTCAGTACTGTGAACAAATCTTCTCACCTCGACAAAAGCTTGACACCCCGTAGCAGCAGTTGAACCATACAATAAGCGACAGGAACGGACTATTATGAATAAGGATATGCCCAGAAGTATTGGGTACCTGTTGCGTGCTTCCCAGCAAGCCTATGGCTCATTTCTTGCAAGAGTCTACCATACCGTCAAACTGAGCGTATCAAGTAGGATTGCCATGAAGTTCATTTTCCCAATCGTTTTATTCTTACAATTTGGATTCTCTACATCGCTTGCATTCGCAGCAAACATCTCTGTTGCTTGGGATGCACCCACGACTAATGCGGATGGTTCTCCCCTCAATGACCTCTCCCACTACCGCGTGAAGTATGGCACGAGCGCTGGCGGACCCTACCCCAACGCGTTTACCGCTAACACGACCTCCTTTACGCTGCAAAACCTGGCGACTGGCACCTATTATGCTGTTGCCACCGCTGTAGATATAAATGGAAATGAAAGTACGACTTCTAATGAGTTGGAAATTTCGGTTGGAAGTGGAGACTTAGACGGTGATGGCCTATCTGATTCAGAGGAAGAAGCATTGGGAACGGATCCGAAAAAAGCTGATACCGATGGGGACGGGGTAAAGGATGGCCAAGAAGTCACTGACGGCACTAATCCACTTGATAGCGCAAGTCATATGCCGATTCACGATGTGCGGATATGCGCACCATGGAACGGCTTCCTTGTTGACAGTCAAAATAGGCCGATGTGGAACGTGTTTGAGCATGTAAACGCCAGCTCAACGGACCTCAACATCGGAAGTGTCGTATACACGATAGCTGGCAACATTGCTGACTCCTTCGGGTTTCAACTTCCATCTGGCACGCAGAAAGATGTCCTGATCCACGACTCACCTGGTCGAGAGATCAATTCATACGGCACAGCTTGCTCTACGAGCGATGGCCAGCCGGGAGACCTGCGTGGCACCATGGTATATTACAAGCAAAGTATAGTCCCGACTGCCTTTGATTTTGCATTGGCAATAGCTGCAACAACACCGCGAGCGGGGATTCAGCACCTTTTTAACAATACCTATCAACCAAGCCTAGCTTTTTCAGATGCAGCAAATGCTGTGGCCATTTGGGGACAACTCATTAGTGACTCAGATACGGTTGAAACCGGTAGATTGCTGTTCTGGTTACAAGACGGTTCACTCTTCAGTGAGCGCTCCGTCCTGCTACAGCCGAAAGCGCGGCTTGATATCGCGCTGCACGACATCGGTGCAAACCAGGTCGGAACAGTAGAATGGGTACCGGATAACCTTCTAGCGAAATTCAAATTCGATGCCGCTCGCTACCTGTATGACAACCAAGTGTATGCAAATTCCTTCGAGAGTGCCTTCCTACTACCGGCGCTCGTTGGATCAGGCGAACTGCTTGGCGTGCCTTACTCAACTATTGGAGCCTCTTCTGTGCTGGAAATTGCCAACACGACGAATGCTGCTGTGACTGCGACCGTAAAACTATACGGTCAAGCTGGTGGCGCTGAACTATTGACTCAGGTCATACCACTTCCGGCGAAAGGTTCGTATCACTTGATCCTCGACGGACTCGCTGTAAACCAACGTGGTCTGGCTACGATTCAAGGCGACAAGGCTAATAGCGTCATTGCAGTAGCGATGCAGTATCAGCGACGTCCCGATGGAAGTGTTCGTCATCTCTACGGCGTGAGTGGTGTTCCAGCAATTGGAATAGAACTAGTTGGCTCGTACAATACATGGATCTCACAGTTGGCCGAGGTTTGGTTCCTCAATCTAGGTGATGCCTCAGAGACGACAAGCCTGACGCTTACCCGCTCAACTGGAGAACAACCGGTCGTCGGAGAATCAGTAGTCGTTCCGGCAAAAGGTCTTACCGTGCTTTCACTAAACGACCGTGAACAGCCAGACAACTACGGTAGGATCAAGGTGCAGGGCAGCAATCCGCACAAAATAGTCGTCTGGGGCTTTCGCAGCCGCTCGGATGAATACACCATTCCTCTCCAGTTGACGGAATAGATCGCCTCGATTGGCTCTCTCAGTGACATCTGAAGCCCCTCACTTGACCTTGTCGCATCCAAAAGGTAAGTGAGTGGGCTCATTTACCTTTTTTACGAGGAGATACGTATGGAAACGATAAAGAAGACGTCCGAGTACACGATCTACCAAAAGCGCTCTAAGCGATACGGTGTTCGCGGTTCTGACCTAAAGTGGATTAACGGCGACAAGAAAGTTGAAATTCTCCTCAAGGAGAAGCTGCTCGACATCCCGGCTCCTAAGCCAAAAGAAGCAGCTCCTGCAGAGCCT
>CBDUGV010000356.1:0-3756 GCA_965366815.1 uncultured Bdellovibrionales bacterium | reverse complement strand
AAATCGTTTTTCGACCTGACTACGCACCAGCCTTTGCCCTGGGCGAACGGTTACGTTCAGAGTTTGTTATTTCAGTTCGGGGAATTCTCAACGAGCGTCCAGAGGGAACTCGTAATTCCGAGATGCCCACCGGTGAGGTCGAGTTTGAAGTAAAAGACGCGACGATTCTCTCTGAAGCGAAGACGGCACCTTTTGTCATTCAAGACGATGTTGATGCAAAAGAGGAATTGCGCCTCAACTACCGCTACCTCGATCTTCGGCGGCCTTGTATGCAAAAGATGTTGCGATTACGCCACAGCGTCTATCGTGCGACAAGAGCTCATCTCGATGATCAGGGTTTTTGCGAAGTAGAGACACCGATTCTTTCAAAGCCAACTCCAGAAGGTGCGCGAGATTTCTTAGTTCCAAGTCGAATTAGCAAAGGTGAATTTTACGCTCTACCGCAGTCGCCACAGCTGTTCAAACAGGTGCTGATGTGTGCATCGCTTGATCGCTACTACCAGATCGTTCGTTGTTTCCGCGACGAAGACTTGCGAGCAAACCGCCAGCCTGAGTTTACTCAAATCGATATCGAGATGTCGTTTGTCGATGAAGCGGATGTGCAAGAGCTGACAGAAGGGTTGGTACGAAAGATATGGAAAGACGCAGCAGGAATTGAACTCGAATCCTCGTTTTTGCGAATGAGCTACGATGAGGCGATGGATCGATTTGGAGTTGATGCTCCTGACATGCGCTACAGTCTCGAACTGCGAAATGTCTCAAAGTGCTTCGTCGAAAGCGAGTTTCAGGCTTTTCGCAAAGTGCTCGACCAAGGCGGAGTGGTAAAGGCGATTGTTTTGAAGGACGGTGCTGATTCCTCGAGAAAGGTTCTCGACGATCTTTCTGAGTTCGTAAAAATCTACGGAGCGAAGGGTCTTGCCTGGATAAAATTTGAAGAGTCCGAAGTTAAGTCGCCAATAGCGAAATTCTTGTCTGAATCTGAACTCGAGGCCTTGCGTACGACGCTTTGCTGCGATTCGGGTGATCTGGTTTTGCTCGTCGCTGATGTAGGTACCGTTGCGAATGCGGCGCTGGGGGCCCTTCGAGCCAAGCTCGCGAAGGATCTTGCACTGATCGATGAAGACAAGCTCTGTTTTCTCTGGGTAGAACGATTTCCGTTGCTGGAGCTAGACCCAGAGCAGGGACGCTACGTCGCGGTTCACCATCCCTTTACCTCGCCGGTATTTGATTCAGACGAGGATTTGAAGAAAATTGAGTCAGATCCTGGTGCCGTGCAGGCTCGTGCATACGATCTGGTGTTAAATGGGCAGGAGATCGGTGGCGGTAGTATTCGAATTCATCGGGCTGATGTGCAGGAGCGAGTGTTTCGTATGTTGCAGATCGATGCAGAGGAGGCTCGAGAAAAGTTCGGCTTTTTGTTGGATGCCTTGAGTTACGGAGCACCACCCCATGGAGGTATTGCGCTCGGGCTCGATCGAATCGTGATGCTTTTGACTGGCACCGATTCTATTCGCGATGTTATTGCATTTCCAAAAACGCAACGAGGCCAGGATCTCATGGTGGGCGCACCATCGAGAAGCAATGTCGAGCAGATGTTGGAGTTAGGAATTAAGCTAGTTGATAAGTAGAACTAGTTGAAGTGAGGAAGCAGGGCGGTGAGAGCTAAACTCCCAAATCTACAATTCTTAGATTTGGGATAGAAAGCTAGCTATCAATATCGTCGATATCGTCCATATCGTCATCGTCGATATCCTCGATGTCGTCCATGTCGCTTGACATGTCATCGGCGAGGAAATCGTCATCATCAAAGGCTGAAGGGTCGAGTTGTTCAAGCGCTTCAGTGAGGTTCGTGAACATTCCAGCGAGTGAGGATGTTGTGATGTCCTGCTCTTCAATGGCACTTTCAACTGCTGCTTCAAGCGCTTCGATGATAGCGTGAGAAAATGAGTCTTCGTCGTCAGTATGTTTGTCCTCTAACTCCGCCTCAATTTCAGTATACGCTTCGATAAAATCTTTTAGAGCTTGATCCAACCTCGCATACGCGTTGTTCATGGTTACCACCTGAGTTCATTTAAAGTGCTGAATAATCTGTTAATCCCGTTGGCGACGGGGAAACTACAAGATATACTATGGAAATGACTCGTCAACTTTTTTTTACGATAAATTGTATCGGTTTGTATAACCGATTTTTACCAATTTACCCTGCTTCTCGTTCGAATGCTACGGCATCAGCAAGAGCCGCGACGGTTCGGGGGGCAGCCCTCTGCGCTCTACTGCTGGCACTGGTTTTTCTGACCGGCTGCCGGGGGTTTTCCGCCACAGGCGGTCCCGGTCCGTTGGTTAAAAATAGCCTGGCTACCTGGCAAGATCCGAGCTTTGCTCCCCAGAAGATTAACCAAGTTGTAGTGATGCCGCTTGAAGGGGAAATCTATCGCAGCCTTCCGAGGGATGTGCAGGAGGAGATTTTTGCCGAACTAAATCGAAGCTTTGGTCTTCACACGAGTCTTGAGATTCTTACGACTGAGAAACATGTGAAAGCTGTCACGAGGTCTGGGCCTCAAGTGCAGCGCGCTGCCGAGTTGGGGCAAACACTGGGTGTGCAAGGGGTCATCTACGGGGTACTTACGCGCTATCATTTGGACAGCAAACCGCAGAAGAAGCGTGGGGGGCCCTCAGGTGCGGGATTTCGTCTTTGGCTTGTCAAAAGTGGTGAAGCAAAGCCGCTTTGGTCAGCGAGTTTTGAGAAGTCCGAAAAACCCTTAAGTGACAATCTTTTTCTGCTGCCCGAGGCACTTAAGCGAGGAGTTGGGTTTAAAAGCTCAAAGGCGTTCCTCAAGCAGGGCTTTTCTGAAGCTGCAGTGGCCTTGGAGCAGGTTCGAGATCAGTAAGCGAAAGGTACACTAGCGGCGATGACAATTACTTTAGCGGTCTTGCTTGGCATCGTCCAAGGGTTAACCGAGTTCTTACCGGTTAGTTCCTCAGGGCACCTTGTTGTGAGTCGCCACTTGCTCGGCTCACTTTTTGGCACGATAGAGGCTCCTTTAGCATTCGATGTGCTTGTACACGTTGCAACAGGTCTAGTTACCGCATTTTTCCTTCGCACTGAACTGATAGATATGGTTAAGGCTTTTTTCGCCAAAACGGCGTTTGGTGCCAAGGTGCGGAGCCTCAGTTTGCTTGTTGTCGTCGCGACGCTTCCGGCGGTTGTAGCTGGCCTTTTGTTTAAGGATCGAATTGAGCAAAGCTTTACCTCGATGGAGGTTGCACTCAATGGGTTTTTGATAACTGCCGTTTTGCTGGAATCCGCCCACCGTCGACAGGTGAAACTGGGCGCGGGGCCACAAGGGGGAATTGATTCACTCGATTGGCAGTTACCTACCGTCGCTCAAGCGCTTGTTATCGGCTTAGCGCAAGCCTGCGCAATAATTCCGGGGATTTCACGCTCTGGTTCAACTATTGCGGTTGCCTTGCTGCTCGGGTTGGGTGCGGTCACTGCAGTCCGTTTTTCCTTTTTTCTTCTGCTCCCCGTGGTGTTTGGCGCACTAGTGTTACAGCTCGATGAGCTGGCTGGATTCTCAGCTGAAAGCATGCCAGCACTATTTTGTGGTTTTCTTGTAACTGCAGCCGTTGCCTATGGTGCGCTGCACTCACTCGTTTGGTTGGTGCAGGGAGCAAAGCTGCGCTATTTCGCGGTGTATACCCTCATACTCGGTACTCTTCTGCGAGTGTTCTAGTCCTCGAGTTCTGCACCGCCCC
>CBDUGV010000355.1:0-3764 GCA_965366815.1 uncultured Bdellovibrionales bacterium | reverse complement strand
CGTTTCGTATTTGCTTGAGCAGTAAGGGCATACCGATAATATCGCCATTTCTATCGAAGCGATACTCGCCAAATAGGCCCTCAAACTTAGCTTTGTAGAGAAAGTCCTTCGGCTCTTGACCGCTTTCTATCGCCAGATGAAGCGCGCGAAACGCTTCAAACGTAGTAGCAAAGAGAGTCCCTGAAAACAGCGGCGGCCCAAATTTTTCGACATACTCTTCATACACCTTCATTCCAGCCGGGCTCAACGCCTCTTCGACCGTTGGCGCATCGACGTAGATAATGCCCTCTGCTAATTCTTTCGCCTCTTTCATAAAAGAGCTACTACCGGGCCAATACACTCCGTATACGGGAACCTCAATCCTCAATTCACGTAGCTGTTTGAGAACTGCGAGAAAAGTGCGCTCAGATTGGGAGTTCACAAAGAGACCCTGTATTTTCTTTGTGCGCATCTTCCCGAGCAAGGTGCGGTAGTCCGAGTCACCACTCAGAAAATTTTCAGACAGGACTTCTAGCTTCTTATCGTCAATTCCACTTAAAAATCCACTCAACAGCCCTTGCGCGTATTCAGTTTCTTCACTCAACACCCCAAACACTGTATGAGTCTGGCTCACATACTCGAATAGCAGCTCGGCGCTATGCGCATCGCTTGGCCAGGTGCGAAAAATATAGTCTCCGGCATTCGAAATTTCAGCCGCCGAGGCCGAAGTGGCTAAGGCTAATACTTTCGAACGCTCATAGATCGGTGCACTCGCTAGCATCGCCGAGCTACAGGCAAATCCAATCACATACTCAACTTTATCGATGTTGACGAACTTCTGCGCGATAGTTGCCGCCGTTTTGCCATCACAACGATCATCTTCGATAATGAGAGTATACTTTTTATTGGCCAATTTCTCGTTGGCAAAAAGCAAGGCATTCTTTACATCTATGCCGTAGGTCGAAGCGTTCCCACTCAATGTGGTAGAGATGCCTATCGTTGTCTCTGCTTGGGCAACTACTGAAATGCAAAGGACAAGCGCAAGAGCCGTCAATACGCAGCACTGCAAGCAGCAAAGGATAGGATTGGGTTTCATATCTTAAGCACCTCAACTAACTCTTGCACTGCATCTTCATATCCAGCCACACCACGACCAACAATTACCGAGTGAACGACATCACTTAGATAGGAGTGATGTCGAAAGGCTTCTCGTTGATGGATATCAGAAATATGAACTTCAATCGTCGGAAGCTCTATCGCCTCAATCGCATCGCGTATCGCAATACTGGTATGTGAATAGGCACCCGGATTGATAATTACGCCCGCAGTCGTCTCACGAGCCGCATGCAGAGCGTCGATTATTGCGCCCTCTGAATTGCTTTGGAAGTCTTCGACTTGATAGCCAAGCGATTTCGCCTTTGCCTGCACGAGCTCAACCACATCGCGAAGTGTACTCGTTCCGTAGATTTCCGGCTTTCGCGTGCCGAGGAGATTGAGGTTAGGGCCGTTCACTAAGAGTAGTTTCTTGTTCATGCCGAGTTTTTACTACAGGTTCCTCAACTATTGCAAAGCGATTGGAATCGGCCGTTCTTCAGTCATTTCCCCGAGCTTCAGAGACTAGACTCCTCGAGGGAAAGATCTGAGCCGACTTTCCCCATCTCGCTTGATAACTCCAGGGCAGAGGAGTCTGAGTTTTCACGCGTTTTGCTCGAGGTTCGACGCTCTTTGACTGCTTCGCGGTGTGCGAGCGAGAAAGTTCATCCGCAGTGCCTTGCGAGACTCGCTCGAAGGCTTTGGCTGAGATCCTCCCATAAGAACTGCGACTGAGCCTAGCCGGCGAGCAACGTTCCTTAGTCGAATTGGCCGGTGCCACTGTATAGACTGTTCTCCCAGTGTCGAGATTCTTGCACGACCAGATTTCCGCACTGAGCGCCTGGTTGTTTGTAAATGCACAGATACCTACGAACATGAATAGTTTGTGATACCACATCATCGAGTCTCCCGTTATAAGAACAATATGCTGTTTATCGGGAGTAAGGACGCAGAGTAAACAGGTGGAGTATCAGGTATCTAGGATAAATGAATGTACAATGGGCCTACGTTTCGTTTGATGCTACCCTTTCGTTTCATGAGTCAGCCAGAAGAACAATCCTCAGCTATTGCAGCCATCTCACTTACGGCCTTCTGTGGTTTGATTTTTTTCGTTTGGATCTTTCGCTTTATCGAAAACATTCCCAATTCCGATGATTTCGATCTGTTCCTCGGGTTTGTAAACTCCTTCCTGAGCACAGATGACATCGGGGATCGATTTCTCCTTCTCTTTTCTCCACACAACGAACACATCGTGCTAACGAGTCGCCTCGCCGCCTTGCTCTCTTTCTATTTACTCGGTACGGTTTCTCTCCTGGCGCTTCTCGTATTCAGCTACATGCTTATCCTCGCGTCACTTCTCATTTTGCTGAAATCGACAAAAGCAAATAGTGGATTTCTGGCACTGCTGTTCTCTTTGTTGGTCTTTCAACCCCAATACGGCGAAGTACTGGTCTGGGCTTCTGCTGCCGTCTCCTTTAGCAGTATGCTTTTTTGGGCGGTGCTGGCCTTGAGTTGCGCTCAATCTCGTTGGCCTAGTATTGGAATCGCGTTGATTTGCTGCATGCTCGCGGCGCTATGCAATGCTGCGGGTTTAGCTGTCGCTCCAGCAATAGCCACAACACAGATACTTCAGCGACGTTGGAGGACGGCATGCTTCTGGCTTGCGACTTCTGTAGCACTTACCCTCGCCTTGTCTTCGCAAGCAAAGATCGTGGTACCAGAGAAGCTGATGGCGTTTGGCGTTTCATTGTTGGGAGCTTCGCTTAGTTTTGAAAACGCCAGCGCGAGTTTTGCAGGTGGTCTCCTGCTGGGGTTTCTGGCAGTTGGAATTCTCTTCTCCCCTCAGCTACGTACAAACGTGCAGTTGCGCGGTATGCTGATTTTTTCCTTGATTTCGATCGCGGTTGTTGCCTGGGGCAGACATAGTGCTGCACTCGAAGTCGCCTACCTCACCTCACGCTACCGATTGTTCTCTGTGCTTGTTTTAGCGATTGTCGCACTGTCTCTCGTTCAGATACTTCTCAACAAGCTACCTTCTCGGCGAAGAACAATACTCGTCAGTTCGCTAATCTTGGCCTGCTGCTTTGCCTTGTTGAGTTTTAAGACGTTTTCCTATGAGGTCAGTTTTCGCTCGCCCCTTCTTCGAGATAGCGCAATCCGTTGGCAACTGTCGGCCGGAGGGCTGATGCATCCAAACGCTGCTTACGCCAAGGCAATTTTGCAACGCAGTGTCGAGCTTAAGCTCTATCAACCTCCGGAGATGGAACTTGCCCCCTATTTAGCCAAAGCCGCAAATCCGTCGAAGCATGCGAAAGGCGGGAAAATGCTAGCCGCCGCCGAGCACTTCTTCAACGAGAACGGATACCTCTTTCTCAGCGGATGGGCCTTTATCCCCGGCAAAGATAGTAAGTTCAGGAGTCGCTGGCTGAGAATTTGGTCTCCCCAACAGAGTTATAGCTATCTGCTGGATCATCGACCGAGACCTGATGTCACGCGGCATTTTATGTGGAAGAGTCATGGACGAAATCTAAATCGGAGTGGATTTGCCGTATTAGTTGACTGCTCAGAAGTACAAGCTGGGGACTATGTCGTGCAAATAGGAATCGAAACCGCTGGAACGGCAATCTATCGTCCATTAACTCGCCTACCTAACTTCCGCTGCTCATCCAAGCAGGAGTCGCTCGGCTAGAAAC
>CBDUGV010000354.1:0-3770 GCA_965366815.1 uncultured Bdellovibrionales bacterium | reverse complement strand
ATTCATGATTCACCTCCAGTAAACAATCTAAGATTCTTTGTTAGCTTTGCACTTTAATCTTCTTCGGTTTTGCTTCCTCAGCTTTTAACAGCTGAATGGTCAGAACTCCGTTTTTTAGTGATGCCTCCACTTTGTCAGCGTCAACCTCAGTTGGAAGCGCGACTGTTCGAGTAAACTTCCCGGTCCCACGCTCTTGCCGATGAAATGCCGTTTCTCCGGAATATTCGTTCTTGCGTTCTCCGTTTATTGTGAGCTGATTACCCGTAATCGAAAGCTCTAGGTTGTCAATTTCCAAACCCGGGCACTCGGCCTCAAGGTAATATTTCTCTTCATTCTCCCAGAGGTTGAGGGCCGGGAAGCTATTTCTGCGCACTAACGACGCCGGCAACAGCTGTTTTGCAAGTTTCGGTTTGGCTTGTCTTACTCCGGTGCCAAAGAAATCCTCAAACAGTTGGTCAACTTCATTGCGGAGCAAGGCGTACGGCTCAGGTGAATTTCTCGTAGAAAACATTGTCATTTCTCCTATTCCTACAATTTCTAATTCGTTACTCCCCCTTTAAATAGGGCATATTTCGTCTTCACTTTTTGAAATAATCATCGTTTTTTCGATCTGCAACTCCGATACCAAAAATTTTTTTGGGGGGTCTCTTGCCAATTTCGAGATCAATGAACAAATGGATTTTGGACACTTTCACAGTCCAAGTTTTTTGAGGAAATTCTAGTTATTAACTCGAAAATAGTTCAAACGGAGGACGACATCATGATCAAGAAATTGAAACAGACGATTGTGAAACTAATCGCTGCGTCTTTACTTGTTAGTGCATTGCTTGTTGCTCCAGGGGTCGCTATTGCCGAAACCGATAACACGGCACGGGCAAAACTGGCTGTAGGGACAGGTGGAGCCACCGAAGAGGTACCAGCTTTTGAGACGCATGTGAAAGTAAACAGCGGAGGTCAGCTCTCAGAGGCGAATTATCGCGAGGTTTCTCGGCTCGCCTCTCGCTTGATGTTTCATCTGGGAGAAGGTGCCTATGAGGCAGCGGCTGATAGCTCATCTACCGCACTCAAGGAGGTGCAACAGGCAAGGAAACTCGCATCTCTCATTCGGTCTGTTCTTCCAACGTCGAGCGTGGAGACGGTAGTCAAGGATCGAAATGGACAGGTAGTCTATAGTGATACCCGCGAGGAGCAGGATGATCTGATACCAGTCTTTCGGGGCTCTATTAAGGTAAATGTTGTACAACCACTTTTAGAGATCCAGCGGACCGATGCAAAAATTAAGGGAGTATCATTGGCGGATGCGGATTTGATCAACACTTCGCTCTGGGTTGATCTTCCCTATGTCGAGCTAAAGCTGAAGCGAGCCGAAAGTCTTCTTTCCAAGGGTAAAACCGAAGAAGCCGCTGCGGAGTTGGCGCTTGCTCGACTCGAAGGGGTTGATATTGTAGCAAAGGTGAATCGTTCGCCACTTGTTCGAGGAATTGAAGCTTTGGCCCTCGCCGAAGAAATGGGCGAGCAAGGCTTTAAGGAGGCTGCAATAGAAAATCTAAAAAGAGCCTCTGTAGAGCTCGAGCTATATCGAACAACAAGAAAAGGTCAAGCCGATGAACATGAGATCAAAGATCTCTTGGTAAAGATGGAAACGCTAAAAAAGCAATTTGAAGACCCGGGCTGGACTGACAAAATTAAAAGCGCATCGCGAAAAATGTTTAGCTTCTTTCGGACTAACGCCGAAGAATCAAAGGCTGATTCTCAAGAGGAACAGTCCAGCTAATATCCCACCATTATTTCTAGGGGCCTTGAAAATCGGGGCCCCTCCTTTACATATCCCTCTTATTGAATTCTCCTTTCGACAATACTCGGGCGTCAGACACTTTTTCCTGTAGGCTATGGGGAGTCAGCGAAGTGCCTTCAAACTCCAGAGTAAGCCAAAAATCATCCGCAAGCTTCCAGCAAAGCGCGCATCTTTGAGCTCAAAGGCGTAGTGCGGCTTTTCGTGAGTCATCAGCAGGATAATATAGTCGCCGCAAATCCAGATAGTGCTATCGAATTGGAAATCAAGCGGGAAGGGGCGGATGGTGCGTAGCGCGACTTTGCCACGCAGTCCTTGTTCGAGTTCTGACTCATTCGAGAAAAGACGAACTTGCAAATCGAATTTTTTGTTTCGCACCCAGTGATGCTTTAGCCAGGGCATGTACTCCTCAACAAAAGTGTGATCCTGATACCCCCAGAGGATTCCGTCGTTGGCGATCATACTTTTCTCCCATTCCGGGAGATTGTCGAAGAGCATTGCTTCGACGTTTTTGTTGCCATCGTAGAAGCGAAGTCTTGGAACGTTGGCGTCTTTGCTGCGAAACAGGGGTTCTATCAGCTCGACGAGTTGGTTGGTGAGCTGTTCTTTTTGGTCGAGCGCGTCTCGCTCATGTATCACGCTTCTTAGCAGTGAGCTTGGATTACCGGCGGTGTACTGAGTGCGGCCTTTCTCTTGATCCGTAGTGACCAAACCTCGGGCGACCAGGTTCTCTAACACGGAGTAGGTGGTTGTTCTATTGACCGAAGCAGCGCGGCTCAGTTCATTTGCGCCGGCCATTCCTACCTCAATCAGCGCGAGGTAGACGCGGGTTTCATTCTCGCTAAAGCCTAGCTGCGTGAGGTACTTTTGTATCATAGTGTTGACGAGCTGTTGTCGACAATTAACCTATGATTATTACGCCAGAAAAAGGCCAGAAAGGCAAGTAATGACGTAGGTATTCAGACAAACTCTCTATCTTCCGCCATCCTCGAGAGCTTCTGGCAAATCGAGCTTCTCCTAAGAGGTTGGCGGTATGAATAAGACAATTGCAGTTCTGGTGTTAGGCGCAGCTATCTATGCGGCGCAATCTTGGCTTCTTAGCCCAAAAATCGAGCCAAAGGGGATTCGGATTGGGGCACTACTTTGCCTCAGTGGGGTATGTGCCGAGTGGGGGCAAAACTCGCTGCACGGCTTGCAGATGGCAGCTGAGAAAATAAACTTGAGTGGTGGTGTGCTAGGTCAATCGATTGAGTTGTACGTCGAAGATAGTGATGAGGCGAGCACTCCGAGTGCTGCAATTCGTGCCTATCAGAAATTGCGGACGCAGACAGGAGTAAATTTGTTCATTGGACCGTCGTGGACACCAGCCGCACTTGCGCTTGCGCCGATAGCCGCAAAACAGGAGGTGATCATTACTTCGCCCTCGGTTGGAGTTGCGGAATTTCACAAAGCCTCGCCGCAGTTCTTTAACACCTGGCCGAGTGATGCAATTGCGACTCGGGCGATAGCCAAGCATGTATTTGCCAAAGGCTATCGCCGAGTGGCGGTATTTAGCAGTACGCAGGCCTGGGAGCAGCGACAAGGCGAGATATTTGTCGAGGCGTTTACAGCGCTTGGTGGGAGTATTGTTGCGACAACAACTCCACTTGCAGGTGAGCAGCGTTTAAAAACGGAAGCCCTGCACCTATTGCGGGCAAAGCCAGAGGCGATTTTTTTCTCAAACCTAAGCGCACTTGCTGCCGCAGGCAACGAGCTGAGTAAGCTTGGCTACAGAGGCCCCAAGTTTGCTTCACTGATTGATGCAACGCAGCTTGCACTTGCAAATGGTACGCTCGAGGACGCGGTGTTCTCGCAACAGGCACCAGAAAGTGACTGGTTTGTGAAAACTTACTTAAAACGGTTTGGTGAGGCTCCTGGCCCATCGGCGGCAACAGCTTATGATGCTTTGTTGATGTATGCCGAAGCGATAAAGCGGGCA
>CBDUGV010000353.1:0-3777 GCA_965366815.1 uncultured Bdellovibrionales bacterium | reverse complement strand
TAGCCAACAGAGTATCAAATAGTTCGATATGATTGTGTAATTGATGGAGCCAGGCACCAGCTTCGACCAAAAAGCGGTCACCGCCCTCGAGTTCCTGGAGCGCAACGGCAAAGCGATGCACACGCCTGGCGTGACTAAGATCGTGCGCGAAGTCTTGCTGCTTGTAAAAGGTCGATGCCCGCTCGACAATTTGCTCCAGCACTTTTTGTTGCTCAGCACTGCACATAACCACCGGTGTATATCACAGATGTCGAGTAAATTCATCCAGCGGGGCTATGGCATTTCCCTACTTCTTCCAGCTATTTGGAAGATTTTTCTCGATCTCAATCTCACCAAATTCACTGCTTTGCCGGGGGCCGTGTTCCTTGGCCCACTCCGCCATGCGGGTTAATCCTTCGCGCAAGGTGAAAGACGAAGTGTCAGGAAAATAGCGACGTACTTTTTCATGGGTGGAATAGGCATGCTGCACTTCGTTTCGAGCTTCCAAATAATTCATCTTCGGCTCGACGCCAAACACGTGGCCGACTTCTGCGGCTAGGTCATTTACCGAATACGGAGTATCAGCCCCCACGTTGAAAACCTCGCCATAGGCGTCTCGATGGGCTGGAGCTGAAGCAATGATGCCAGAAATTTCCTTCACGTAACTGAAAGCACGTGTCTGACTGCCGTCGCCAAAAACAGTGAGCGGCTGATCTTGCATGATTTGATTCATGAAAATGCCGATTACATTGCGGTACTTGTCGCCAATGTTTTGGTATTCCCCATAGACGTTGTGGGGACGGAAAATGACATAGTCCAGGCCGAACATTTCATGCGAACACTTGAGTTCCTGTTCAACAGCATACTTTGCGATCCCATAGGAATCTTCTGGCTGAGGAATCATCTCTTCCGACATCGGGAGTTGTGCCCCCCCATATACGGCGATCGAAGAGGTAAACACGAAGCACTTTACATCGTAGTTCACAGACGCATTAATCAAGTTAATGCTTCCAACAACATTATTCTCAAAATTGAAGCGCTTGATGAAGTGGCTCAACCCCTCAGCAGCATAGGCAGCGAGGTGGTAGACATTATCAAATTTGTGTTCGGCAAAAAGGTTGTTTATCAAAGCATGGTCAAGAATTGACCCTTCAACAAACGTTACACCCTCAGGAATATTCTCAACAAATCCACCGCTCAGATCGTCGAGCACCACAACTTCCTGGCCCATCTCGAGCAATTCGCGCACCACATGTGCACCAATGAAACCTGCTCCACCAGTAACTAGATTTTTAGCCGACATCGCGTAACCCCAAATCATGACAATAACGGCGTGGGTATACGACAGCTTATGAAAATTCGCAAGAACGGAGCTATTTAGGCATCAGTCTGCTCATCTGAGGACTTGAGCATCTCAAACAAGCTTTTTACCAGGGTTTGGGGCCGAAACGGCTTTTGGATGAATCGCCGATATCGCTCATCGGTAGAAAATTCCTTGGCAACCTCCTGCTCGCTGTAGCCGCTGGTGAGAATAACCCTGACATCGCTACGCATCTTGGTCACCGCGTCGCAGACCTGCTGCCCATCGATATCCGGCATTGTCATATCGACAATCACCGCATCAATGTCATTTCTGGCGCTTTCGAACACCTCGATCGCAGTGCTTCCGTCACACGCAGTTAAGACCGTGAAACCGAATTGCTGCAACAACTGTGCAACGACACTTCGTACGGAATCTTCATCGTCGACTACCAACACCGTGCCAGTCTGTTGTTTGAGGGTGAACACCTCATCTTCGGGCAACTCAGTCTCCACACGCCGAGATCGATACTCTTCTTGTTTGTCAGAACAAGGGAACAAAACCGTAAAGGTCGTGCCCTGCCCTTTCAAACTACTCACCTTCACGGTGCCCTTATGGCCACGAACTATTCCAAGCACTGCGGCCAAACCAAGCCCCCGTCCGGTAAACTTTGTCGTAAAGAACGGATCAAAAATGCGCGAGAGCGTTTCTTCGTTCATACCACAGCCAGAGTCAGTAACTCTCATATAGGCATACACACCCTCTCGCATCTCACCACCCAGATATGCATCAGAGAGGAACTCTCGATCGGCAGCGATCAAACCGGTGCTCAAGGTTATCACACCGCTCATGTCACCAATCGCTTCTGAAGCATTGGTAATGAGATTCATGATAACCTGAGACAATTGTGCAGGATCACCTTCAACCGCCGGAAGATCAGTCGCAAAGTTCGTTCGTAGGGAATGCCTCTTCGAAATCACCGTCTCAAGCAACTCAACCATATCCTCGACGCTCTCAGAAAGATTGAGCACTTCGACAAAAAATTTCCCTCGCCCAGAATAGGCAAGCAATTGATTCGTGAGATCTGCGGCATGTTGGGCAATTTTTTCGATACGGCGAATCGCAAGGCGCGCTGGAGATTTCGTAGTGAGTTCATTGAGGGCAACGCCTGCATTGCCGAGCACACCCATCAGCAAGTTGTTAAAATCATGAGCAATTCCACCGGCGAGCACACCAAGACTTTCCAGCTTTTGAGCATGGCGCATCTGTGCCTCAAGATTGCGCAGGGTTTCTTGTGCTCGTTTATGCTCAACCGCGCTCGCCAAGGTATGCCCCACCATTTCTAAGAGGTTGACCTTATTGTGATCGACGAGGATGCGTTTATCTCGCGACGCGAAGCCAACGAGTCCTATCGCTTTGCCGGCATAGATAAGTGGAACAAGAATTGAAGTCTTGAGACCTTGGGACTTGATGAACTTCCTCTCAGCCTCCGCCTCTAACGGAAGTTGATGATACTCGGGCATCACCACAACTTCCCGATTCAGTACTTTTCGCATAGACCAGGAGTAGACCGATACCGGAATATCTACCAGTCTAAAATCCGGCTCAGATTTCCAATTCATCCACCAGTGGGAGAGATCCATTTTTCTGCAGTTATCTTTGAAGATAAATACATAGCTCATATCTACACCGGCAAACTCGGCTATCCGATGGAGTGCATCACGTATTCCTTGGTCAATCTCATCGGGGCCAAGGTTAATGAAGTCGCGAGAAACGTCAGCCAACAATTTCTCAAACTCAATACGATAGGTAAGCGCTTCGCTATAGCGAATTCTTCCAATCTCATTGCCCACATAACGAGCAACTATTTTAATAAATAAGCGCTCTTCCTCGGTAAAGACTCGAGGCTCAGCACAGTACCCACTAAAACTAAGTGTCCCATAGGTCTTGCCGTTAACCCGGACTGCCGCACCAATATAGCACTCCGGAGTAAGCGTTTCGCTCACATCAGCACTATAGTCGAAGGTAAAGGGTATGGTTTGGCGAATCGCAGTTGCACAGAACGTCCCCTCGAGGGAAAAGCGGTGTCCCCGGCGCAAGACTCGAGCACCCAATTCCGCACCAGGAGTTGCCTGAGCAGATACCACCTCTAAATCAGGTCCGCGTTTACGGGCGAGCATCCCGACGTCTAGGCCCAGTTGCATTCGACCGATTTCAAGTAATCGAGATATCTTTGCTGAAAACCGCGCTTCAGTATCTGAGACCGTATCGGAGAAAAGACTAATTGCGGTGAGGAGTGAAAACGAGTGACTACCCGCTGAATTCGTGCCGGCTACACTCCTGTCGCTAGTAGGTTGCGAAGACAATGAGACATCGCGCTGTCGAACATTCTCAGCTCGAGTCCCGCTCGACGGTGCTTCTATCTGCCCAGCACCATCAGTAACCACAGCCAGCTGAGGTTTTTTGCGTTCCATAAAACCTGTTTAGAGAGAAAATAC
>CBDUGV010000352.1:0-3804 GCA_965366815.1 uncultured Bdellovibrionales bacterium | reverse complement strand
CAAATTCAACTGTGTCGAGATTCTGATACCCGCTGGAGATATCGAGCACCGTTCCTGCATGTTGCTCTTCAACTGGAACTGAAATGGCAAACTGATTGTCCTGAATGACAAATATCACGGGAAGCTTTTCGCGCGCAGCCCAGTTGAGCGCTTCGTGGTAATCTCCTTGCGCACAAGTGCCTTCACCCGACGAGACGTAGACAACATTGTCTTCACCTCGAAAGCGAATAGCCGCGGCACAGCCAACCGCCTGCAGATACTGGGTGCCGGTGGGCGAACTTTGGTTTACGATCCGCAAGTCCTTATGCCCGTAGTGCATCGGCATTTGCCGTCCACCCGAATTGGGGTCGTCAGCTTTATTGAGCGCGTTGAGTAGAAATTCGCGGTTGCTCATTCCCCATGCGGCACAAAACGCCATGTCGCGGTAGTAGGGGTAGGCCCAGTCATGACCGGGGAGCAGGGCGTGCGCTGCTGCGACTTGCACTGCTTCGTGTCCAGCACATCCGATTTGAAAATGGCATTTGTTCTGTTTGTATAGAATGATTGCTTTCTCGTCTATTCGACGAGCACGTAGCATCTGACGATACGCTTTGAGCAGTTGTTCAGGTTGCTTGGCAAGATCGGAGGCCTTGGCGTCTTTTGCAACGCCGTTTCGTTTTGCCCCTTTCTTGCCGCCCTTTGCGGGTTTCTTTTTTTTCTCGCTCAGTGCTTCGCCTGCTTCGACAGCCATTCTCAACACCAGTTGCTGCAATTATACGTGGAGCAGCCTAGATGTGAATCGGACGACCTAGTGCATCACCCATCGCTTCCATAACAGCTTCGGAGAGAGTTGGATGAGCATGTACTGTATTCAGCACGCTTGAAGCAGTTCCTTCATGCGAGTGAATTATCGATGCTTCTCCAATGAGTTCCGTCGCTTCTGCGTGGATGATATGAACTCCCAACACTTCTTCCAGTTCACTATCTATGACTACTTTTACCATGCCTTCGGGTTCATTTATTGCCACAGCTTTCCCGCTCGCTTTAAACGGGAATCGGCCAATGCTGACATGCTCTCTCGCTTTGCGTGCATCTGCCTCTGTCATACCGATAGACGCTACTTGTGGCTGACAGTAGGTGCATCCGGGGACTCCCTGGTAATCCATCGGATGCGGGTCTGCTCCTGCGATGTGCTCGGCGGCAATGATTCCTTCGTGGCTTGCGACGTGCGCCAGCCAAGGAGCGCCAATGATATCGCCGATCGCATAGTGCCCAGGGACTTGAGTTCTATAAAATTCATCGACATTGATAAACGATTTCTCCGGTTGAATCCCAATCTCTTCCAGGCCGAGGTCTTCACAATTTCCCTGAACACCAACTGCCACAAGGCAATAATCTCCAGTCCACTGCTCGACTTTATCGCCGGTCTTTAAGATTGCCGTGACGGACTCGCCTTTGCGTTCGATACTTTCAACCAATGTCTTTGTCTTCGTTTCAATTCCTTGTTTGGCGAAGTTTTTCTCCAAAGACTTGGAGATTTCTTGGTCTTCAACTGGAAGGATCGTATCCAGTAGTTCAACAACAGTAACGTCAGTGCCAAACGAGTTGTAGAAGTAGGCAAATTCTATTCCAATCGCACCAGCGCCAATTACTAGGAGCTTCTGCGGTTGACTCCGCAAAGCGAGTGCGTCTCGATAGGTAATAATTCGTTCGCCATCAACAGGGAGAGACGGAAGAGTTCGAGCCCGAGCGCCGGTGGCGATAATGACGTTCTTATAGTTGTACGACTGCTCAGCTCCGCCTTCTCCAGCTACGGTAACCACGTTGCCCGGCTTCAGCCGTCCGGTTCCCATGATTAAATCGACTTTGTTTTTCTTAAGTAGGAATTGCACGCCTTTCGTCATATTCCCGGCAACCCGCCGAGATCTATCGACTACTGCACTGAAATCATGGGTGACTTTTTCGAAGTGAATGCCGAAGGCTGAGGCGTGATTGAACCCCTGGTAGAGCTCAGCGGCCTTCAAGAGTGCCTTAGTGGGTATGCAACCCCAATTGAGGCAAACGCCGCCGGGTGATTCTTTCTCAATCACCGCTGTTTTCAAACCGAGTTGGGCTGCGCGGATCGCGGCAACATAGCCGCCGGGACCTGCTCCGATAATTATACAGTCGTAGTTTTTATCTGACATGTGGGATTACTGACTCCTTGCTAAATGCATCATGTCCTCTCCGGGAGGCATTCCATACTCATAGGAAAGATCTAGCTGAACTGACGTGCTGGACCAAGCGGGAATTACAGCCCCGAGGATTAGACCGAACCCAAAACGTTAAGAAAAGAACGCGGTATGCCTATAGCCCTATTCCAGCTGAATCGCAATTAATTGCCAGAGCGACTTCCACACAGGTTGTAGTATTCTAGCCCCACTTGCGGAGCTATTCATTATCATATGCTATAGTATTGTATTTTAAGGAATTATTCACAAAAACAAGCATTGGTTTACTCGGCTTATAATGTGCAAAGTTTTTCATTTTGCGAAAATGCTGCGGTTTTCGGTAGAGAACATCTCATTGAGGCGAGGTCGCTGGCGAATTTTGGAGAAACGAAATGTCTGAAAAAGATCTTCCCAGTAGCCGCCCGGTGAATGGCGCTCAAGGGCAACTTGCTCAACCAAAGCGAGTAGGTCAAGAGAGCAAGGCCGCGCAAGAGGCCAAGGCTGCCCGACAAGCGGCGGCGAAATCCTTGACTGCGCTGCCGCCTTGGAGGCAAGGAGTCAAAACGGCTCTCGTGCGCTTCGGGTCTTTCGCTGGCGTGGTGTTGATTTGGTGCGTTTTACAGGCTTCTGGCATAGTGCCGACGGGAGTGAGTATTCCAATAACTCTTGCTTTATCGGTCATCGTTTTCCTGCTTTCGATTCCGACTGGATTGCTCTTTCGAATGGACAATATGATGAGTTGGGGTGGCACATTTGGCGAAACGGGTAATATGATTGTTGGATTGCTCGTCGTGCTCGTGAATTTTATTTTGATTGGTGCGGTTCGCGGTTTTCTCTCCGGCGCCTTTACGGGAGGCGCGGAGGCGAAAGGATCTCAGCCCGGAACGAAGAAAAACTAATGCGTACCTATATATATCAAAACGCTTGGTGTTGGGTGTTAATTCTGGCAAGCATCGCCCTGCTGATAGTGATTCTGCGCCTTTGGGCGACGCGGAAAAAGAAGAAACAGTTAGAAAAAGACAAAACTGGCTACTGGCGATACCACAAAGACTCGAAATTTACAGTAAAGACTGCCTATGGATCTCAGCTCGATCAGGGTAGTGATGCTGAACAGTCCGATTCGAAGAGTTCGGAAGAGCCTAAAGGCAAAAAATCGAAGCAGAAATCGACTAAGAAAAAGAAATCGGTTGCCGTCTTGAAGTTCGATGGAGATCTGCGAGCTAAGCAGCACGATAGTTTTGCGCGCTTAGTTGATGAGGTAGCCCTCAATGCCGAGCGACTTGAGGAAGTTGTCGTGCTGATCAACTCCCCCGGGGGGATGGTGCCCCACTATGGTCATGTCTATGCAGAAATGGAGCGTCTCAGAAACACTGAGATTCCGTTAACTGTGTGTGTCGATGTCGTTGCAGCCTCTGGCGGCTATTTGGCTAGCGTTCCAGCCAATCGTATTCTCGCTGCTCCATTCGCAATGATCGGTTCAATTGGTGTGGCGGCGTTTGTTCCAAACTTTCGCCGTCTGCTCACTCGCTTGGATATTAATCCACGAACGTTTACTGCCGGCAAGTATAAGCGGACAGTCACTTTGACTGACGATGCGACTCCGGCGGAAGTTGAG
>CBDUGV010000351.1:0-3842 GCA_965366815.1 uncultured Bdellovibrionales bacterium | reverse complement strand
GAAATTATGCTCGTGCTGAAAACATTCTTAAAGAGAATATAGATATTCTTCACGAATTGGACGTTGCAAAAGTTGCCAGCACTCTCAAAAAATTCGTGAAACACTATTTAGATTTTGCAGGGGATGTAATTGAAGACATTCTTTCAAACGGAGCTTCCCCGTATGCCCATGGTCCGAAAGCACCTGCCACCACTTCAAAAGTAAGTAAACCAGAATTCGATTCCCTGAACGAAGATCTCTTCGTTGAGGATCACGGCTCGGAGTTCATGGAGACGGTTTCACCAGAAGAAGAAGTAGAGGCGATCGCACTTCCTTCATTCGACAGCTAGCATTCCTACCTAGCGATTTTGCAGCGCATTTTGAGCTTCGCTCGTATTAATGTTTCGAAGTGCGCGCTCTGCCATTCTGGCAACCATTCCCGAATCATCATCTAACGCAACAATAAGACTACTCACCGCCTCCTCAGATTTCAGTTTTCCAAGAATAAAAGCAGCCCAATATTTTTTCCGAGTGTTCCGACCCTGTAAGGCCTGAATCAGTAGGGGAACTGGAGCAGAGCCTTTTTGTTGCAACACTACGGCAGCTTGCTCCCGCGCCCCTCTATCTTCGCTGGCGAGGAGGTCAACAAGTTCAGCGATACTGGCGTTTTCCACCTTCTTCGCAGGCTCCGGCGTAGGTCTAGGGGTAGGCTTTGGGGTAGGAACCGGGGTTGACTCGGGTGTCGGTACTGGCGTTGGCTTAACCGTCGGTACTGGAGTCGGCTCAGGCGTGGGTACTGGTGTTGGCTTAACCGTCGGTACCGGAGTCGGCTCAGGTGTGGGTACTGGCGTTGGCTTAGCCGTTGGAACCGGAGTCGGCTCGGGTGTAGGTACTGGTGTTGGCTTAACCGTCGGGACCGGAGTCGGCTCGGGTGTTGGTACCGGTGTCGCTTGAGGAGTCGGCTCTAAAGTTGGTTTCGGTGTAGGAGCAACAGTTGGAATCGGAGTCGGCACAGGGCTTGGATTGGAATCACCCCCCTGTGCACCGCTGTTTTGATTCTTATCTTCCGCTCCTGGATTCTCGGTGAGCTTTCCCCGGTTGGGATCGCTCATTGAGACTACATTCTCTTGTAGTTGGACAACTTCCGTCCCTTCAGGAATTTCATCCCCGGAGCCCTTCGCAAAAAACAGCACCAATAAGCCCAGAGCCCCAAGGCCGAGAACTCCGGCCGCTGGTAGCACCCATTTAGGCGATCCACGCAAAACGGATTTTTCAGAAGTAAAAAGGCGGGCTCCTTGCTCTACCATCTGCCCGACTCCGGATGTCCGCTCTACTTTTTGTAGCGTGGCGTCGACTGCATCCGCGAGTGCCCGACGCAACTCTTCGACGGAAGAAAAGCGATCTTCAGGCTTTTTCTCCAAAGCCTTCATAACCACTTGCTCGATACTACGCGGAATCCGCAAGTTGGGGTTAATCGTGCGAACGTTTTTCGGCTTTGTATTGACGTGGTGAAACATTACCTGCATTGAAGAGTCCGCTTCAAAAGGGACTTCACCAGATAGCATTTCGAACAGCACAATACCGAGCGAATAAAGGTCGGAACGCGCGTCAAGATCCTTACCGAGCACCTGTTCCGGCGACATATATCGCGGCGTCCCAACCGTGGTTCCCGCTTGAGTCATTGTCACATTGCCCTGGTTTTGCTGTCCCAATACTTTCGCAATACCAAAGTCGAGAACTCGGACCGACTCTTTACCATCATGACTCTTGGTAATCATGATATTGTCCGGCTTAATATCTCGGTGGACAATTTCTAAATCGTGGGCAGCAGAGACCGCCCCACAAATCTGATCGAATATAGTGCGAACCCGCTCAAGCTCCATAGCTCCCAAATCGAGCAACACTTCGCGCAGATTCTCTCCGACGACATATTCCATCGCCAAATAAGGTGCTTCTTCGTGCAAACCAAAATCGAAGATGGTTACTGCATTTGGGTGATTGATTTGGCTCGCCGTGCGAGCTTCGCGCTGAAAACGCTGGAGGAAGGTATCGTACTGCGAATCGTCAACAAGCCGGCGATGCAATAACTTCAGCGCCACATGTCGATCCATGAACAGATGACGAGCCTCATACACCGCACCCATTCCACCAGTTCCGAGCTTTGAAATTATCTCGTATTTTTCGTCTATCGTTTGTCCGATGAGCGCATCCTGCTTCTCATCACCCGTGGACTTGTCGTCACTCATGAATGTTTCTTCACCTTAAACACGGTAATTTCCGATGAAATCACTAAGCAACTAACTTTTGCTTTTGACTTCCTCGTCTCCCTCAGTCTTCGACTCAATCTTTGTAGTAGATTTACCCTCAGGTGGTAAATCATTGCCTGAGTCTCTTTCTAGTCGAAGAAATAAGTCTTCTAGCACTTTTTTTGCATTTGGTCCTTCTTGCGGTGTCCAGGGATTCTGCCACAAGTACCTCGATGATTCTTCATCATCTTCCCCAGAGCGGACTGTCGCGAGGTTTTCTCTGCCGCTCATCTCTCCAGCGTTGCTCCAGGCAGTCACTTTGCCGTTTCTAAACAGGATAACTGATTTGCCGTATAACCAAGACTCCTTTCCCTCTTGGCCCGATCTACGCTCGTCAGGTGGCCCAAAGCGCCGTTCGACTTCCTTCCCGCTTAGCCCAGAGAGTCGCTCATCCTGTTCAGCGGCAGCTATGGGTATGCGAAGACCTACAATCAACAATAGATATAGAACACTAAGGAAGGCGCTTCGCATTACTGTTATAATTCCCTGTAGTTTCCCTCAGCAGTAAATAAATCCAGGCAGGTAGCGAATGCCTTGTTGTAAGAGTATCCCTGAGAAAATAGCTAACTTACAAGTGGCCAACAATAGTTGGCCGGGGCTGGACGATCGTGCCAAGGTTGCGTAGTATACCAATTTCCTGTTGTTTTTATGAATAGTCAAGCACTTAGCCAGCATATAGACGAACGGCCGCAACAAGCCGAGGTCAGCCCTTCGGGGCCGTTGCGACAGTATTTCCAAAGATACGGGCATTACTGCGTGCTCGCATATGCCGCTGTGGCTAGTTTATCGATCGCCGCTTCGCAAATAGCAGTAATCGCCTTAATTCTGCTTTGGGTATTCTCATTACCGTATCCCCGGGCTGAGCGCTCTCCGTTCCACACAATGCTGACCGCCGCAATCATCTCATGGCTCGGCGCATCACTCATTGCAGCGTTTGGTGGCATTAATGTCGTTCGGGCATTTGACGAGCTTTACAAGACTTCGCTCTATGTCATCTTTCCGTTCTGCGTCGCCGCAACTCTCGAACAAAAGAGTGCCGGAGAAATTCAGCAACGCATCAGCAGCTATTTGTCTGCGTTAATTTTCGGACTTTGCTTAGCTGGAGTTCACAGTGTCGCAAGTTCTGCAGTAGGGTATGAACTGGACCCCGGCGTACCCGGACCAGTGACTGAGTCTGGCCAACTGGTTTTAGTACTACCTGCCTTGCTTGCCTTGCTCATTCTGGGAACTCGTGGCTCAAAGCTTACGTCCACAAAACACGAACCCCAGTCAACCGGGCAGTTCTTCCTTTACGCCTGTGTTCTGTTTGTCACATGCTTGCTGGCCGCTTGGAGTGCTCTCATCTCAAGTTCGTTCCCAAGTGTTTTTCAACTGTCGATCAAGGCTGGTGCCGCCGTCATCGCACTTGCATTGCTTTGTTTTCCAATTGCCCGGAGAATCTCTCTCGGCAACAATGCAGTAACTCGTCTATGGTCTCTTTGGACCGCCTCAGGTCTGCTCTTCGCAGTTTTTCTGTTAAACCTAAAGCGCGGCCCCTGGCTCGGTTTCCTGTTTGAA
>CBDUGV010000350.1:0-3846 GCA_965366815.1 uncultured Bdellovibrionales bacterium | reverse complement strand
CCATAGCGCGCTACTGTACCAACTCCACAATTTTCTCGGCTGCTTCTCCAAGCTCATCAGCTGGAACTATCTGCAAACCGGAATCAGCAATCATTTGCTTTCCAATTTCAACGTTCGTTCCTTTCATGCGAACCACGATAGGAACTTGAATATTCAGATTCTTCGCCGCAGAAATAACTCCTTCTGCCAAGACGTCACAACGGAGGATTCCGCCAAAAATGTTAATCAACACCCCTTTGACATCAGCATCGCTCAAGAGAAGCTTGAATGCCTCCTCAACTTGCTCGGCTGAAGCTCCACCACCTACGTCGAGAAAGTTAGCCGGAGCGCCACCGGCGAGCTTGATGATGTCCATGGTTGACATTGCCAACCCTGCTCCGTTTACCATGCAGCCGATATTGCCTTCGAGTGCGATGTAGTTGATGCCGACCTGTCGTGCAACCACCTCTCTTCGGTCTATTTCATCGTAGTCTACAGCTTCAAAGGCAGCTCTTTGTCGATAGAGCGCATTATCGTCGATGCTTACTTTCGCATCGAGACAATAGAATTCATCATCGTCAGTTAGAATGAGTGGATTAATTTCCATCATCGAGCAATCTAGCTCGACAAAAGCGTCGAAGATCCCAGTGAGCACCTTCCCAAAGGAGCGGCCCTGCGTTTTATCGAGACCGAAAAAAGAACTCACTCGACGTGCGTGAAACCCTTGCAACCCAGATTCTGGAGCGACTGATACCGTTAGGATCTTTTCGGGAGTTTTCTCCGCAATCTCCTCGATATCCATGCCACCTTCGGCGCAGGCAACAATTGAGTAGCAACAATTTGCTCGGTCAACTAACAAGCTCAAATAGAATTCCTGCTTGATACTTGCTCCAGCTTCTACCCAAACCTTGCGAACCAGTTTCCCCTGCTCTCCAGTTTGAGGCGTAACGAGTGTCATTCCAAGAATCTGTTCGCCACAGACTCTCGCCTCGGCAGGCGACTTGGCCAATTTGACCCCACCCGCTTTACCTCGGCCACCTGCGTGCACCTGGGCCTTGACGACGCATACTTTGCCACCCAAATTGACCGCGGCCTTCTCTACTTCACCTGGTGTATAGGCGAGATAGCCTTTTAGTACGGGTACTCCTCGTTGCCCAAGAAGTTGTTTCGCTTGATACTCGTGTAGGTTCATTCTCTGTCGTTTTCCTAATCTAAGCGGGCAGTGACTCAACTAATGCCTTGACGTGATCGGCACTTGCAGCGAGCTGCTCTTTCTCTGAGTCACTGAGCTCTATTTCAATTATCTTTTCAATACCGCCAGCTCCAATCACCACAGGCACTCCCATATAGATTCCGGAGTATCCGTATTGGCCATCGAGCAATGCGGCACAAGGTAGTACTTTCTTCTGATCTTTCAAAAAGCTTTCAGCCATCTCAATTGCGGCAGTAGCCGGAGAGCAAAAAGCTGAGCCAGTTTTGAGTAAGGCGACGACCTCTCCTCCGGCTTTGCGAACGCGTTGCTCGATTTCGTCCAAACGATTTGCGGCGACGAAGTTCTCAATTGGAATCCCATTGACCGTAGTATGCGAGCGAATGGGAACCATCGTGTCGCCGTGGCCCCCTAGGACCATCGCATTGATATTAGTAGCCGAAACGCCGATTTCTTCTGAGAGAAAGAATCGATAGCGCGCCGAATCCAACACTCCGGCCATTCCAACTACTCGCTCTGCGGGAAAGCCAGTCTCACGCTGACAAAGTGTGACCATAGCATCGAGTGGGTTGGAAACGACTATTACAAAACTATCCGGTGCATTCTGCTTTATTCCAGCAGCAACGCTTTTCATGATCATCGTGTTCTTGGCAAGAAGATCGTCGCGACTCATGCCGGGTTTGCGGGCAAGACCGGCCGTGACAATGCAGACATCTGCACCAGCCAAATCGGCGTAGTCGTTCGTCCCTTCAATGGAAATTGATGAGCCGAGAACTGGGGCAGAATGATTGAGATCGAGAGCCTTTCCTTGGGGCATATCCTCAACCACATCAAACAACACTACGTCACCCAATTCACGCACACATGAAAGGTAAGCCAGGATGCCGCCAATATTACCGGCACCGATAAGCGCAATTTTGTTTCGTTGAGCCATAAGTGAGTTCCTCAGTAAAACCGCATTAATTAGTAGGTATATGGAGCGGTCTCAGTGCAATATACACGAAGTCGACGGAAATACCAGATGTTTTGGCCAAAGCAGCCGGTCTCGCCTAGCGTTTGCCTCGAGGTGACTCTGGCACATTTTGAACCGGTGGGCTGGGCTGAATTGGAGCTGCCGTAGCCTTTGGTTCTTTGGCCGGTGTAGAGTCCTTCATCCCTTCAGCGGTCGCCGCAAAGAAGCCAGCTTGGCGCAAGAGCTGGTTGGTATCGACCTTATTAAAGTCAATCCCGCCACCGCCATTCTTGGCAGAATTGAGCAGAATAAACTTAGGGCTACGTTCAGCCAGGGCCTTGGCAATTTCCAATCTCAAAATAGCCTCACCACCGGGCCCACTGAGGGCGGCAATTCGCTGCTTCATCCCTTCAACTTCGTTCATCCCAGCAGCTTCGCGTTGAGCCGCGTTGTTTTGCTTCTGGGCAAGATAGGCGTCACCGCGAATTTTTGCCTGACGAGCATAGCCATTGGCCCAGGCAAACAATCTCTTGCGCTCACCCTCCATTGCCTCGAATTCCTGACCCTTTTGTTGAATCAGTGCAGCTCGCTTCTTTCCTTCTTGCTCAACTTGCTGAATCGTCGCTTGCGTTTCATCAATTTGCTCGTGGTAGCTGTAATCTGGCTTCTCGCCCTCTCCCACCGCGCGCTCGAACTTATAGTCGCGAAAGATCACTTGCTCCACCAAAATTCCCTCTGGACCCAAACGGGCTTTCATCGCAAGCTTCAGCAACTCGCGGGCAGCTTCTCTCTCCTTTTGGTTAAAGAAATCACTCGTGGTTAGAACGTTCATATGCGTTCGAATATCGGCTCGGGCGACCGCTGAGACGAGTCGTCTTATTCGTTCCGGAGTCGCGCCAACTTTCTGCACGACATAGGCAACTTTCTCAGGGTCAATTCTGAATTGAATCTCAATTGCGAGACCAACTTCGTTTCCATCAACCGAGCGCGTTTCAACATAGTCAGAAATAGTTGTGTCGGACCCCTCACCTCGGTCTCCCCAACCAATACTTTGCAGGGTTGTGTCCACTTTAATAATTCTCTGAATCGGCGGCAGACTCATGCCCCAGGTCCCCGGCGGAATCGACTTCTCTGAAACCCCTCCTCGAAGCGGTCCTAAGATCCTCCAGCGCGGCAAAGCGCGATACACCACGCCGTATTCACCAGCATCCATTGTCTTCACGCCGATGTCGCAGCCCGTGAGCGCAAACAAGCATGCTAGAAGTAAAGGGGTTGACCTTCGAAGCATCATCTATTTTCCTATCGAATAGTAATTAATTTTTTGACCCAGGCATCGATATCAAATGGATCGATGTCGGTAACCACACCGCCTTCGAGTGTTTTGAGCAAGGGAGTCATCTGCCGGGCAACGTATACTTCTGCCCCTGGAGTTTCCGTGAGAACCAGATTTTTTGCCTTGTCGACCTTCGCTATCGCTTCCTGTACTAAACGATCTCCTTTAGAGATCTGCTCGACTTCATAGCGATCTGCTTCGGATTTGATAACGTCTTTTTCTTGTTCGGCTCGGACTTTCAAATCCATGATTTTTGCGTCCCACTCAGCAATCTTATCTTTGGTTTCGGCTTTCGCCTCTTCCAGTTGCCGCCGAGCAGCATTAAGTCTTTCTGTCTGTTCTTGAAGGTTCTTTGCAAAAATCTGGTCATCG
>CBDUGV010000349.1:0-3848 GCA_965366815.1 uncultured Bdellovibrionales bacterium | reverse complement strand
CTGAAGCATCCAACGCATCTCGGGTAGCACCAATGCGCAACCGCCGAGAGCTGCATCGATGTGAAGCCAGCAATTGAATTCTCGGCTGATTTTCCCAAGATCCGATACGCTATCGATGGCGGTAGAACTAGTTGTTCCCAGTGTTCCGACAATACAAAGCGGTGTGTGGCCGTGTTCCACATCGGTCCAAATCGCGGCACGCAACTGCTGGGCATCGATTGAAAAGTCGTCGTGCGTTCCAATCTTTCGAAGTTGATTGCTTCCTAAGCCAGCAATGCGCATTGCTTTCTCGATCGATGAATGTGCCTCTTCAGAACAATAGACAGTAAAGCGATCGCCTGGACAAACTCCTCGGCGGTTTATCGCGTAGTCACTTGCCTGCTCTCGAGCCGCAAGAATTGCGCAGAGGGTGCCGACGGAGGCTGAATCTTGTAGCACTCCGGTGAATGGTTGAGGGAGCCCCAGCGCTTGTCGAAGCCACTCCATAACTACTTGCTCTAACTCAGTCGCTGCGGGCGAAGTCTCCCAGCTCATACACTGAGCATTGAGGCCCGCCGCCAGCATTTCGGCGATTACGGCGGCTGGACTTGTCGCCGCTGGGAAGTAGCCAAAGAATGAGGGGTGTTGCCAATGAGTCATGCCAGGCACGATTTTTTCGCAAAAATCAGCCATTATCTGTTCAAATGGCTCTCCTGTACGAGGGGCTTGCATCGGTAGCTGCGCGGCGATTTCTCCTGGTTCTAGCTCCGGGCGAACCGCATACGACTCTACCGCTGTATGGTACTCAAGAATCCACTCCAAGGCCATCAGGCCGTGTGCTCTGAATTGTTGTTCGTTCATCTGCGTTTTCTTTGTTCTCGATGTATTGATCTGCTCGATGCCGAGCGCGAATTCTCAGCTTGCACTAGGCTGGAGAACTCGGCGATTCACTGGGAGGATGCCGGGCGTCAGTGGAGCGAAAATCAGTGGATTGTTGAATCGATAGTAGGGCTTAGCCGGATGAGCATCTTAGGTGGCTTGTTGTCAGAAAAATTGACAGCTAGCCCTGGTCCAGCTGTTTGGCGTATTCGAAACACATTCTGAAGATTGAACGCTGAGAGTTGGCGATGTTGTTGTTCTCGATTATTACGCCAACAAGGTCTTCGTGCGAGATGATGCAGATTTTATCGTCGTATATATTCATCTCGTTCTTGAAAGGGTAGCGCTTGCGTGAAACGAGATAGGCCTCACGCAACTCGTCGGCTCCACGCTTCTTAAATTCACGGGCTTCCTTGCTGTCACAGAGAACCATTCGGCACCAAAGACCGATTTCTATCCGCCGCTCGATATACTCCTGCCAATAGTCGACAAAGAGGCCGTTGGTAATCTCCGCCATGTCGGCCCAGGCCAGGATCTCGGTCGAGGAATTGAGCGTGTCCTCCATTACTTGAATCAGACCGCGCTTTCCTTCAAAGACTCGCATCTCCGGTCGCGAGCTGCGGTTTGCGTTGAGCGCTAAGAGTTCGGGAACTGCTTTCTCTAGTGCGGTGTACTTATGAAAGCGATCCTCGATAAGAGCGTAGGGGTTGAGCGCTCGGTAATGCCAGGTGTTACCTCGTTTTACACGACTTACGTATCCACGTTGCTGGAGTTGCTCCAATACGGCATACACGGTTGGCCGCTTCAAACGGGCCTTTATTGCAATCGCACGGGGCGTTTCTTCATCAAGGCTCAGGAGCGCAAGATAGGTTCGAGCTTCTTTCTCGCTTAGTCCGACGTTTTCTAGGATTTTCCTTAGATTCATGATAGGCCAATCTAATCATGTCATCTCCGAGTCAGCAAAATATTCTGTTTATCACGGGAACCGACACTTCCATTGGCAAGACAGTAGTTGCATGCCTTTCGCTCCTTGCGCTGCGTGCTGAGGGATACGATGTGAAAGTGATGAAGCCGGTTGAGACTGGGTGTCTCGATGCGGATAGCGGATCATCTGAGCCTGCGGATGCTCTGCTGCTCCAGGCTGCGGGAAATTCTGGGCAAGCAGTCGACGAAATTGTTCCTTACACCTACAAATCAGCGGTAGCCCCCTCAGTTGCTCAAGCAGTTGAGGGACCGACCATCGATGTCGCGGCTCTCAAAGCCATGGCGTTAGAGTTAGCCAGCAGCTGCGATCTCCTAGTTATCGAGGGAGCAGGTGGTCTGCTGGTGCCGATTGTTCCACAGTATACCTTCGCGGACTTTTGTAAGGACCTCAGTGCTCAAGTGCTGTTGGTAGTCGGATCAAAACTGGGAGCGATTAACCACTGTTTATTGACGCTCGAAGTGCTGCGAAACAGGGAGATCCCTTGTCTTGGATATGTGTTGAACGAGTTGCTAGCGCCAGAGGCGCCGAGGTCTGGGCTTAGCAGCGCTTCGCAAAGTAATAGACTTGCCATTCGCCGAGAAGCTGCGGCGTATGGCGCTTCCGAGCTCTTGCTGCTTGAGCAGAACGACGCCTTTTCTCAGGTAGCGGCTTTGCAGGCACGGGCCAAAGAGGCAGACGTTCTTGCCTACGCTGAGCTGCTTAGCTCGCGATTGCTCGGTGTTCTAACCGCCTAGATACCCGAGGCATTTGGTCGGTAATGTTGCTAGAATCCACTATAGTTTACTTTGAAATTCTAGTAAGTAGTATTCTTCCAGATCGCCTTGCAGATTTGGACCCATTATATGGATATTGCTACCTACATTCACGACAAGCACGTTGCTGGAACTCTGGCCGAAGATCTGCTGTCGCTCTCTCCTGCCGATCGGCAGGCGGTTGAGCGAGTTCTACAAGAGGTGTCTCCGAGCGCCAACACGCTTCGCTCCTATCTCCAACTCGCTCAGGAAATCGCTGCACGAGACTCGGCGAGTATTGCAGAGGTATTGGATACGACAGGTCTACGAAAGGCAGTCGATCGTGAGGGAGTGAGCCGTAAAGAAAAGCAGAAGCTCGTTCGTCAGGAGTTAGAAGCACTCCGCTACCCGATGGTGGCCAAGCTCCAAGCCCGATTACATCAATCGGTTGCAACGCTTAGAAAAGAGTGTGGTTTGCGCTTCGTCCTTCCGAAGGATTTAGAAGGTGATAGCGTGGAGATTCGTGTGTCGGCTCGGTCAGCTGACGACTTGCGAACTCTTGCAAAACAATTTGAACAGGCAGCTGAATGCGAAGCGACCGGAGAGTTGTTTCGTGTGCTGCGAGGAGAGTTTTAGATGTATCGACCGCGAGATAAGTCGGCAATTTGGCCGCGACGCCTCTTCGTTGCACCGGATGCATTGAACGATGAGATGACAGAACGAGTGATCTCTCGTTTACCAGAAGCTGAGGTCACCCATCTCGAGTCTTCGGCGGATCCGATCAGTGAATTACAGTTGCATGCCAAGCAGGCCGAAGGAGGCGAAAACGAGTTTTCACTCGGAAAACGCTGGCTTTTGCTGACCCGACACAAAGGAGACTGGCTCAAAGCTTGTCCGGGAACGAATAGTCATGTGTGCTGCAATCTTTGGGTGGTTAATCCGGGAGAAGGTTGTCCACTCGATTGCACCTATTGTTATTTACAGTCGTACCTCAAGCGAAATCCGACGCTCAAACTCTATACGAATACAGACGATATGTGTGAGGCGATTCGTCAGCGAGCCGAGAAAGAACCGAACCGCTTGTTTCGAGTCGGGACGGGTGAGTTGATCGATAGTCTCGTCTGGGATGAGCTTACTGATTTGAGCTTACAGTTGGTTCCGTTTTTTGCAAAGATGCCGAACCTCGTCTTGGAACTAAAGAGCAAAGATACGGCTATTGGCAACCTTCTTGATATGCGCGATGTGCACAACGGAAATACCGTCGTTTCTTGGTC
>CBDUGV010000348.1:0-3849 GCA_965366815.1 uncultured Bdellovibrionales bacterium | reverse complement strand
AGCTGCGCAAACCTCGGTTTCGCCAGCACTGGTCGAGGGCGGAGTGCTAAGAAGACGCCACTGAGTCCGAAACCAAAGAGGGCGGTGCTAATCACCATAAAAGCGAGGTGAGCCCAAAGAACGACGGCAAAAATTCTCGTCAATGCCAATTGAAACAAAAGGACTGAGGCCGCTACTAGAAAAATTCCTAGATACGTTCCGAGTGTGGGCTTGGCTTGCACCATGCTGCCAGTCGTGGCTCCCGGACTCTCGTATGCTTCTGGAATAATTGACTCTTTCCGTTTTGGCGCCCGAACTGCTTGCTCGTCTCTCACCGTATCCACCTCTATTGAATGGCTAGTTTTCGTAACTGACCTTTTGTAATTAGAAATGTAGGAAAAAGCAAGCAGGTCTTTTTCAGGAAAAACACCTAAGATTTATGCGGAGTTGTCTCCCATTAGGCGATGACTTTTCGGCGAGAGAGCGGGTATACTGCGGGGAACCAAATACCGGAGGATATTCATGAAAGCATCAGATATTTTTGTTCGAGCGCTTGAGAACGAAGGCATTCGCTATATCTTCGGTATCCCCGGGGAAGAAAACCTCGACATGCTTGAGTCCCTTCGATCCTCCGATATTGAGTTGATCATTACCAGGCACGAACAAGCGGCTGGGTTTATGGCGGCGACCTATGGCCGCCTCACCGGGAAAGTTGGTGTCTGTATTTCGACTCTTGGACCAGGTGCGACGAATTTCGTCACCGCGGCGGCCTATGCGCAGCTCGGCGCAATGCCGATGATGATGATCACTGGTCAGAAACCAATTAAGAAAAGTAAGCAGGGCCGATTCCAAATAGTTGATGTGGTCGAGATGATGCGGCCAATTACCAAGTTCACGAAGACTATAGTGAACTGCAACAATATTCCGGGAATGGTGCGCGAAGCGGTTCGTCTGTCGCAAGAGGAGCGCCCGGGTGCCGTGCATATAGAATTCCCGGAAGATATTGCCCAGGAGCAAGGCGATTCCAACCTATTTGAAGTGAGCAGGTCGGTTCGCCCAAGCTCTGATGACCGAGTGATTGATGCCGCAGTTGAGATGATCCAGCAGGCAAAAATGCCGCTTATCCTGATCGGTGCGGCTTCGAACCGAACGAGAACCTCGGAGGCACTTACCAAGTTTATCGATTCCACTGGAATTCATTTCATCAACACCCAAATGGGGAAAGGGGTGGTGGATGAGCGCCATCCATTGTTCTTAGGTACCGCGGCACTCTCAGATCACGACTATGTACATTGTGCAATCGACCGCGCAGATTTGATAATTAATGTCGGCCATGACGTCATAGAAAAGCCTCCGTTCTTTATGGAACCTGGCGGAAAGAAAGTCATTCACGTCAATTTCTTTTCGGCACAAATTGATCCGGTTTATTTTCCACAATTGGAAATTGTCGGTGATATCGCCAACAGTATTTCCCGTTTAACTGGTCGAATCGAGAAACTACCCAATTGGGATTGTGAGTATTTCAAGCGAGTCAAGGAGCAAATTGATGAGCACGTCACTGACAAGGCGAGTGATGCCTCCTTCCCGGTGATCCCTCAGCGGATTGTAGCTGATGTGCGAAAAGCAATGCCGTCTGACGGTATCATCGCGCTTGATAATGGTATGTACAAACTCTGGTTTGCCAGAAACTACCTCGCGCATCAAAACAATACCATCTTGTTGGATAATGCCTTGGCGACGATGGGTGCGGGCCTTCCATCAGCAATGGCAGCCAAGCTCGTGAAGCCCAATAGAAAGGTGATGGCGATCTGTGGTGATGGCGGCTTCATGATGAATTCGCAAGAGCTTGAGACAGCGGTGCGTATGAAGCTCGATCTCACGGTGCTTATCGTCAATGATAGCGCCTTTGGCATGATCAAGTGGAAGCAAGCGGGAATGGGATTGCCGAATTTTGGTTTAGACTATGGGAATCCCGACTTTGTGAAGTATGCCGAGAGTTATGGGGCCTCGGGTCATCGGATCGAAGCTACTGATGAATTGCTTCCTACTTTGCAAAAGTGTTTGGATACGAGCGGCGTCCATCTGATTGAAGTGCCAATCGATTACTCGGAGAATGAAAAAGTCTTGATTGAGGAACTTCAGGCTAAAACCTGCGTTCTCTAGCTTGGAGTGGGGTCGATCGCCGATACCGTTGCTTTCAGCGAGTTGCGGTCTGTGATTGGGCATTGCACTAGATTGCCGCAGTGTTTTCACGATGAGACCTATTCTAAGTAATTACAAGCGCTTACTGACTTCTTTTTACTTAAAATTTCCTCTACTTGTGCCGATAGTCCAATAAGGGCTACAATCTAGCGGAAATTAGCACCGTTTTTGCCCTTAAATCATCTTAATATTAGTCATCATTATAAGCAGTTGGTGAATAAGTTTAACGTGGGCAAGTATTTAGACAGAAATCTCGAGTCCCCCCGGTTGTTCCTAGTAGCAATAGCAGTACTGATTGTTGGGCTTGTATTTAGCACTCCAGTTTACGCCGACATGTCGGTGAACGGATTTTTCAGCTCTGACTACGTTAAAACTGGTGTTTTCGACGAGAAATCAGCTGCGAGTTCAGCCGATGCTCAGGTCGTCGCTGTTTCGACCCAGCAAATTGCCGGGTCGAGAAAACCCCAACGAAAAGTAAAACGAATTCGCAAGTATCCTGGTCGATTCAGCAAGACGACCAAGGGGACTAATCGGCATCAGGTCGAGAATAACGAGTGGGACGTCGGCTCCCGCTAGAAAGCTTCCTCCTAGTAGTTTCGCATTCCTTTCCGCAGATACGCATTTGTATTAAGCTGCCTGTTTCAATCACTATGGGCGTATTTTTTAGTTGGTATAGGCAGAATGAAACTCACTCTTGATGGCTCAGAACACGAGTTGGAGCCAGGTAGCAATGTGTTTGAATTTCTCAAACAAGTTGGAGATGAAGCACTCCAAGACGCAATCGCGTTGAAACTCAATGGCCAGCTTCTCGATCTACAGACTCCAATTACCGAGGGCGGCGATGCTACAATCGTCCGACTGAAGGAAGATAGTGCAGAGGCCCGAATGGTGTATCGGCACAGTCTCTCGCATGTTCTCGCCCAGGCCGTGCAAAGACTCTATCCCGGAACGAAGTTTGCAATCGGCCCAGCGATTGCTGACGGCTTCTATTATGACTTCGAAGTAAGCCAACCCTTCACGCCAGATGATCTTGAGAAGATCTCAGCCGAGATGAAAAAGATCATCAAGGAAAAACATCGTTTTGAGCGCTTGGAGATGAGCGTTGATGAGGCGCGCACACTCCTCAAGGAGATGGACGAGCCCTATAAACTCGAATTGCTAGAGGAGTTTGCCGATCGGGGTGAAAAAATTACCTTTTATCGCGATGGAGATTTTACCGACCTCTGTGCCGGACCACATATTCGATTCACAAACCAGATCAAACATTTCAAGTTGCTCGATATCGCCGGAGCCTATTGGCGTGGTGATGAGAACAAGCAGATGTTGCAGCGAGTCTACGGCACTGCCTTCCTTCGAAAAGAGGATCTAGAAGAGTACCTTTGGAAGTTGGAAGAGGCAAAGAAGAGAGACCATCGGCGCATTGGGAAAGATCTCGATTTATTCAGCACCAATCCCGAAACAGTAGGGGGAGGACTCATCCTCTGGCATCCGAAAGGGGGGCTCGTTCGACATCTCATCGAAGAGCACTGCAAGAATATCCATTTGGCTGGTGGATATCAGTTTGTCTACACACCGCATATCGGCAAAGCGAAGCTTTGGGAGACGAGTGGTCACCTGGATTTTTATAAAGACGGGATGTACGCACCGATCGATATCGATGGGCAAGAG
>CBDUGV010000347.1:0-3852 GCA_965366815.1 uncultured Bdellovibrionales bacterium | reverse complement strand
TCGCTGCCTTGCTTGCGTATCGGTCCTTTCCCTTCATCAATTCGTTTGCGAATCGGGTCAAACACGTCGCCATATTCGTGTTGGAAGGTCACCACGTACCCATCGCCCAGCACAATGCCGATCTGCTCAAGTTGGACCTTCATTTTTTGCGGATCGGTTGAGGCCATGACTGTGAGGACCAACAAGTAGCCCTCATGTTCCTCGACCTTGGGTCTTTGCGGGACGTTGACAATATCGGCAATCGTCAGTCGGTGTATCCCAAAAATCTGAGATACCTGGCGCAGAGTTGCTTCGTCGCCAAGTCCCTGTATATCGATCCAGGTGACGCCTTTCTTCGCACCCTTTCCTCGACTGGCAAGTAGGCCGCTTGGTTCCTTCCTGGCAGCGATTGGCAGTTCAGCTAGTTCTTCGACGCGAGATACATCCAGCGTTTGATGAGTTGTCTGGTCATAGGTAATAACGGTGATTCTCGGTTGCCGCGCATCGTTGGCAAACACCAATGTGCCTGGACTGGATCCTTGAGGAGGGCGAAGCGCCTTGACCTGACTTCGAGTGTTAACCATTGATTCTACCGCCATAGGTGCCTTTTTACAGTTCGATGCGCGATATCCGACTATTCTATTGCTACTATAGGTTGTTCGCTGTAAATAATTTCTACATTATTTGACCAGATAGTTGTAGTTGTTAGCCAGTACTGTTTTGCTTCCTCTACTGAGGCCCAAATTGATCAGATCAATGCCGAATGGGTGCGTAGGCTCTATATTCTGTTTACCGACCTTTGGTCTAAGGTTCCTAGTGAAAATGTTACGAAATACTGTAAGAAAATTCTCGCTACTCGCCTGTCTACTACTGCTTGTCGGCGGTGCAAACGCAGAGGATGAGAGCTTTGTCGAGGAGAGGGCTAATTTTTCCGTTTCCTGGAATAGTATTTCGATCCCCTATAGAACCATGTTGGTATCAGCGCTGCCCGGCAAGTCCGTCAAAATTGAAGCGCATCCCAAGCAAGTCCTCCATCGTTTTAAGTTAGAAGTTGCAGGTGTTCAGCTTGCACCAGAGGCCAAGAATAAGTGGGTTTGGAAGGCACCGAGTTCCTCAGGCCTACTGAAGGCCCGTTTGGTCAACCTTACTGAGCCCGACCAAATCGAGCTAAACATATTTGTGCTGGTTCCCGCGAAATTGAAGGAAGGAGAATATATCAATCTATATCGGATCGGGTCTTATCCGGTTGCGCCCCTGGGAACTCTGGCTATGACTTCGGCTCCCAAAGGGTATATTGAAGTCAGTAAGGAAAATGAGAAGACCTTGGTTGGACCTCATTTCCAGTTGGGGCAGTTTGTGAGCGACCGTTCAAAGCGGTATCCGAAGTACATCGTGCTTAGAACTAAGCTCGTACTTCGCATGGAACGCATTCTTGCCTCAGTAAATAGTGCGGGTTGGCCCGTTCAGACATTTTCGGTGCTGCAGGGATATCGAACACCGTATGCCAACAAGCAGTTCGGGGGGGCTCGACTGAGCCGGCATCAATGGGGTGAGGCGGCTGATATTATTATCGACGAGTCTCCCAAAGATGGCGTAATGGATGATTTGAATGGAGATGCACTGATTGACGCAAACGATGAGAAAACATTGCGAGATGCGGTGAATAAGGCATTGTCGGTGTCGAAGCTACGACAGATGTCAGAATTCCTGAATGAATATAAACAGGCTCAACCGAGTCCTTTCGTGCATGTGACGGCTGAATGATTTTAAGACTAGCGCTTTTTTGTACTACTACAATTCTCATCAGTTGCTATGTACTGAGCACTTCCTTGCCGCTATCTGCCCAAGAGCTTCCTGCAATACCTCCTGGGGCCACAACCGAAGTTGTGAAAGAGCTCACATCGGAAAAAATTGAGAACGACAAGCGCGCTATCGATACTGAATTGAAGCGATTGTCAGGCCGGGAATTGAGCCCGTACCTCGTTTCAAGGCGAGAGCTCTTACAACAGATACTGTTTACCTATGAGCGTCAGCTAAGAGCCGTTGAAGCGCGCACGGTCTTGAGTGATTCTCGAACCCTTAATGCGGAAGCTGCCGCTGAAGTTGTCGTGCCACCCAAGTCATTTCTTGAATTTGAGGCCCGTCGAAACGAGTTGGCGAGTGAGCAGGCGAAGCTCAAGCGAGTTGAGACACAGGTCTCTGCTGCTTTGTTCAACCTCGAGTCGGCCCGGACCGAGTATCAAGCAAAGGAAAAAGCGCGACGGAAGATAAAAGAAGATATCGATACGAGGCTACAGGCGGTCGCGAACGAGCCAGCTGGCAAAATGCTGCAATTGGCGAGGCTCCAGTCTCAGCTTGCGAAAGAGAACATCGTTCTTCGTGAGCTTGAATTTCTAAATGCGAAGGAAACGAAGCGGCAGTTTCAAGAAGAACTTGAACGCAAAACGCGCCAAATGACTGAACTGGGAAAAGTTCTCTCGTTTGGCAAAGACGATTTAGACCAAAAGCTCAAAGAATTAGCAGAGCGCGAGAAAGACCTGCAGACAGAACTGAATAAAGCACAAGCCGCCTTTCATACCGCCGAACGGGAATGGTCCAACTTTCGTTCCGCGAAGGAAGCCGAAACCGATACGGTGCAATGGCACGAGAAATCCGCTGCGCTGGAAGCAATAAAGGAGCAGGCACTGCTCTCGGTCGACTTGTTGGTCAAACGGCGAGATTTCGTGTCCACTCGACGAGAAATTTGGAATCAGCGCTTCGAGCTTGAAAATAACAATGCTGCGAGAAGGAAAGTAAAGGAATGGGCCGATTCGGCGACGAGAGAAATTGCGCGGTTGAACCAGGAGAACCAACTAGATTTGGCTCGACTTGCCGAATTTCGAAAGCAAGCACTCGCGATCGACACGAAAATAGAGCATGCCGAAGTAGCGGATTCTGAGACGATTCTCTGGCTCAAGAAGCAGCGAGAGAGTGTCCGCAGTGCCCGCGCCGCATATGAAAATTATCTCACGGAGGCCGATAGCTTAAAACGCCTTCTCGAGCGCTTCCTAGATACTTCAGCAAGTAGGCTCGGTGGATTGCAAGTTCGAGAAAAAATGAGTGCAGCCAAGGACTCTATCTCGAGTGTGTGGTCCTATGAATTAACTTCGATTGATGATCGACCTATCACTGTTAGTAAGGTCGTAACAGCGATACTCTTATTCTTGATCGGCTATCTCCTTTCACGACGGATTAGTCGGCAGGTTCGACGGAAGCTCTTCCCAAAATTGAAACTTGCCGAAGGGGTGTCTGCAGCACTTGAGTCACTGCTGTTCTACTTCTTAGTCATTTTCTTCGCCCTCTTTGCACTCAAACTGGCGAATGTGCCGCTGACTATCTTCACTATTCTTGGTGGTGCTGTTGCTATCGGAATCGGTTTTGGTAGCCAGAACATTATGAATAACTTCATTAGTGGTTTGATACTGCTGATGGAACAGCCGATTCGTGTAGGCGATCTCGTCCAACTCGATGACTTAACGGGAACCGTTTTGCGAATTGGTTTAAGAAGCACAATAATTCGCGCCTCGAGCAACATCGATCTTATCGTTCCCAATAGCCAATTCCTCGAAAAAATGGTCGTCAACTGGACCTTGGCAGATCGACGAGTTCGGCTTAACATTAAGATCGGCATTGCCTACGGCGCGCCGACGAGACAAGCTGCTGAGATACTTAAGAAAGCGGTGCAAGAGCACGCACAGGTACTGAAGAGCCCTGAGCCGCTCGTCTGGTTCTCCGATTTTGGCGACAATGCGCTTCTATTCGAAGTCCACTTTTGGTCTCATGTGAAAAGCATGACAGAAAAACGGACCACAGAGAGTGATCTACGCTTTGTAA
>CBDUGV010000346.1:0-3856 GCA_965366815.1 uncultured Bdellovibrionales bacterium | reverse complement strand
GTCGATGATTAAGTCGAGGTGAGAGAAGCGGACCCCGTTTCATACGACCACGAGCTCTCGCATGAGGAGTCGCGGTCTGGGGAATATGTACCCGAACTTGAGCTGTGCAGCCTCTCGCACCACAAAGATATTCCAGTTGATTTTGTTCCCCCGAGTTTGGTATCCCCCTTTTCTGACTACGTGTCCTCTTGAGACAGAAGATTTGAGGACTTGCTCCGGAAGGGGTAAGCGTGGGAGGAAGTTCGAATGGAAAAGTCGGAATAACTGGAGGGCCACTGCCGCCACCGCCCTGGGGATTCATCGGGGATGCTGGTCCAGGTGAACCAAGGTCGCCGCTTTGTAACGTATCCATCACCTTGGTTGTTGCGACAGTTGAAATAGGTCCTTGATTGAAAGCGGTACCACCATTCTGGTTGAAGTACCCTCGCGATGCCTTCTTCGGATTTACAGCGCCTGCTGCGGGCACTCCTTGTGCAAGACTTATGTCGACCACTAGTTGGCCGACTAGGAAACAGGCAATGAGATATGCAACTAGCTTTCTCATTAGCGTCCTCCTGCGGGAATGAGCTGTTCTTCTAGAATGAGACGTCGAGCACCGGGCCCAGTAGTAGCCGACCCAATCGCAAGCTGTCCAAATAGCCCGCCTGGGGTGAGCACTGGATCGCTGTTATTGAGATCCGTAGTTCCATAAAAGTTTTCTTCGGGCATATCGCCGCTATTGAGCACTGAGCAGGCAGGGAACTGCGGCCAGCTACACATCGTACAGTGGCAGTTCACACGTTTAATCCAATATGCAAGACGCACTTCCCGAACGTAGTTATGCGCATCGTCAATCCCCCGAGCGAGTAGCTCCTTTCGTAGATCTCTGCGAAATCCGTAGAAGCCTTGCGTACCGGATTGTTTTGCGATTTTTCCACTGTCTTCGACATAGGCCGAACGGGAGAGGGATTCTGGTCTGAAGCAATGACTACCTGTGTCGCCATCGCCTACTGTCGGATATATTACTTGAATTTTATCCACAGAAAATATTTTCCCCGGTCCGATGGATCCGTTCTCGCCAGTGTAGTTCTGACCATTGCGACCATTTGGTCGCCCGCGGTAGAAGGACCAAAAAAGAGGCCTGCTGTTTCCAGGGGCGTTGTTGTTTGCGTAGCTTTTTAAACTATTGAGTGTATAGAACGACCATGCGGAAGCGATACCCGCATACAGAGGATCTTTGAGATGATTAAAATTTCGCGAGTGATAGAGGCGAAAAAACGAGTGGTATAGCGCATCTTGGTAATGAGTGTTCTCGGATGTGCCCATTCGCTGTAGCCCCTGGCCGTAATACTGTAGATTCATTTCGATATACTGGCCTAACATCCAGTTCGTAGTCGATGGTAGCTGCTTTGGGTTTCCCGGTTCCCACTCTGCATCGACTGAGTTAATGAGTGAGCCAATCCTCGGTCCTTCATCAAGCATCGAGAAACCATAGAGGTCGCTGTTCTTTGCCCGCCCTTCAGAGATGCCTCTGTGATTGTAGGCAAAATTGAGTTTTTCATTTCCGTTTGCATAGGTGGAATGAGCAATTGCTTTGGTTTGACCATCCGGGAATACATTTGCAAAACATTTGTCCTCCAGCGCATATCCAAGCCACTGCAACGGGGGCCGCGTTCCTCTGCTGAGCTGACGATTAAAATTGGTCATGTAGACCAAGGTGTGAAGTGCTTGAACACCGGAGAGTCCATTGTCATCAACGCTCAAGTCTCGACCAGTGTAATCAGCAGATTTGTAAAGTGATGCAGGCAAAGCTTTAGAGAAGTCGGAATCGGAAATGTTTCTGTCGAAGTATTCTTTGTATGCAGCCTTGAAGTTTGTTTTTCCGCTTTGATAGCTTGAGTCACGCACAGCTTCGTAGGTAAGCTCAGCGCGTTTGTCTTCACCTGCCAGATACCCACCCGTGGGATCAAAGCTTCCCATTGCTCGTCCCGGGTAGGTGCGGGATTGATACACGGGGAGATACACTTCAGAGACGTAGTATTGGTTGTAGCCACAGGGTACCCCTCCGAGTGGATTTCGATCGCAGGGCCGGCACGTTCCATCGAGTGTTCGCCAGGGGGTGGGTCGCACGGGGCATCGTGCTTCGCATGCCTGTGTGAAGGTCGAGTCAAATACTTGCCGCTCTTCGAAGCAGGGTCCGAAGGTTTCGGGATTCATAATTACTTTTGTGTCTTTCTCCGTATAGTCTTGCTGGGAGGTGTCTGCAACGCCGTCGCTGTCGAGCAGCGGGTGTCGTCGAGGCATTCCAGAGAAAGTTTTCGTATTTCCGTTTCTGCCGCGAACTTGGAATGAGCCCCGCTTAGAGTTCTCTTGGTGAAAACGGCGGAGGTCTCCCTCAAGTTGGTCGACGTTCTGCTCGTAGTCCCGCAACGCTTTGCTAATGCGCTCGCTTACATCTGCTGCCATTTCTGGCGATACGAAATCGGGCGAAGACTGTGCCACAGCAATGGCAGCAGAGAAGAGAACTCCCACCAACAGTATACTGAGCAAGCTGATCGAAAAAAATCGCAGAGCCATTAGTATGTAAGTACCATATTGCATAACACTATTACGTCATGGTGATTTAGTTTGGCTTTGATGTCCCTAACCACCGGTATTCTCAATTTGTTGTAGCCTTAGAATCTTTCAACAAGGTCGGTTGCGATTCGAAATGTTTTCGCAAACCTGTTCTAAGATTCATGCCCTCAGATTGGTAGGAGAGGGGTTTCATGTAAGGAAGTTCCCTATATATCGCCATTTCCCTTTCCACTACCTCACTGGACTTTGCAATTCACTAATCATTCGACGAACAGCCGTCAGACGGATGATTGCTGAAACTAGAGTTTAGAAGAACTACTTACGTCTTCTCTCTGCTGTGGTTATACAAACCTTTCTCAGCAAATCGTCTAGTGTAGGAAAATGGGACAATGTTTGTATGTTATTTGAAGTTTGTATCCCCTACGGTTTCTAAACCACCAGCTAGCGCTGGGCATACATTGTTTGGGAGGACCCTTGTTACTCGAAATGCAATAGTTCTGGGATAGAATTGGGATGATAAACGCTTATTCAGTCGTATTCCTTGTAAGGGGATGGGCTGTCTTTTAGGCCAGAAATACAAGAACAAGATCTGAAAGAGTTTCGCAAACCTGTTCTAAGACTCTTGCACGCAGTCTTTCTCGGTCGATTCCCCGCATAACCTCATTGCCGCTTGGGCGTTTGACTCGCCAATGGCCGTTCCTCCTGTGGGGGGTGTGACTATTTTTCTTCTTGCCCGCGCTTCCGACCCCCGCGCAAGCAGGGGAAGCGAGACGAACCGCGACAAGTGGCAGAGGAAACACCTGGTTGAAGAGTGTGTGTGCGCTCTCAGCCGGGGGTTTCATTTTAAGAACGCTAAGTGGCTTTGGACACACAGCCAAAGAGTACACAGCAGCAGTGTGAGTAAGGAGTTTTCACCCTGCGATTTAGTTGAGGCTACCATATGACGCGCTCCCAATTACATCCTATTGCAGTGTCTTGCGTGATACTTACCATCCCGTTCTTTTTCTCAATTGAAACAGTGCAGTTTCAGCGAGAGGCAATGGCTCAAGAAGCGCAGGAGTGGGACCTCAGCCTCGAGCTAGAAACGAATCTGTCAGCTGAAGCAGGCGAGGCCATTGATGTATACACTGGCGAGGAGGATCCCTGTCGTGGAGAGAGTGCCGCGTTATTGATGGAGGAAGGGTTCTGCCAGGAGGAATTGGCGGAGTACTACCCCACAGTAGTGAAAGATGACGAAACTGAAGTCACTACCATCTTGCCAGGTACAAGCATTTTCATACAGGAAGCAAAGGTTGAGTTG
>CBDUGV010000345.1:0-3875 GCA_965366815.1 uncultured Bdellovibrionales bacterium | reverse complement strand
CCCTTGATGTACGCTTTTTGAAGTGGAAACTGCTGTAGTATAGGCATAGACGAATCTGAGACTAGTGTATTCGAAATATTGATTGCGGCTATCGAAAGCTCCCGTAGCTCATTCATCCCTATATCACCGAATGTAGTATTCTCGAGATAAAGAGTGTTGAGTGGAAGTTGTTTGAGATACTTCGCGCAACTATCATCTACTTCAGTAGAGTTTAAATAGATCTTTTGTATCGGCAAGTGTACGAGATTAGATAACCCTTCTCCCTTCATCTTTGTGCCTTTGAGTGAAAGTCTCCGCAAGGTAGACATCTTGCTCAGCGATTTGAGAGCTTCATCGCTGGTGTTGGTTCCAGTGAGGTAGAGCTTTTCGAGCGAGAGATGGGAGACTCGTTTGACTCCAGTATTGGTAATGGCCGTATCTGTTAAAACGAGTTCTTGAAGATTGCGAAATTCTGGTTTCAGCAACTGCTTGAGATGCTCGTCTGTCGTATCCGACGGAGCATGAAGGACTGTTCCTCCTCTTCGAAGATAGGTAGCTAAGTCTATCTCTGGCCTGTGCGCCGGGGATTCGCTCGCGGTCGCGTCGCTCGCTCGATCGCTGCGAGAATTAACATAGGCTGTTGTTCCAGCAGAGAAGAGGAAGACAACAATGGCAGTAAAAACAAACAATCTCATGATAATACTTGATCCTATTTCCGAGTAAACAATAACACAGTACGCGAGCCGCCTGGTAGTTTGCCCCAATTGCATGTGGGGAGCCAGAATTTCTTTATAGTGAGAGCAACCCCGGTTCTGCCTCAATAGAACCGGGGACTTGCTGCTCTCACCAACTTTCTCCAGCGTTCCAAGAATCGTTTTCACGCATCTTCTGAATGAAGTGCGAGACGTTCATATGAACCGCGAAGACTGCTGAAATCCACGCTTCGGCATCGCGAAGTAGGTCGCAAACCAATTGGTTGGGACCTGGTTCTCCGGATGCCTGCGGGATGTAGCATAGAAGTTGGGGCAGGCGCTGTTTTACCTCGAGCACCACATCGCGCAGATTCGCAATCGGGGCATCGCTCGCACCGACCTCGAGTTCGACATCGTTTCGAAGTAATGGCAGTGTTTCAGCACAAGCTACCGACAACTCGTCCAAAACCGCTTTCAGATCCCCACCAGCTCGACAAAGCCAATCTATCTCTCCGTGGTAGCGAAGGTACTCACAGCTTGCGCGAAGCATCTCTGCTCCCGAAGCCACAAGAATTGTCGAGTTGCGATCGATAAGTTGAAGATACCCCTCCGTGGCAACGACGATACCTGGCCATTCACTCGGTCCATCAGATATTTCCAAATCATCGAATATGTCTGAATGCAAATGATCTGGAAGGTCTTCGCGGTCAATGCGAAATGTCACATCACTGACTGGAGCCAGTTCGCGCAGCAATTGTGGGTCGATAGGTTCCTCTTTTGCCATGCGATAGGCGGCCAGTACGCAGAAACTTAGATGGGAGCAGTATTCCTCGAGACCACCTGGTACAATGCGCGGCCAAACCAACTGGCCAACGTGAAATTCGTATTTTGCCTCTAGGACTGGAAGGGTTGCGAGAAATGCCCGGACACTTGTGAGCGTGTAGTCGGCGAACAGCCGCGCTTCATGCAAACTCTCGTCAGACATGCTGTTCTCCTTATGATGGGGTGACGCGCGCTGTAAGCGGCAAGGAATTGGGAAAACCGGAAACCGGTGTTGCCTCTCGATCAACCGGACATTGGGCTCGAAGAGCAAGGTCAATGTGCGACCGAGGGACAATCACTTTCTAACTACGCGATATCTTTTTAGGGAGAACGGATAGCGCCTAGTATACTCATAGTGCTAGGCAGAATGCTAATTTCTCGACCGGCACCAGAACGCAACAGCCGACATGCACCGCGCGAATTTCGCGACCTGAGCTAGCTGCTTTAGTAATTCTAAGCATTTGCCTCTGCTGCTTCAAGATTACCGCGAATTACAGCGAGAAATAATTCTCCATACTTTTCGAGCTTCGATTGGCCGACACCAGAAATTTGACTGAGACCTTCGAGTGAAACTGGCCTGCGTTCGGCCATCTCAATCAGTGTCTTATCGTGAAAAATGACATAGGGTGGAAGGTCTTGGGCACGAGCGAGTTCCAATCGTTTGGCCCGAAGCTCGTCGAATAAGACAGCACCCTCGCTGCTGAGCTCAACAGCCTTCTTTGCTTTTTGTTTCGTTTTGCCTCGGGATTGGGCCGCTCGCGGATCTCGCCGAAATTGAATCTCTCTCTTTCCTTTCAACAATGCTTTACTTTGCTCGTTTAAAAACATACCGCCATATCCTTCGATGTCTACCGAGAGATATCCCATTGCGACAAGTTGTCGAAATACGCTAGCCCACTGTCGTTCGTCGTGTTCTTTTCCCAAACCAAACAAACCGAGCTGATCATGGCGAAACTGTTTGATGCGTGCAGTGGCTCGTCCAAGCAATACATCTACGAGATAGGCCGTGCCGAAGCGTTGACCCGTTCGAAATACACTTGAGAGCGCTTTCTGCGCTGCTTCAGTTCCATCCCATGTTTCAACTGGATTGATACAGGTATCACAATTGTTGCAGGCACCCGGATGCTCTTCTCCAAAATAGCGAAGGATGACTTTCCGGCGGCATTCAGTTGTTTCTGCGTAGCCGAGGAGCGCATTGAGTTTTTGAGACTCGATTCTTTTTCGATCAGTATTTGAATCGGATGACTCAATCATCTGGCGCTGGGCGACGACGTCGGCAAGACCGTAGACCATCCATGCCGTTGCCGGGAGTCCATCTCTTCCGGCACGCCCCGTCTCTTGGTAATACGCTTCAACACTTTTCGGTAGATCCAAGTGGGCCACGAATCGAACATTTGACTTATCTATGCCCATTCCAAAAGCAATAGTGGCGACTACGACTACACCTTCTTCATGGAGGAACGTCTGTAGATGTGCCGCACGCTCATGGTCGGGCAGTCCCGCATGATAGGGGAGGGCACGAATGCCTTGATCGCTAAGCCAAGCAGCGGTGCTTTCAACTTTCTTCCGCGAAAGACAATATACAATTCCGGCATCCCCCACATGCTCTGTTCGCAAAAAATGGAGCAATTGCTTGCGAGGACTTTCTTTCAGCCCAACGCGGTAGCGGATATTGGGTCTATCAAATCCCTGTACAAAGTGTTTAGCTTTTTCTAACCGCAGGGAACGACAAATATCTTTTCTAGTCGGTGCATCTGCTGTCGCGGTGAGAGCAATTCGCGGAATGTTCGGAAAAAGTTCGTGCAATTTCGCGAGTTCGGCGTATTCCGGGCGAAAATCATGACCCCACTGTGAGACACAGTGTGCCTCATCGATCGCTATGAGACTGAGGGAACATCTTTGGAGTAACTCTAGAAACTCGTCCTGCAACGCTCGCTCCGGAGCCGCATAGAGCAAATCGAGTTCACCCGATTCGGCAAGCTGACGAACTTGCATGGCATCTTCGAGACTAAGAGATGAATTAAGAAACGCCGCGCGAATCCCAAGTTGACGCAACGCCTGCACTTGATCTTGCATGAGAGAAATCAGCGGTGAGACCACAAGGGTGAGTCCTTCAAGAAGAAGTGAAGGAATCTGGTAGCATAATGATTTACCACCACCAGTCGGCATCAAGACAAGTGCATCATTCCCACTCAAAAGATGCTGAATAATCTCCCGTTGCTCGCCGCGATACGATGAGTATCCATAAATGTCCTTGAGAATGCGATCCGCTCGATCTTCTACCACGCTCCTACTCCAGTTCGAGAACTACACCGCCTTACATTATCGGCCGGAAACAGTGAACGGCGCAACTCCTCAGAAAAATACTAGGATCCAAGGTGC
>CBDUGV010000344.1:0-3916 GCA_965366815.1 uncultured Bdellovibrionales bacterium | reverse complement strand
AGATCAGACCACCATGGTCTCGACGTCGGCGAACCCACCCACAGAGCGTTGCCTCTGAACCTATGTGCTCTCTATTGAGCGTGCCACAATACTGCGTTCGCTTGAGATGTGCTGATTCCGCGCCACCAGTCATATCGTTCCTCTATTCACCTAGCTCTAAAAGATTTTGTTCAGCAACTTTCAGGTCCTTTGCCAGTTGCTTCGCTTTTCGAAACGCTTTGCGGGCCGAGTCGATTTGACCATTTCGTTTCAAGACAATACCCAGATTGTTGTAGGCAAGGGCCTCCGAATCATCGAGCTCAATCGCCCTGCGTAGAGACTTCTCTGCCTGAACGAGATCGCCATCGAGGAGATAGACCCAGCCACGCACCGAATGGACCCGTGCGTTCTCCGGATGAGATTCTACTAGTTTTCCTAATTTTGACAACGCTTTAGGGATTCGACCCAGTTTTGCCAGCAACACGGCTCGATTTACATCAACCGCGGCTAAATCCATACCTGTTTTCGCACTCCGGTCGAGAGCCTTCAGGGCCTCTTCGAAGCTTGACCCTGCGTCTAACACCATGGCTTGAGTTACCCACACCCCACCCTGCTCGGGGCTATGAAGTACCGCGCTGCGAATTGCTTCATCTGCATCCTCCAGCTTTCCAGTCGCAAGCAGCGCTCTGGCCAAATACCAATACGCAATGCCGTATGATGAGCGACGCTGCACGGCCGCACGGTAACTCCCTACTGCCTGCTCAATCCTTCCCTGTGCCTCAAGCACAACTCCAAGATTCAGCAGGAGTTCTGGATTATTCTCATCGTGTTGCAATGCCCGTCGAAGGGCAGCTTCAGCATCTGGCAATCTCTTTTGGTGAAAATAAGCAACAGACAAACCGTGTAATGCCTGCACATCGTCTGTTCGCTCTTGTAAGATGGCCTGATAAGCGCGCTCCGCAACCGAATATTCTTGCAGAGCTAACTCAGCATGAGCCAAAGCGAGCCGGTATCGCTGATCTTTCGGATCTTGCTGACTTGCTTTAGAAAAGTGATTCTTCGCTTCGACGATTCTTCCTTGTTCAAGAAAGATCGCACCGAGAGAGAATTGTGCATCACTCATCTGAGGACACAACTCAATCGCTTGCTTCAGTTTCTCGACAACTGCATCATTTTTCAGTTTTCGCGCTTCAGTCAGCAACTGTGCCGCGGCCGAACAGTCAGCAGCAAAAGCAGTGGAAAGCGCACTAAATTGAGAATTCTCTACGAACGCAAAAATCACCAAGTATAAACACGTCGCAAGAAAGCAAGAGCCTCGTTTCATAGGATTACATGCGCTCCGCAATTGCCCGAACCGCTTGTCGCAGCCGGTGTTCCGGTTCTACTAAGGCAAATCGAATGTAGTTGTCGGCATCCGCATCAAAACCGATACCTGGACAGGCCGCGACATTCGCATCCCGCAACAAGCGGTGACCAACTGCGAGGCTTCCCTCTGAGCGAAGCTCTTGCGGGAGCCCGGCCCAGACAAACACAGAGCCTCGCGGCTTAGAAACGGTCCAATTCGCCGCAGAGAGCCCCTCAACCAATACATCTCGTCGTGCACTATACCTACTTGTGATTTCGCCCAGGTACTCAACGAGTTCCTTCTCTGGCCGCTCTAACAATGTTGCAGCGGCAATTTGCAGCGGCTGAAAAGCGCCGGTATCAATATACCCCTTGATGCGCTTGAGTGCTTCGACCAATTGAGGATTTCCGACAAAGAGGGCAACGCGCCAACCTGCGAGGCTAAATCCCTTTGAAAGCGAATACGCCTCGACTGCGACATCTTTCGCACCGGGCACACTTAATATACTTGGGGCCGCTCCTGCTTCAAACGTCAGATCGGCATAAGCAAAATCGTGTACGACGTAGACTTGATTCTTTTTGCAGAAGGCAACCAGTCTTTCGAAAAAATCCTCAGTCACCGTGCTGGTGGTTGGATTATGCGGAAAGCTCAAGATTAATACTTTCGGTCGCGGCCAACACTTGTCGTGTCGATGCTGTAGCCGTGTGAAAAAGTCATCACTTGCCGAAGTGAGCCGATAGCCTTGCTCCTCAGCAGTTGCGAAGGAATCATACAACGGCACACCAACAAAACTTGCACCCGCTAGAAAAACTGCCGCGGTATGAATCGGATAACTCGGTGTCGGCACCAAGACGGTATCCCCTGGTGAAACGACCGATAGAAGAAGGTGGGCCATTCCCTCTTTCGTACCCAAAGTAACAACGACTTCGCGCTCTGGATCGAGTTCGACGCCGAATCGCCGCTGATACCAGCTACAACCTGCAGTGCGAAGTCGAGTAATTCCCTGAGAGGCCGAGTATCGATGATTGTGGGCCTGCAGCGAACATTGGACGAGTTTATCGACTGCGGCTGCCGGAGGTTCGAACGCTGGATTTACCTGGCTGAGATCAATGACATCTCGCCCTTCGAGCCGCGCATCGCGAACTGCCGTGGCGATTTCGCCCAGTGGATACGGCGGAAGTTGTGCAATTCGAAAAAATGGTTGGTTCATCTTCTAGCTCTCGAGCGTCTGGATCTATTTGCTCGCATCGACAAATTCGTCAGCATGGTAGCTACTGCGCACCAATGGACCGACAAAGGCCTGAGAAAACCCAATGGCAAGCGCAGTGCTCTCATACTCAGCAAATTCCTCGGGCGGCAAGTAGCGTTCAACCGGAAGATGGGTGCGAGTCGGCTGCATATACTGGCCCGCAGTGAAAATGTCTATTCTGTGCGCAACAGCATCTTTCATTACAGAAAGAACTTCCTCACGCTCCTCGCCGAGACCTAACATGATGCCGGTCTTGGTTTTGATGTTGGGATCTCGTTCTTTCGCCGCCTGAAGTAATTCGAGCGATCTCTTGTAATTCGAACCGGGACGAACCTTTCGATACAGTCGCGGAACAGTTTCTAGGTTGTGATTCAATACATCCGGCTTGGCGTCGACCACCGCCGCTATCGCATCCGCATTCCCTCGAAAATCGGGAACAAGCACCTCAACAGTCACTTCAGGCAGTCGGGTTCGCAGCGCATCTATGGTCTTCTCAAACCCACTCGCTCCGCCATCAGCCAGATCGTCGCGCGCAACAGAGGTAACAACCACATGTTTAAGCGAAAGCGCCTCAGCGGCCTTAGCAACTTCATCAGCCTCTTCGGCAAACTGCGACGCCGAGAACTCTGGCCGGCCGGTCGTAACTGAGCAAAAACGGCACCCACGGGTGCAGACATCGCCGAGAATCATAAAGGTCGCTGTTCCACGGCCAAAACACTCTGAGATGTTGGGGCATCGAGCTTCTTCACAAACGGTGTTCAATCCCGACTGACGGAGAAGGCGCTTTAGTTCAGCAGTTTCACTCGAAGTACCAGGTGGACGACGCAGCCACTCGGGGAGCCGCTGACGTTTCTCAATAGCAACTATATCCTTCAACCTACTACTCCGGAATTGGCGTCAGAATGTACTGGAAAGCAAGCGCCCGTCGAATGTCTCCGCTGACTTTCATCTTTTTCGCAAGAATTGCCAGCTGCGGATTTAAGCGACCGTTGATCAGATTTAAGAAATCTTTCTGCGCCATAGAAATGACGATATCGGCATCTTCTCGAGCATTTACCACTTTTAGTTCATTCTCTAGGTGAACAGTCCAAGTGCCTTGCTCTTGTCCCTTGAGTTCAATTCGATACGAACCATCGAGGTTGCGCTGCTCTTGCTCTTCGAGAATATCGTAGCGGTACAAGATTTCAGCGGAAAAGAATTCCTTCACTGATCCAACATCTGTCTGCCAAGGCAACTGTGTTGCATCACTCTGATCTCCTAAACGAGTCCCACACTCAAGATCATAGGCTTCACCCAAGGGATCGTCGGTAAATGGCTGGGCGTCGTTTGAAGTAAACACCACT
>CBDUGV010000343.1:0-3944 GCA_965366815.1 uncultured Bdellovibrionales bacterium | reverse complement strand
GAGGCCCGTAGTGCCTGCATAATCTCGGCGACAGTCCAGGAGCCGATGCCAGTCTCAACGTCTGGGGTGATGTTCGAGGCGTGCACCTGACCGGACTCGTCATAGATTACCCGACCACCAGAGAGAGGCGAATCCGGTGAAGTTGGGTCTTTCGCATGACAAGAGCCGCAGGCGGCGACCGACTTAGTTAAGTAGGCTCCGTGCTTCGCCAACTCGGCAGCATTGGTACCTTTGTCCGGGTCGACCACTGGCTCTGCTTCGACAACCTGGCGGCCAGGAAACATGCCTTTCCAGGAATACCAAGGCGCCGGCTCGTAGGGTTCTGAGAGATCTGAGTCTGTATCAGAATCAGTCGAAGTGTAGACGGCCTCAGGCTTCGACTTTTCCTTAGACCCTGAGCAACCAACAATTGCTGCAAAGAGGCAGGTCAGGGCGAGGCTTGAATACAACAAGAGGGCCGCATTCTGCGGCCCTCGCGAGGATGTACTTAAAGAACTTCGATTGGCCACATCACTCTGGTTTTATTGTGAAGAACAATGTGTTCGTATTTCGGCGAACTAAGAGCAACACTGGCTTGCCTTTAGAAATCTTCGCTTCAATCGACTTCTGAAAACCCTTCACCGAGTTGACGACTTCTGAGCCAACCTCCAAGATTATATCACCTCGTCGAAGCATCGCTTCTGCAGCAGGGCTTTCCGGCTCTACGGCAGTAACCACAACACCGTTCAATTCTTCGACACTAAGTGCACGGGCGATTTCTTCGGTCAATTCCTGAACAGTTAGTCCGAGCGTGGTCTCTTCATTTTCAACCGGCTCAACTTCCTCAACTTCCTGGTCCTGAAGCTCTTTAATAACTACCTTGAGCTTCTTACGCTTTCCGTCACGCATCACCGAGACACTGACCTGTTTATCGACCGGAGTTTCGGCAACCATCATTGGCAGATCGTCGTTCTCCTCAACATCTGAACCATCAAACGAGAGAATGACATCACCAGGACGGAACCCTGCCTTTGAGGCAGGACTATTATCCATCACTTGCGCAACAAGTGCCCCAGTAGCTGAATCGAGTTCGAGTGCCTCAGCGACTTCTTCTGTCACTGGCTGAATCAATACACCGAGCCATCCACGAGTTACTTTACCAGTATCCTTGATCTGAGAAATGATTCCCTTGGCCATATTGATAGGAATCGCAAATCCAATACCGATATTGAATCCTCCCTGCCCCATTCTGCCTGGACTGTAGATTGCGGTGTTTACGCCGATGACTTCGCCATTCGCATTAAACAAGGGTCCTCCAGAATTTCCCGGGTTAATCGAAGCATCGGTCTGAATGAAATTGGTATAGTTGTAGGGCTTGCCCGCATTAATTCGACGGTGCTTCGCTGAAACAATACCGACTGTTGCAGTGTGCCCTAGTCGGAATGGGTTACCGATAGCAATTACCCAATCGCCCGGGGCAAGTACGTCCGAGTCACCAAGCGGTGCGGCAGAAAGCTTCTTGGGATAATCCACTTTGATCAAAGCCAAATCGGTTTTGGGGTCGCTCCCAATCAGGGTCGCCTCGTAGGTCTTCTTCTCATCACGAAAGCTAACGATAATTTTCGAAGCTTTATCCACCACATGATGATTGGTGACGATATATCCGTCGGGATGAATTACAAATCCGCTGCCGAGACTGCTGAATCGACGATTCTTCTGCTCGGGAGGCATTCGAAAAAAGAAATCGAACGGATTAGCCTCGCCTCCTGGACCTTGGCGGAACTGGCGCTGCTGAGCTCCTTTCGGGCCCTCCTCACGTCCTTCAGTTTGAATGTTAACTACTGACTCACCAAGCTTCTCAATAGCAGGGGCGAAACTGGGAAGATTTAATTCTGGAATAATTCGCGATTCGTTATTCCCATCAATCCAAAGTTGTTCTGCGACAGCAACTGACGGAATGAAAAACGCTAAGAATAAAAGCAACACAACCTGCTTGCATGGAATTGATACTGTTTGAACTTTCATTAACTGGAATACCTCCGAAGAAACGAACTCTGCACTAACTGGGTTGTTTGACTCGTTCTTCTTGTTTTTTATTCACAAACGCCATTTGTAGACTCGCAACTAACTCACCCAGCAATTTTTCCTCTTCTTTGGAAAGATTACCGCGAGTTTTCTGGCCGAGCATTTCAAGAATATCTATCGTCTGCCGCGCCGCCTCGAGATTAACCACTACCTGCCCAGTCTCTGGGTTTGGCACCTGACCAAGCATCATTAATGCTTGTGCCGCCAGACTCATAACGAACGATGGAAAGTCAACTTGTGGTGGACCCTCCTGTGCTTGAGCAGCCGCTTGCTGCGCAGCCTCTTCTACTTGACGACGTTCCGCTGCACGACTGGCGGCAGCATCCTCGTCGATTCCAGTATTGGTCTCACCCTCTGAGCTGAAACGACGTTTATCAACTACCTTTAATTCAGACTCTTTCTCATCGCTCATGTGAATGCCATACGGTATTTTCGGGAATAATAGTCCGTATTTATAATAGGAAACTAGGTAGCGAGGCAAGCAAAGCTCGATGCCTCAATCTCTTTGCATTTAAGCCTTTTTTGGTAGTAAAACTAGTTCTATGACATCAGCACAGATAGATGAATTCTCTGCCGCGCTCGAAGATGAGTCCTATCAACGGCTCACAGAGTGGTTTCAGCCATGGGACGAAGTTATCGTAGCCTTTTCTGGAGGGGTCGATTCGACTCTCGTGCTGCAAGCGGCCTGCGATGGGGCTGGCTCTGAGAAGGTTTTGGCAATTACCGCTCACTCTCCTTCCCTTGCAGCGGCTGAACTCGAGGCCTGCCAGAAACTCGCAAGCCACATCGGGGCCCGACAAAACATTATCAAGACCACAGAGCTGGAAAACCCCCAGTATCGTGCCAACCTCGGAAATCGCTGCTTTTTCTGTAAATCGACGATGTATGAATCTATTATTGAGCTTTTAAAAGAATCCACCACCACAGGTCCTAAACGAGTTCTCGTCGACGGAACGAACCTCGATGACCTAAGCGACACCCGACCCGGCCAGAAGGCGGCGCGTGAAGCTGGTGTGCGCCATCCCCTTGTTGAGTTAGAACTGCGAAAGGATGCGGTTCGTCAGTTGAGTAGCTGGCGTGGACTTCCCACTTGGGACAAACCAGAAATGGCCTGTCTTGCATCGCGCATTCCAGCAGGCGTTGAAGTCACCAAAGAGAAACTCGCTATGGTCGAGCAAGCAGAAGCGGAACTCTCTGCGCTTGGCTTTCGCGCATTTCGCGTTCGCTACCATGAGCTACACAGTTTGCGTGATCGCCAAGCGGCCCTCCCGGCGATAACGCTTGCGCGAATTGAGTTGGCACCTGAGGAATTCGCTTTGGCACTCGACCCAATAACGAAAGAGAACCTAACGGCCGCAATAAAGAACCACGGGTTTTCATTCGTCACGATCGACCTCGAGGGGTATCGAAAGGGGGGCGTTCCGCGCAAAGTCACGTGAGAGTAACTCTTCTTGGCACAGGTACTTCGACCGGAGTTCCCATTCCCGGCTGTCGCTGCGATGTTTGTTTGTCGAGCAATCCGAAAAACAAGCGGCATCGTGCAAGTGCCTACATTGAGCTACAGGGGAAAGATATTCCCGGCTCTGGCACGAGCGCAGAGGAAATAGCTGGGCGTATCCTCATAGACACCACGCCAGACTTGCGCAGCCAAGCACTCACTCATGGCGTTACTAAAATTGACGCCGTACTCTATACCCACACTCATGCCGATCATGTGTTTGGCATCGACGACTTAAGAAGTTTCAACTTTATCCACAATACGAGCATTCCACTCTATGCAAGCGAAAAGAGTGCGGACATGCTTGAGAACACTTTTACCTATTGTTTCTATGAGGACCCAGACTACGAAGGTGGTTCACCTCCTCAACTTACGCTACACC
>CBDUGV010000342.1:0-3945 GCA_965366815.1 uncultured Bdellovibrionales bacterium | reverse complement strand
CGTACTCAGAGATATGCTCGCTCAGCTCACCAAAATTATTGTAGAGCACGGGTAGACCACACCAGAGATATTCGACAGTACGTGTCGTGAAAGCGAGTTCTCGCTCGAGATTGTACTCCATTGCTTCAATCGCAACACTGGCTTGGCTGTAGACCTTCAACAGGTCGTCACGAGAGACATAGCCGTTGACGTTAATCCGCGGTGATTCCTTCGCGAGGCCCTCTACCTTCTTGTATATCTCTCGAATACTCTGCTCCTCAGCCGACACTGTCTGGGTGTCATGCGGAGTGCCATATATCTCGATTCGCCCTTTATTGCGCTCAACGACAGCTCTACAGGCGGCAAAGATCGACTTAGCCTGGTTCTGCCAGGGGAACCAACCGCCACCACTGACGAGCAGAGGCGTCTCATCGGAGGTAGGCTCCGGATCGAAATGCTCTGGCCCATCTGGACTCAGGGAAATCGGGATATAGCGGATGAAATGTTCGTCTTCAGCGACTCGTCCAGCCTGCACAAGCCAGCCGTAGAAATAGAAGCGCTGACGTTGGCCGGCAGTCAGCAAACAGTCTGCTTTGCTGAGAATCTCCAGCTTGCGATCTGTGTCGACTGGGTTGCCCCACATCGTCGTTTCGATCAACCGCGACCCGTGTAGATCGATAATGAGTGGGACTTCAGGAACGTTGCTCAGATTATAGTGATCCCAATTTGAAGCGAAAATTATCGCATCGGGCTTTTCTCGCCGCGCGATGTCATCTTGTGTGCCCCAATTCCAAAGGAGCTTCTTTTGCGCCTCTGGAATCTGATCGTAGTGCTTCTCGGTAAGATACGTGAACGACGGCATAGACACGGCAACTTCGTAACCATGTGCTTGAAGCCCTTTGTATATTTGCCAGCAACGCAAGCCGCCTCCGCTCGTTGGAAGCTGTGAAAACGGCATAAGATCATTGCTGAACAGAAGGATTTTCATTTTGGTACCACCTAACGCGCTCGTTTGAGGCGCTTCACCATATCAGCCATAGATGATAATTACCATCGCAATTGGATTTTCATCCCGGCGCGGTCAACTAGCTCACCCTTTGCGGTAGAACGGTGTTTTCTTTATAGTTTCTGGGCACTTAAAAAGATACCTACTACTGCCGCAGAATTGCCGGGTATTTCCGCCATAAATATTTGTAGAATCTAGTCGCATATGTCATTTTGCTCAAACTATGAAGTTCCTCGTCTTCACAACCGATGTAATCCCCGTTCCAGGTTTGCCGACTAGCGGCACTGCGCTTCGGACCTTTGGTCTAGTCCAAGGACTGCGCAGCCAAGGACATGAAGTTGTGGTCTCTGTGCCCCAGACCGCTCTTGAAAGCGCTGCAAAGACTGCGGCTTCGAGCGATATGAATGAGACCGCCTTGGCGGAACTTCGCGAGCTTCGACAATTCTGTTTCGATGCGACAAACCAACCTGGCTTAATCGGCCAAGTAAATCCTGACGTTATCGTTTGCGGACATTGGCCGGCATTAACTGCATCGACTCGGCCTTCACAAGCAGTGGTGGTCGATCTAGCGGGCCCCCATATGCTCGAGCGACATTATCAGCGCTCACCCAATCAAAACTGGGCGGTACTTGCCAAGCTCGGCGTTTTGAGCAAGACCAACTATTTTATCGTTTCCGGCCCAACGCAGCGGCTCTATTTTTTGTCCTACCTCCTGAGAGCGCAGATCCCTGAGGCTGAGAAGCGAATCGCAACCATAACGATGCCGCTCGATCCGAACCTACCAGACGAGCGTCAGAGTGTATCACCGGAGTTCCCTCATTTTCTATTCGGAGGAGTGTTCCTCCCCTGGCAGGACCCCTCGTTCGGCCTCGAGCAATTAGCTGACGTCTTGCAAGAAAAAGGACGCGGCCGCCTCACTATGATAGGCGGAGAGCATCCGAGCTATAAACTCAAACAAGGCGTCTACGCCAATTTGTTTGAGCGCTTTGCAAATCATCCGCAAATAGAAACTTCACCGATGTTGCCCTACGCCAAGTTTATCGAAAGAATTGGTCACTGTGATGTGGCGATTGATTTGATGAAGTGGAATCTTGAGCGGCAGCTGGCAGTAACTATTCGCTCAACGAGTTTCCTCTGGTCCGGTGTCCCAATAATTTACAATGACTACGCAGACCTCAGTCACTTGATCCGCCGTTATGATGCTGGGTGGTGTATTCCACCAAACGACAAAGAAGCTTTTCGCGCAGTGTGTGAGGAAATCTTTAGCCAGCCTGATCTGGTCCGGCAAAAATCTGCCAATGCAAGACGTTTGGCAATCGAAGAATTTTCTTGGGACAGAGCAGTTCGGCCGTTGCTAAACATTCTGGGCACTGCTGAATCGAAGCCGGCACGAGAAGTTGATATCATGCTCGACTTTCCGGAGAATGCTCAATTTCGCATCACGAAAGAAGAGCCAGTACACCAACTCTTTGTCTGCCGTCTCAATGGACTTTCTCGGGTTGAATTCCGACTTGCCACCCATGGTTCAGAAATCAAAACACCGATTCGCGTCGCCTTGAGCGAAGTTGAGACATCGAGCACCCCCAACTCGGCAAACAAGCGTCTTATTGCGCAAGAAGAACTCCAACCCGCAGACATTGAGAATAACGAGTGGCATCAAATCGATATTGCACCAGAGGCAGGCTCGGCTGGCTCCACCTATATGCTCAGTTTTGAGACTGAGGAGAATGTCAGCGAGCGCACCGCAAGCCCATGGGCTGTGCGCGGTGCGCCCTACCCGCTAGTGGCTATGTACCACGGCACAAAAAAGCTCCGTGGGACTTCTCTGTGTTTTAGAACAACCTGCGCGAGTGGATAGCTTCCATCTACCGAACAAAGCGTGGCAATCAACGAGCGGCATGACGTGCATCAAAGCCTCCCCAGAGTTGTAGTCCATATTGTTACCTTTAATCACGCTGCTACTATTGTCCCCTGTCTAGAGTCAGTTGTTGCACAAGAAGGATTTCGCCCTTCAGAAGATTTGTTCATCCATCTGACTGATAATGCTTCAAACGACGAGACCGTCGAACTCGTTCAAACCGCATTCCCAGAAAACGTCTGCGTCCAACGGCAATCCCAGAACTTGGGATTTACCGGTGCTCATAACCTCGCCCCAGAACTGCTGGAGCACTACAATGCCGACGCTATTTTTATTCTCAATCCAGACGTCAGACTAGAGTCGAATTGTCTCAAACACCTCTGCGAGCGTCTCAGCAATGATTCGAGATGTGGCGTTGTCTGCCCTAAGCTCTTTCGCGCCGACGGGCAGTTGCAGCCCGAAAATCCGGCTCGGCTCGACAGCACAGGAATGTATATGACCCCCAGTATCCGCCATTTCGATCGCGGGTCTGAAGAAATCGACCGAGGGCAATACGAGCAGGATCAATACGTGTTTGGTGCAAGTGGGGCTGCTGCACTGATTTCGAAGGAGTGTCTACACGACGCCTCGCTTCGAGAACCTGGAGCCAAACCCGAACTACGGTTGTTCGACGATGCCTTCTTCGCTTACCGCGAAGATGCTGAGCTTGCATGGCGCCTTCAATGGCTGGGATGGAAATGCCGATATGTACCCTCGGCAATCGGCTATCATGTACGACGAGTCTTGCCGCAGCGTCGCGGGGATCTACCGGATGCTTTGAATGCCTATAGCGTTCGAAACCGATTCTTGCTCCAACTGAACAACTACTCTTTTGCTGCCAATTGGCATTGCCTCCTCCCACAAAGCATACGAAACACCCTGGTAATCGTTGGCGCACTTTGCGTTGAACGCTCCTCGGCGCCAGCGCTCTGGCAAGCCGTTCAAGCCGCACCACGAGCCCTCCGTCGCCGCAGCGCTCTCATGAAAAGGAAACGAGTCCAAGCAGTTCGCCTTGCTCGCTGGTTCCACAGCCGCCCCTATGCCGAGCCCGCCTTGTCTGGCC
>CBDUGV010000341.1:0-3964 GCA_965366815.1 uncultured Bdellovibrionales bacterium | reverse complement strand
AAAGCGATTCAACTGACGCCGAATGATTACAGTGTATGGTTCAACCGGGCGAATACCAAGCTTTTTCAAGGAAGGTGTAAATCGGCCATTTCGGATTACAGCAAAGTGATTGAACTCAACCCGAAGTTCGGCCTCGCTTTCAACAATCGCGGTATCTGCAAAAAGCGTCTAAAAGACCGAAGAGGCGCAATAGCCGATTTTTACCAAACGATACAATTGCTGCCAGAGCGCAAGAAAACTTTTCCTAAGACAACGTGTGGATACTGGTGGAGTGAGGAGGAGCAGATTATTGTTTACTCAAGTGACGGCTGCTAGCTCGTAGGGAAAAAAAGCGAAACGAACCCCGGCACTGCTAATCATCATCTTAGCAATTTCCCTTCAAGCTATATATTTAAGGTCAATATTGTTCTAAACGGAGTTGATGCCCTCAACTGTTAGTGCCGCCTGTTCAAGCCAGTCTTTATCGACAAAAGAGTCTACTGCGCCGTAAAGTTGAGCAACTCCATCCTCTACGTCGTATTTAAATTCTCCGGTAATGTACGGTTCTTCTTCGACTAAACGCACACCCAATTTCGCGCGCAACAACTCGTCTCGTTCTTCATCTGAGAGCACAAACTCTTGGTTTTTATTAAGCGAGGTGTTATACGGCTAAAACCTATATCACCGCGTTGAGAGACTGCTCGGGTAAACTCATGGCCCAAAAATATCCCAGCAATGCGGCCAGCGCTACAATCGAACCAAGAGTACTTAGCATGAGTTTCTTTCTTTGATTCTCGACAACAGGCTCTTTAACTATCAAGAGAAAAGCCAAGATGCCGCAACCGAGTTGGAGGCTTCCTTCTGACGAGACTAGAAAAAAGCGCGTTATCTCTGGAAGTGCTGCGCCACTGTCGGCAAACGAATCAGCAAAAGCCGGTGTCTTGATAGTAACAAAAGCCGCTGCCGTTACCGCCGAACAGACACCAATAACTGTAAGAAGCAAATTAGCAATCTTCATCGAATACTCGGGAAGCCGTATAACGGTTTTAAGCTGAGCGGCGCGCGCTCAGCTACTCAAAGCTCGAGTTTACCACCGGCAGTCCAGCAACCACAAGGCCGCGTCCGCTCCAGCGAGTTGTTATACGTCGGATAACTGGCGAATTAAATATTGCTTCTGAATCCAGAACTTGCCTGAGCGGTTTTTTTTGACCTTCTCTTCGTCAATTACCTCACCTCGCACGAAACCAAACTTCTCATAGAACCGCAGTGCTCCCTCATTGCTCTTCCAGGCACGAATGACTAGATAGTCCCACTCGGAAGGGTCAAGTTCATTGACGAACGTCTGCATCAAACTCGTTCCAATTCCCCTCCCACGACATTCTGGCGATAAATGCATCTCGGTAATATAGAGGCAACGCTCCAAAGGGATTGAATCACGAATAGCGTCAGGAAGTAGCGGCTCAAAACTCAATGGATATGCAAGGATGTATCCTTCACACTTATCTGAGTCAATGACCACGTAACCGTATCCCTTCCTCTTACCCAAAACGGAATCGTGGTAGTCCGATTCTTCTGCTGGATCTAGATACTGATCGTGAACCCTGGAGGTTCCTGAATCTAGATAAATCTCAAGAATTCTACCGCGATAGTTTTTGTAGGAGGTGTCGTCAATTCGAACAAACTGGGTATTCATTTTGGCAGAAGATTCAAGACGTATAACGTTGTAGCTGAGCCGCGGCCAAATTACCGACGGCTAAGCGAGTTTACCACGAGCAAAACAACAGCCACAAGATGCCGTCGACTCCAGCGTATTGTTATACGGCCATAAGCTCTGCTTGAGTTGATTTTTCTGCTGATACTTCTTTTAGTTCATCGATGAATCGGTCAAGCAAGGCTGGTTCAGTCACCAAGTACATACGTACTTCACTCGCGACACGTTTATTGTGAGTGGAAAAGTCGAAAAAATCTGACTGAGCATGCACCGAAAGGCAGAGTTTGCCTGAAGCTTGAAAATGGAAACGAACATGAAAAGCACCGTTTGCATACTCCGGCCCAAAACTGCCCATGCGAAGATCAAACAATCCGCCGTGAATTTGCTTCTTGAAAAAATCTAACTCCTCGAGAAGGCTTTTTAGACGGGTTTTCCCGTAATACACCCTATGGAAGAACAAGGATGCACCATCAGTGGTTTCTATTTGAAACTCTAGAAGATCTCCGTCTTCCCAGATTTTCGAAATGGTAATGCGTGGAGTCATTAGGGCCGTATAAGGGTCTGGAGCTGAGCTGCACGCAGCTAGCCACTAAAGATTCGAGTTTACCACTTGAGATACAAACATCACAAGATCGTGTCGGCTCCAGCGAGTTGTTATGCCTGCGTTGATATGGACATTATGACCGCTGGAAGGTCGTCTGCAACTCGTTCAACCACAGACCACCCCAATCTCGAATATAGTTGTTCCTGAGACTTCGTCGATAAAAAGAGTTCTTTGATGCCTATCTCCCTCGATACTTTAACTGCCCTGTCAATAAGAACACTACCGATTCCTTCGTTTCGACGCTCAGGAAGAACGTAGACAAATTCAAGCCATGGAGAAAGATCTGATCTCGAGGCATGTCCCTCGTCACTTAAACAAGCTGTACCAACTGGTTCAGCACCTCGAAACGCGACCAAAGTTAATGGAATCAGATCTCTATTCAAACTTCGACGAAGCCGAATTTCCTGGAAATCTCGATTGAGCCGTGGACCTAGATGACCCCAGTGATTTTCAAACCACTCCGCAAGCGTGGGAATCGTCTGCTGGCAATCTACCAGTAATTTCACAAATAAGTGATCCAACTTGCTCAAAATTGAAGTTGTGTATTGGTAGGCATAACGGTTTAGCTGAGCCGCGGCCAAATTACCTACGGCGATGCGAGTTTACCATGGGAGGAACTAGGGGCTCAAGATGCCGTCGGCTCCAGCGTATTGTTATACGTCACTTTTTCTCGTTCCTTACGAGAGCAGCCGAACCAAGAATCATACATGCCCCGGTTATCATATTCCAGGTAATGACTTCTTTAAAAAAGATGATTCCAAAGAGGCTTGCACTTACTACTTCCATGTAACAGAGCACCGAAGCTACAGATGCTTTGATCCTTGCTAAACCAAAATATAGCAACGAAGATCCAACGAATCCTATGAGAAAGCCATATAGCACTCCCAATCCAACCGTCTCAGATTGTAGAGAACTGAAGTGATAAAAAAGAAAGGGCAAAAATACTATTGATCCCACAAAGTTGTCATATAAAACAACCTCAACTGGCGAATAGCTTTGGAGCTCTTTCTTGAAGATCGTCATCACAATTGCGTTTATGATTGCGACTCCCAACATCAACACCATGCCGACTAAATCTTTGTTCTCTAGAGAAATTTCCTCTCCAGAGTACACGACTAAAATCCCAACGAATGCGGTTAGGAGGAGTAATTTGGTTCGTCTAGATACTTTCTCTCCTAGAAAGAATGCGCCCAACACCGTTAGAAAGATCGGCCAAGTATAAAGCATTACAACTGCTTTGCTAATTGCCGCAAAAATAAAGCCCAACACCCAGAGCAATATGCGACCAGCGGTTAGCAAAGAGGCTGCCAGTAGTCTCTTATTTGGATTGGAAAAAAGCTTGGTCCGCAAATCGCGTCTTGTCAGCAATATTAGACCAGCCGGAATGAGAACTCTAAAACAGGCGATAACGGTTGCTGGAATTTCTAGCGTTTTGGCGAATACTCCGGCAGAACCGAATATCACTGCTGCTGAAAAAACTGCGAGAAACCCGATATTCATTCATACCCAGCAGAAGTTTGTTCGAGTCGGTTCAAGATATCGTGTGACGTATAACGTTTACAATGAGCGGCAGCCGAGCCAAGGCAGGGACAATCGCTGAAATCAATAAGCTCAAGTATACCGCAGAGTGGCTGGCCGCTCCATTAATTTGTTATGCGTTCTACTTCTTG
>CBDUGV010000340.1:0-3973 GCA_965366815.1 uncultured Bdellovibrionales bacterium | reverse complement strand
TTGCCGCGGATGATAGCCAGGTCACAATCTTTGTCGTAATAGATATTCATTTTATATATTCCAATATTTCAAATTAAATTTTTAAATCTTACAGGCACGCGTACGCGACTTGGATGCCAGCTGGTCCCCACGGAATGAAGTGTGGGTTGCCGCAGTACCTGGAAACGCCTCACAGATTGGTTTTCCCGGAGGTGGTGGTTCTGCATTTGGTGGAGGACTTGGAGGCGGTGGTTTCAACGGTGGCGGCGGCGGTGGCGGCGGCGGAAACGGCGGCGGCGGAAACTCGAATAACAACGAGAACAATCAGAACAACGGGAATGGAACAGACAATCCGCAGCGCAAACCGAACCCCTTAGAAGCCGAGGAAAATCGTGATCTCCTTGAGGCGCTCTGCGGCCAGTTCACCGGTGCAGGTTATTCCGAACTTCCACAAAGCTGTGGACAGTTTTCAAGAACTGCTCGGAGAATGAAGCGCTGGTACAAGATTTCACAAAAGCGGGTTTCTACCCGCAAGACGCTTGAGATGTGGCACGCACCAGCTATCGTTCATTTTCGCCGATTGCCACGCAAGTTTCCAAACAAGTACTACTCTCATCCACATATTCCTATACCGGGCATATCGTATGATTCTGACGAAGATAATACAGTTGGCGGCTCCAAGAAGAATGGTGAGTATCGAAGGAACCGCTTTTAGAAAGGGGAAATACCATGCAACTACAACAAGGACCGCGGACTGGTGGCGCACGCCTCCCTGTTCGAGGAAACGTCACACCGAGCTATGCGGTTGATCAGCAACACGATGCGAAACTGCAGAACGACCCCCAAGGCAGGAGAATGAGGGAAATCGTCCAGGCACTCGACGCAGCCGAGAAAACGACAAGTCGCACTCGAGTTCGAACGCTGCAGCTTCGCGATCAGAAAATCAAAAAAGATGTAGCTCCCTTTGCACAACAACTGCTCGGAATTGCCCACTACGAGAAGGCGCCGAAGCCGCAACGCCTCGAAGCAATTGCTGTACTCGGTAGGCTCGGTCGAGCATATGCCGAACCCGCAGCCGAAGAAGGTGAACTACCGGCATTAGCGAAGCACGGCGACGGCGAGATAGCTGCCGCAGCTAAAGCAGCCCTCTTAAAATTCGGACCGTCAAAACCACGACGAGCAACTGGCTTTGAGGCTCCCCTTTTCCCTGGGCTCAGGAAGCTTTTTCGCTAAGCGGCTTAGCACTTGCTTCCTAGGTTCAAGCGTTGAATACTTGTGACATGAACTGTATACGGCAAACCAGACCTCAGCAGTCCTCTATTCTACTGTGGCATATAGCTTTCTTATTCCTCTTGGTGCTTACCACAGCGAGTGCGTCTGAGGAGAAAACAAAGGCAGAAGACTCGATGTTTTCCTTTAATCCTTCAGCAATTACTCAGTATCGGCATTTCGCACAAGAGCCGGGTAACCTGCTTTTCTCCCCGCTCAGTATAGGGCTTGCCTCTGCGATGCTTCAGCGCGGCGCTCGGGGGCAGACCGCTCAGGAATTTAAAAAGGCGTTTCAACTTCCCGAGACCCAAGCCGTTCTCGATACTGAGATACAGCGAATAATGGAAGGAATGACAGATTCTGAGAGCGGAGTTGATTTTCGAATCGCCAATGCCATCTGGCCAATGCGTGGACTCTCTCTTCGCAAGTCCTATCGAGAGACGATTGAGCAGGTCTTTTTTGGTTCAGTTGCAGCACTCGACTACCAAAGCAATGCCGAAGCGGCACGCGCGCAAATAAACAACTGGATCGCTCAGAGAACAGAGCAGAAAATCAAAGAGCTTTTCCAAAAGGGTACAATTAGCGCGAATACAAGTCTGACCCTCTCAAATGCCGTGTACTTTAAGGGGAGCTGGGAAAAACCATTTGAAAAAACATCGACTTCCCCCGGCCTGTTTCATTCCTACGATGGAGAAAAGACCGAGGCGAGTTTCATGAATCAAAGCGGATTCTATAAGTATCTCGAAACTCCTACGTGGACTGCGCTCCGCCTTCCCTATCGTGGTGCTGCGTTTTCGCTCACTCTCCTACTCCCAAAATCACCAGATGGGTTGACTGACCTAGAGGCCTCGCTTTCTCAATCCCTGCTCGATCAATTGCAGAACCAAATGGAGTCGCGCCTTGGCAATATTTCAATTCCTCGTTTCACTCTCTCAGATTCACCTGACTTGTCAGCTGCATTTAAAAACAGCGGTATCAAAAGCGCCTTTAATGAAAATGCCGATTTCTCTGGGATGACCGATGAGCCCAATGAATTTATACTAGGTGCCGCAGCGCATTCCGCAACAATCGAAGTCAACGAAGAAGGTACTGTCGCCGCCGCTGCAACTGGTTTGGCGACTTCAGGATCGGCTATACCAGCTGAGCCCTTTCGCTTTACAGCAGACCATCCTTTTCTAATTCTGCTCCAAGAGAATCGAGCCGGCACTATCGTCTTCTTTGGCCGACTGGCGAAGCCCTAGCTTATTTCTCCAAGGAAGCGGGACTGGAAATAGCTGCTTGGCCTGCGGCAACGGTAATCATGTTGAAGATCTCATCGACCGAGGCGTGTCGTTGCATGACATAGGCCGGCGCCCGTAGACCCATAATAATGGGCCCAACAATTCTTGCACCACCGACCCGTTGTAATAGCTTGTAGGCAATGTTTCCGCTTTGCATGTCTGGGAAAATTAACACATTCGCTTCATCTTGCAGCGCACTAAAGGGATAGGTCTCTTGTTGGATTTGTCGGTCCATTGCAACATCGACTTGCATTTCCCCGTCAATAATCAGATCAGGGCTCTGCTGCTTCACAAGTTCTGTCGCATGACGAACCATCCTCGCAGTCGGATGAGCTACCGCACCAAAGCTCGAATAAGACAGCATGGCGACTCGAGGCTCAATATTCATGCTTCGAGCAAACTCTGCGGTAAGCTGAGCAATTGCGGCAAGCTTCTCGCTCGTCATTTCTATGTTGATTGCGGTATCCGCACAAAACAACAATCGGTCTTGAATCGAAACGAGATAAAGGCCCGCAACCGTGCTGCACCCCTCTTTCACTCCGACAATGTCGAGTATCGGTCGAACCATTTCTGGGAAATACTGGTCCACACCACAAATCAGGCCCTGTGCTTCCCCATTGGCCAGCATCATGTTTCCAAAAATATGCTCTACCCGTAGCGCTCGCTTCGCTTCAGATGCAGTTACCCCTTTGCGGCCGCGCTCACCGTAGTACTGCTCCACATACGGTTGGTATCGAGCATCCTCCCGCGGTCGCACAATCTCCGCTCCGCTGATATCAACATCAATACGGCTCGCGACTTTGCGAATATCATCTGGCCGACCGAGTAATATCGGTTGAACTATTCCCTCTTCGTAGGCCATCATCGCCGCGGTAATAACCTTCTTGTTATTACCCTCGGGAAAGACGATCTTCTGAGGAGTGGAGCTACGCGCCATGCCGTAGTATCCACGCAGTATCTCTCTACCTTGGTTCTGCTTTCCCTTCAGACGAAGTTGATATTCCTTAATATCAATCTCTTCTCTCGCCATCCCGGTTTCCACAGCCGCTTCGGCAACTGCCGGTGCAACGGTATACAAGACTCGAGGATCGAACGGTTTGGGAATGAGATACTCTCGCCCAAAGGCAAAGGACGCATTTCCATATGCAGCTCTGACGCTATCTGGCATCGGCTCCTTGGCTAAGGCAGCCAACGCTCGAACCGCCGCAAGCTTCATCTCTTCGTTGATTCCCTTCGCCCGCACGTCAAGCGCACCGCGAAAGATGAATGGAAAGCCGAGCACGTTATTGACTTGATTGGGGAAGTCGCTGCGACCGGTCGCCATAATAACGTCGGGGCGAGCGGCGAGCGCTACGTCATACTCGATCTCTGGATCGGGATTGGCCATCGCAAAGACGATCGGGTTATCGTTCATGCACTGAAGCATTTCCGGAGTCAGAATACCG
>CBDUGV010000339.1:0-4010 GCA_965366815.1 uncultured Bdellovibrionales bacterium | reverse complement strand
ACAATTTTATCCTGGCGAAGCAGCCAATTCTTCAGAGGTTGTCTGCTCCCCTGCGCCAGGCCCTTAAGTACATTTACTGTAAAACTATCACTCACCGGGTCAACACCCTTTGGCTCGAATGCCGCTTTCGACGGCGAGAGTTCAAATGTCCCGAAGCGCCGAGTGTCATAGAAGCGAAGCTCTCCCTCCTCACAGATCAGCTTCACTCGCATAGATTTCTCCTTCGCTTCTTGTTGGGGATAGACAAATCTCGCTTCTTGTCCAATTACCGCTTGCTGTTCAAACCAAATAAGTCTACCGGTCATACGCAGGTGAATCGCCAGATAGTGGGTATGCGAAGCAGATTGTAGAGTAAGCAACACTTGTTTTCCGAGTCTTTCAGTGCCAATTATCCGGGAATTTCTCAGCTTCGAAAAACTCCCGCCAATTCTCTTATCGAAAATCTGTACTCGTTGAACGGTTTTCCCCTCAAGAAGTGGGGCAAGCTGGCGAGCTACAGTCTCAACCTCAGGTAGTTCTGGCATACACACTCTTTATCGGCATAAATTTACTGGATTATTTTGCTGATTTTTCTACACACCTCTTCGTCTGTAGTCGCATCTAAGTCTATATGAAGAAGACCATTCTGTTAATCGACACTAATTCTGCTGTCCAGGCTATTACCTCTTTGGCGCTCAATAGAATCGGCGTCAATGTGGAACAATTGACCGATCCAAGCGCGGCGATCGCCCGTGTGCGAGACCTTCGTCCACATATGGTGCTTTGCGCCAGTGATATGAAAGGAATTGACGCATTAGAGCTGTGTCGAGAAATGAAGTCCGATAAGGCGCTGCGAAGAATTCCCTTTGTGCTGCTCGCCGGAGGAGAACAAGGTGCAGATATCGCAGACGACAAAGTTGTCGATGCACTGTTGTACAAGCCGTTTAAGTCAGAGCAACTGCGGCACACCGTGCAGAATCTCCTCACCAGCACCGCACAAGAGCTCGACGAATCCGATCATGTTGCTATTTACATAAACAACACTCTGACTCGAGAGATAACCCATCATTTTGTGAGCAAGCGAAACACCGAAGTAAGCGTTTTCGAAACAGCGGAAGCCTTGGTCGCACATGCAGAAAAAACTCCCGTCCCGCTCACGGTGATTGAATGGGATGGCAAATCGAAACTCGATTGGTTCGACCCAAATACGATGGGAACGCTGATCGTTCTCACTTACGATGAGAAAGTAAAGGACAGTAAAGAACTTCCGCTCGACATTCGAGTAATCGTTCGCCCACTGTCACAGGCAAAACTGGAACGGGGATTTGAGAGTTTTCTACCAGAAGAAATAGTTGATACGGACATTGACATTCCGCCGCTCGAGTCAAATGAGCAGGCACTGCTCGCCGCTAAAATAAGCGTAGCTGTATATCAACGACTACTCAATCAAGATGCACTAAAGAATCGTAGCTGGGATGAAGCCTGTGCTGCGGTTGGTGCTGAAGCGCTGCGAGTCTGCCTCGAGCAAGAAGGCTAAGCAATCTGCTCTTCATCAATTTTACTTGCAAGCCCAAGAAGTAGATGGTCAGTACGCTTAAGGATAGTCGGCTCGATTTCGTCGAACTTTTCGGTGGTAAAAACGAAGAAACCCGCTCCACGTGTCCCTCGCAGCAACGAAAGAAACGCATCTTCTCCGTCTTGTTTGCCGCAGAGAGCGTGTATCACCTGACCTTCGCTCAGGTATAGTGTGCCAGCAACCTCCTCAGCTTCGATTTCAAGGCGGCCATCACGGCGTGCGGCCACTAGCATTTGGACGAGATCGACAAAGGTCACATGTTCAAACGATCCACTCAACCCGCTCTTCATCGTACGGCGCAATACCGCGCAAATTCGAAAAATCAACTCTGGCTCATCAACGGGGAGCTGGATGAAATCATCGCAGCCGAGCTTGAAACATTCGAGTTTCCGTCGCCCGGAAGTACTAATGACCACAACCGGTATGTCAGAGAGATCGCGCTGCTCGCTTTTAATTGCCAGGAGGTCAAATACATCCAATCCTTTGAGTCTCTCGACACAAACCACGAGATCCAAGATTCCTTCATGGGCTTGTTCAAGGGCAGAAGCTACACAATCTGCGGTCACAACTTCAATACCCGCACTTACGAGCTGCTGATGCAATCGCGCCAGATGGCCGTGCTTATTATCTACGAGTAGGACTTTTGACATACCTGAAAGAAATTTTTCCCTAATCAAGCGATTTTCTGGAATTCATCTGACTCTACTCATTTAGAGTAGCTCAAAAAGCGAAAGGACTCGAAAACATTTGCGATTCTGGATACTCTAAAGTGTAGGAAACTCTTAAACTAATGTTGCAAATCAGCCGTAGTATTTAGCTGAAGCAAAGTAGGGCGTAACTACTGGAGGATTACTTAGGTTCGAAGATGGCTGAGCTCTTACCTGACGGTACAAGAAAAATCTCGCTCGGGAAGGAGCAGTTCGAGGCGATTAGCGCCGTATTGAATTCGTTTTATCAACAAACGAAGTGCGGAGTCATTATGCTCTCGGATGTCAGTGGACTTGCAGTTGCGCTGCGAGGCACCAAGAGTAAGGAACGAATGGCCCTACTCTCGACCCTTGCCGCGGGCAACTATGCCGCAACAGGAGAAATTGCCAAGTTGCTTGACGAGGCAAACTCGTTTAGTGGACAGTTTCACGAAGGCGCGAAGCAAAGTATTTACCTCAAAGGGGTAAATGACGAGTTCTTTCTTTCGGTGGTGTTTGGTAAGAATCAAACGTTTGGAATGATACGCGTGCTAGTGGATCGAGTTATCGACCAGCTTGCAAAGATTCTTTCGGAAATGCCCTCAGGGCAGTCCGCGGTAGTCGAATCGACCGACCAAAATCAAAAGATTCGACAAGAGTTAGAAGACGAGAGTTTTCAAGACGAGCTTTCTTCTCGACTCGATGAAATTTTAAAGTTTTAGTTAAGTAGTTCGGGTCAAACAAACTAATGAGGGATGACATACGGTGTTTATTAACTACGGCCTGAATCAAATTGATCTCAAGATTGTCTACTACGGACCAGGGTTCTCGGGAAAGACTACGAATCTCGAATGGGCGCACTCGCACATCGATCCCACTTTGCGCAGCGACCTGCTTAATCTTAAGACGAAAGAAGATCGAACGATCTTTTTCGACTTCATGCAATTTGAGGTCGGTAAAATAAAAGGACTCACACCAAAATTCAATCTCTACACCGTTCCGGGACAGGACATCTATACGGTAAGTCGTAAAATAATTCTAAACGGCGTAGATGGCATCATCTATGTTGCAGACTCGGGCAAGAGTCGCATGCGGGACAACCTCTTCACCCTCATTGACTTGGTGAAGAACCTCCGTGCAAACAAGCACCAAGTCGAGGACTTTCCGATCATCCTTCAGTACAACAAGCGAGACGTGCCCGACGCAATGCCGGTAGAAGAGCTACGGAAAATGCTTAATCGCTTCAATGCCCCCGACTTCGAGGCATGCGCCATTAAGGGCGATGGAGTGTTTGAGAGTTTAAAGATGGCAATTGAGTTAGTGGTAAATCGCGTCACGAAACTCATCTAGTCAATCGCTGTTGCAATCGCAAAAGACTGCGCTAGATATCGGCAAAGACGGTTCGAGCCGCTTCCAGAGTTCGTTCAATCTGATCTTCAGTGTGCGTGGTAGAAAGGAACCCTGTCTCGAACGCCGAAGGGGCGAAATACACTCCCTGCTTCAACATTCCTTGAAAAAATTTCGTAAACAGCTGCTGATCGCAATTCTTTGCTTCAGTAAAATTTCTCACCGGCGTTTCCGAAAAGAAGAAGCCGATCATCGAACCACAGTAGGTAGTTACGAACGGCACTCCTGCCGCATCAGCGAGCTCTTGCATACCGCTAGCCAATCGACCTGCCATCTGCTCAAGGGAGGGATACGGATTGGTCTCAACAAGCATTTGCACCACAGCTAGTCCTGCTGCCATTGCCAGTGGGTTCCCAGAGAGC
>CBDUGV010000338.1:0-4057 GCA_965366815.1 uncultured Bdellovibrionales bacterium | reverse complement strand
CGTTTGATACCAGCATGATTCTTCTCTCGCGGATTCCTCTGCCGCAACGAAATCTAAAACTGTTGCTGTTGCTCTCGATTCTCCTGTTGGCGATCGTTTTGCCGTTTTGGATTACCAGGCGAATGTTTCGCTCCTCGTTCTGGCAAACATCACTTCATGATGGCGCGGACCGAGTATGGGTGACCCTGTTTGCGTCGACGCTTCAACTCTTGTTTGAGTTTTTTGGCCTTCAAGTGATCAGTCCCGGGAAGCTTGTCGTGACGATTGTATATGGATTTATCTGCTCGCTCGCTGCGGTTATTGAGTTTGAGAAAGTCCCCTTAAAAGGCCCACCTGGCGCTGAAAATGACTTTGTTCCAGCAAGTGATGGGAGCAAGCTGGGCGATATCCGCTGGCGAATCTGGTTCACTTCAATCGTGCTGCTCGTGTTTGGTGAGACAATCAATTTTTTCTCCCGGCAGCCAGGTGTGATGGGGCCGACGACGATTATCACCATGACTATCGGTTTATTTGCTGTGACGATTGCAAGTTATTATTTCTTTTTCGTACATGCTCGTTGCCCGCGCTGTCGTGCGGCTTTGAGTCTGTTGAAACGAGAAGCTGACTGTCCGGCTTGTGGATTGCGCGAAGAAACTATCCCATCTTGAGTTTCGCGATTGTTGTACTGTTGAGTGCGTTCTCAGTAGTTATTCGAATCCTTCGACCAGTAGCAAGTCGGCATTTGATTGAGATACCCCGACCAGTGGGGCGCTGGTGACTGTTTTGGACTCTCTGCCGAATCGTTTTAACGAGTGGTTCACCACCGAAGTATAGGTTGTGCCAAGAAGTTCAAATGCAGAAGTCTCGGCATCAGCAATCGGGGCGTCGAAGCTTCGTACGCCGAGTTCTGGTGGAACAAGAGCAATTGTGAGTTGTGTGGAGTAATTCACCGCAGCTTTCGTGATCTCCTGGAACCAGGCGTTTGGTGCTATGCCTGTTGTGCTACTGCCGTCTGAAGCATCGGCAAAGACGATGACTCGATGAGCCCGTTTGTTGTCATTGGCAAGACTTGCCAGAAATTCAGGGAATCCACATGCCGTGCCTGCCTCTTTGCTCCAGGCGCTGCGGTTTATCGCTCGACTGATGTCCTCAAGCGATGTGCAGTAGTGTGCGACCGGGACTGCAGGCATTTCATTGGTGGTACTGGCGCCAGCTTCTCTGGGCACGCCATCCGTCCCAAACAGTATGGCAATGTTGTTTTCAACGAGTTGCTCAAGATACCCCTGGAGCGCGCCAGCCACGTGATCGTCATTTCGATCCGCGACGAGGAAAACAGCGACTTCGCCCTCTGGCACGACAGCCGGTTCTGGTCTTCTAACCACTAGTTCGCGCGAACGGGCGTAGGTTTTCCAAAGAATTTTTTTAATCCCATCACTGGGGTCGTAGGCCTTAATGTCGAATAAATCGCCGCTTCGTTCTTCGGTATGGTGCAAATGATCTCCCGACTGAGAACTGGCGGCAAGCACCGGTAGTGGCCGCACTCGCAGTGTTGGGGCCGAAACTTCCAATCCCGATTGCAGTGGGAGAAGCCATCGATAGCGGGTAAATCCAAGCGAATCCCGAAGATCGAATTCAATTCCACTGACAGTCCAGAGACCGCGATGCGGCAGCCAAACCGAGTCGATCAGATGACGTTTGCCAAGTTCTGGCTCTCGGCCCTTCAATACATGGGAAGGGCTCCGCGCACCTTTTTGATCAAAGCGTCTTTTCACCGCAAGGGAAAAATAGCTCAGCACTGAACTGTTTTTTAAAATAATCCCCGCGGGAATATTGGTCTTAGAGATAGGTTCGTGGAGTTCGAATCGCAATTCTGCACTTATTGCGCGAGCGATACGTATGCGCAGTAACAAAGCTACACCAGCGACCAGCAGCACGATTGCGATAAACGCTGCGCCCAACACTGCAGCAATCAAATCACTCGACGGTAAGGCGTAGAATTTCACCAACAAAGCCGAGAGGACGATCGCTAAGGCGCCTCGCGTAGTAAGCGGCTGCCAAGCAGCAATGGCAGCAGCTTTAGCCCAAAGTTTCTGAATTGCTACAGTAGTGTCGGAGACGTAACTCACTCTTTCGCCAGAATATGCGTGAGGCGGACGTCGATACGTCCCCCCTCACTTACCTCAAGGTCACCAAACTCAAACTACGGTTAGACCATGTTTTATCGCGAAACGGATCAATTCGCCGTTTGAGCTTAGCTCTAACTTTCGGACTATTCTTGCCCGATGCGTTTCAACTGTTCGCGGACTAATGAACAGTTTCTTAGCGATTACTGTGTTTTGCAAGCCATTTGCCAGTAAATGGAAAATTTCACGCTCACGCGGACTCAAGCTTGCGAGCGGATCATCGGGCCGGCCTCTCACTCCCAGCTCAAAGGTATTCTCGCTGATATCTCCCAAGTGAGCGATGGTACTCGGCAAATATCTCCGATTGGTGAGAGCGGCATGGAGTCCTTCTTCCAATTCGTCGAGGGAACAATTCTTAAGGATATACCCGTGGGCGCCGGCTAAAAGAGCTTGGCGGACCATATCGGCTGAATCTACCTGCGAGAGCACAAGTGGACGCACCTTTAGTAGCTTACGCCGCTGAAGTTCCAGCAGCAACTCGAGCCCACTTGGCCCCGGTAGGGCTATTTCCGTTATCAGGAGATCGGTCGGGCGCGATTCAAGGGTTGCAAGAGCTTCGGGTAAATCGCTGGCTTCAGCGACCACTTCAAAACTGCCGATACTCTCAATGACCCGGCCTAAGGCTAAACGAACCAGATGCTCAGGGTCGACAAGCGTTACGGACACAGGTCCGATTGGCCCATCTTCATGGGATACAGCGTTCATATTTCCTTCCACGTTAACGGCAGTCCCTGTTCCTTTAGGCCTCTGACGACAAAAGAGGCTCTACAAATGCGGAAACAGGCGCCAAGCTAAAAGCGTAACAACATGGTCTAAAGTTGTGTCGTCAATTCCTTCCCGCGGAGAGCATTTACCTCTAAACGGCTAAAATAACAGAATAAATCATCTGATCTCTCCGTCAAGTATAGTTTAATCTAGGATGGGCGCCTATTCAAAAGATAATAAAAGTAGAAATAGTCGCATTTACCCCTTGATAAAAAAACTCAGATCAGTAATTTAGCTCGGCACCTGACGGGGTGCGGTCTCAAGTCTGCTGCCAAGTAGATTACATCGAGAATTACTCGTTAATTTCTTACTTAAAAATAAGTAAGAAATGAACTTGTCTTGCTGGTGCTTTTGGTGCAGACTACAGGGCCGCTCGTGTTTGTGCGGGGCTTTTTAGTTTGTTTAAAAAGCTTGTAAAGCCGTCTCTTCATTGGAAGTGAAGGCGAGAATCTTTGAAAATTAGACTGGGTAGACGAGAGTAGGGATTGGGTGAATGAACACTCGATCTTGATTCGTAAATGTCATGTATTTGGCTCTTTGTCTGTAGTAGATTTGAGACTGCCTTCACTCGTATTCTTCAAACGAGTGTTGTGCATAGCTCAGCAGCTTTTATTTAAATTGAAGAGTTTGATCCTGGCTCAGAACGAACGCTAGCGGGATGCTTCAAACATGCAAGTCGCACGAGAAAGGCCCTTCGGGGACGAGTAGAGTGGCGCACGGGTGCGTAACACGTAGCTAACGTACCCTTTCGCTGGGGATAACTCCGGGAAACCGGAGCTAATACCGAATGATCTGATACGGTCTGCGGACTGTATTGGTAAAGCCGTAAGGCGCGAAAGGATCGGGCTGCGTCCCATTAGCTTGTTGGTAGGGTAACGGCCTACCAAGGCAACGATGGGTAGCTGGTCTGAGAGGATGATCAGCCACACTGGAACTGGAACACGGTCCAGACTCCCACGGGAGGCAGCAGTTGGGAATATTGGACAATGGGGGAAACCCTGATCCAGCAATCCCGCGTGAGTGATGAAGGCCTTAGGGTCGTAAAGCTCTTTCAGTAGGGAAGAATAACTGACGGTACCTACAGAAGAAGCACCGGCTAACTCCGTGCCAGCAGCCGCGGTAATACGGAG
>CBDUGV010000337.1:0-4063 GCA_965366815.1 uncultured Bdellovibrionales bacterium | reverse complement strand
GTACTACACCGAAGTTCAAGCGCTGCGGAGCAAGAGAGATTTCTGGTTGTACGCTTCCTTTGAGAGTCAAAACCGAGGAGGTCTGTTTTGGGTCATTCGTATACAGTCGAATGGTCTTAACCTTGTATCCCTGGAACCCGGTAGAGTCGAATTGAACCTTTATCTCAGTTGATTCACCCGGAGCAATCCTATCACTCGCCACGACCGCAGCCGTGCAACCGCAAGCAGGAAGAATCTTGCGAATCTGCATCTCGGCAGACCCGATGTTCTTTACTAAGAAATCGTGTTGAACCGGCTCGCCTTGAGCGACCGAGCCAAAGTCAAATATTGGATTCGGTATTGCGACAGTTGGTTCAGGATCAGCAGCGTCAACCTGCGAAGCAACGCCGAAAAGAAGAATAATGACCGCAAAGGCTCGTACTACCATTACTGTCCCACATCTATTGAAGTACACAATTAGGCAGCAGCCTCTTGTCCCTCATCATCGACTTCCTCAACGTTCAGCGCCGCATCGCCTTCATGAAGAATCTGATCAAGCAGCTGGGTGTGAACAGCACCAGAACGAAATGCCGGGTGGTCGAGAACACGACGATGCAAATCTAAATTCGTTTGAATGCCGCCAATGATACTCTCGTTGAGTGCAACTAAAAGCTTGTTGATGGCAGCAGCTCGATTGTCAGCTCGAACGATGATTTTCGCGATAAGTGAATCATAGTACGGGGGGATCCGGTATCTATCGTAGATTGCTGAATCAACACGAACCCCAAGACCACCAGGGGCATGATACCCGACGATCTCGCCCGGCGACGGCATAAAGGTAACCGGATCTTCTGCATTGATTCTTGCTTCAATCGAATGTCCAGAAAACTTTACCGAGTCCTGAGAAAATGAAAGTTCTCGCTTTGCAGCCACCCAGATCTGCTCTTTCACAATGTCGATTTGTGTTACCATTTCGGTAACGGGGTGTTCGACCTGTAGGCGAGTATTCATTTCGATAAAAAAGAATTCTTGGGTCGTGGAGTCGACCAGAAATTCGACAGTTCCACAGCTAGTGTAGTGCATGCCCCGGGCGAGCTGAATCGCTGCGGCGTGCATCTGCTCACGAACCTCAGGGCGAAGACCCGGCGCAGGAGTCTCTTCTATCAGTTTTTGATATCGACGCTGAATCGAACAGTCGCGCTCCCCTAGGTGCACGAAGTTCCCCTGACAGTCACCAATAATTTGAACTTCCACATGGCGAGCTTCGGCAATGTACTTCTCGACATATACCGTGGGATCATTAAACGCCGCGGCGACCTCTGCCCGAGCTTGATTAAATAAGCGAACGAAATCGGCAGGATCATGAACGATCTTCATACCTCGTCCACCGCCACCCGCTGCCGCTTTGATCAGAACGGGAAATCCCATTCGCTCTGCTTCAGCAAGTGCCACCAAGGGATCGTCGTCAGCATCAGCGCTCCCTGGAACAACTGGCACATCGTTTTTAATGGCCATACGCCGGGCCCGAACTTTGTCACCCATTAGCAACATGTTGCGCACTTTCGGCCCGATGAAGGTTATCCCACATTGGCCACATATTTCGGCAAACGAACCATTCTCGCTTAAAAAACCGTAGCCCGGATGAACAGCCTCTGCGCCAGTTGCAACGGCAGCTGAAATAAGTGCTGAAATATTCAGATACGATTCAGTAGATGCGGCCGGACCAATACAAACACTCTCGTTTGCCAGCTTTACATGCAGCGCATCGGCATCGGCTGTCGAATGGACTGCGACAGTTCTAATACCAAGTTCGTGGCAGGCACGGATAATTCGAACCGCAACTTCTCCGCGATTCGCAATAAGGACTTTCCTAAACGGCGGTTTATCGATCATCGGCATTAGCTGGGCTCGATGCGGAACAATACTTCTCCGTACTCGACCATCTGACCATCATCTAGACGGATCTCCACGATGGTGCCATTAACATCGGATTCAATTTCGTTCATTAATTTCATCGCTTCAACGATGCACAAGACATCTCCTTTCTTAACGGTGTCGCCTACCTCTACGTACGGGTCGGCATCAACCGCAGGTCGGCGATAGAAGGTACCAACCATTGGGGAAGAAACTTCTTTGAATACTTTCGAAGGCGCAACCGCAACAGGAGCCGGCGCTGGTCCGGCAGTTGTCCCCGCAGCAGCTGGAGCGACAGGCTCGGCGGATGCCTCGGGTGCTGCCGCAACTGGCTGAGGAGCTGCACCGGGCTGAACGGAGTTGATATGGATGTGCGGTGACTGACCACCGCCATTTACCACTTCACTTGTAGCACCACCACGCCGCAGCCAAAGCTTATCTTCGCCTCGCTCTAGCTTAAATTCCGACACTTCATGCTTATCAAGTAGATCCAACAAGTTGCGAATCTCTTTCACACTGAAAGATTCGGCCGCAGCAGGATCTACTTTCGCTTTAGACTCTTTCGACATATTCGCCGCTCCGCGTATCAATCTTTATCGTATCACCCTGGTTGATAAAAAGTGGAACTTGCACCGAGGCGCCTGTCTCAACCTTGGCAGGCTTAGAGGCTCCCGATACCGTATCCCCTTTTACCCCTGGCTCACACTCTGTAATTTCCAGTTCAACAAAAGCTGGCAATTCTATACTAACCACTTTGCCATTGAATACCAGTATTCGAACAATTACATTCTCTTTCAAAAGCAGAGAGCTTTCTCCGACCACGTCACTCGGGACTGCTAGCTGATCATACGTGGACGTGTTCATGAAATGAAAACTATCGTCCGCATAGAGAAACTGCATATCTTCTTGAGAAATATCGGGTACACCGACTTTCTCACTCGAGCGGAATGTCTTTTCAACCACCGAACCATTGGTAAGGTTTTTTAACTTGGTACGAACAAACGCCCCGCCCTTGCCAGGTTTTACGTGTTGGAAGTAGACGATTTCAAACGGCGTATTATCCAAAAGGATCTTCAGCCCGTTCCTAAAATCACTCGTCGAATACATACGTCCCCGTGCGCAGCAAAATCACTAAGCCAAAGCCCAAACCGCAGCAAACAGATTACCAGCGAACAGATTACCACTGAACAGCGTTCACAAGGAATCGACTTCATTCGCTGACCGAATTGGCCAAACTAGATCTTTGATTCCTTGTAGACAACGTGCTTGCGAACCTTGGGGTCGTATTTTTTGACTTCAAGCTTCTCTGGGTTCTTACGTTTGTTTTTGCTCGTGGTATAGAAATGACCTGTTTTGGCCGATGATACCAGCTTGATTAATTCTCGCATGGATTTACCCAATAATTGATTATCTTTTGTGGCGGTTCTTATAGCCCATTTGCCCCTATTGAGCAAAATTGTAAGGCATAACAGGCTCATGTTACTGCTGTTTTCTGAGGGAAAGACGATTTGAGAGTTGCAATTATAGATATTGGGACCAATGCAGTCCGTTTAGAGGTCTACCAGTGCATTTCCGGCAGCGATCCAGAGCTGCTGCATCGCGACCGGCGGGTGCTGCGTTTGGGCAATGGCCTCTATTCCAGCGGCCGTCTCAATCCAGATGCTACACAATCTGCGATCCAGGCATTTCGAGAATTTCGCGAAGCGATTGCCGAACTCGAGGTGGAAATCGTCAATGCAGTGGGGACCAGTGCTCTGAGAGAAGCTGAGGACAGCGATGAGTTTATCAACGCCATCGCTAAGGACTCTGATTTTTCTATTAGAACTATTTCTGGCGAGGATGAGGCAAGACTCACCGCTCGCGGCATCTTGGCAAACGAACCTGAACTAACCGAAGGCTGCTACGCTTTGATCGACGTGGGTGGAGGTAGTACCGAATTTTCGGTCTGCGAGGATAGAGATATTCGCTTCTCCACCAGCGTTCCGCTTGGGGCAATTCGCTGCCAGCAACGCATTTTGCAGAAGTCTCCACCAACACACGACTCGATTGCACAACTACGGTCGCTCGCCAAAGAGCAGTTTGCAGTACTGAAATCGCAGCTCCCAAGTGCCGGACTCAAGCGAGCAATCGGCTCAAGCGGTACCGCCCGCGCCTTGTCAGACCTTGGACT
>CBDUGV010000336.1:0-4119 GCA_965366815.1 uncultured Bdellovibrionales bacterium | reverse complement strand
AATCACCCCGGCGGTCCACCGAATACGCTGGGCAATACGAGCCGCCCAGTAAGTGGCGGAAAGCAAATGAATTGCCTGGCTGAAGGCTCGAATCTTCATCCGGGCTGAATGTGCCTGCGAATTTCGCTCATTGATAGAACGGATGACAAGCGGTTGGAGATCCTCCAAAAATACTTCGAATAGTTCATCGTCGTTGAGATGGGAGATCGGATCTTCCACAGGATCACCGACTGGTGGGTCAGATTCAGCTTCAGGCCCCTGGTGAATTAGAGTTTGAATCGCCTCAGGGCCGATAACACCAATCCGGATAACCGCCTCCACCAACAGCAATCTAGTGGTTTCCACCATATTGACCGCTGCTGCGAGCTGAGAAGCTCGATCACTATCCGTGACGGAGAACTGATCTTGCGAAAGTACCTCGTGTGCAACTTCGAGCACCTTCAAAAGCTTCATTGTAAACCGCCTTTCCTGACTAAATTGAGAAAACTAGCAAATCACCCTGATTCGCATCGGCAAAGCGTTTCGCTCTCCAGATACGAATCAGGGATTTGCTCTCAAGGTCTTTTCGAAAAAACCAATAGCATGCGCACCAGGCCGCCGACGGAATTCGGCTACCGGGTACGATTTCATCACAGCTCAAGGAGTACTAAGAAAGATCCGCTATAGCTTACTAATCCAATGTGTTTATGTAAAATCGGAGAGTGGTCGCTTTTCAGAGACGTAAGTCTCTGTTTTTCTTATAGTACCTATATGACTGGCCCAACCCACATCGTGTTCGCTGCTGCGAGCACTCTGGCATTGGTAAACGCCACCGGTGCTTCCCCGAGCGCTGCTTGTTGGCTCGCCGTAGTACTTGGCTCCATAGCACCCGATTTGGACTCCAGGCGTTCGACGATTTCACGTCCCGGATTCATACTCGAGCGGCTGCTTCCCAGCATAGTTGTGAAGCTACTTAATAGTATTGGTCGTTTGCTCGCCACGGCAGTGCAATGCGTATTTGGGCATCGGGGAGTTTTGCATTGGCCGATCACCGGAGTTGCTCTTTTTGTCACTGGCGTTCTGCTCGAATCCGCATGGCTCCACTGGTTCGCTTGGGGGTACTTGAGCCACATCCTCGCCGATTTCTGTACGCTTGGAGGAATACCGCTCTTTGCTCCCATTTCCACCCGAATGGTTTCATGGTCCCCTATTCGTACCGGCTCCTTCCTAGAAGCCACGGTTTGCACCCTCCTCTGTATATTCGTCTGCGTTGTTGGCTATCAACAACTCCCTGAGGATACTCGCCTGAGAATTGGCTCCTATTTTGCGATGGTCACTCCAGTGTAGAAGCGAGAATTTGCTCGTTTGACACGACGTGATAGGTTTTGCCTATTGGAGAGTTGGACTTGAACTTAGGGAATTCCAAATGTCTGAAAGAATTTGTATTTTTGACGTAGAAACCACTGGAACCAATGCAGAGAGCGATCAGATCATTGAACTCTGTGTGCAATTTGGATTGTCAGACTCGAGTGAAGTGAGTACTTGGCGTTTCAAGCCAGGCGTGCCGATCAGCCCAGGTGCTCAAGCGGTCCACGGTATTTCAATGAATGACCTCAAGGATTGTCCGCCATTTGCAGAACATGCAAACGAAATTCGCGAGATGATTGAGGGGGCTGATATCTTAGTAGGATACAATCTGGCTTTCGACCTCGGCTTTCTTCAAGCAGAATTCCGTCGTATCGAGCAAGACGCCTTGAACATAAGTGATGCGCTCTTGGTTGATCCCTATCAGCTCTGGCGACAATGTGAGCCGCGAAACCTCTCAGCCGCTTATAAAAGATTTGCCGGAAAAGAGATGCAAGATGCGCACGCGGCATCAGCTGACGTTGCAGCAACAGGCGAAATTCTAGAAGGCATGGTCAAGGATTTTGGGCTCAGCGACAAGAGCTGGAATGAAATTGCCCAGATGTGCCCAATCCACTCAGGCCGTAAAAACCAAATCGGGCCGAGTAACCATTTTATTTGGCAAGGCGAGGTTGCAGTTTTCGGATTCGGGAAACACCGCTCACGACCGATCATCGAAGTCGCAAAAGAAGACAAAGGCAGCTACGCCCAATGGGTCGCCTCTAAGGACTTTCCCGGTCATGTAAAGAAAATCATCAAAGCCGCAATGGATCAAAGTCCGGAAGAATTTTCGGAATGGTTGAGTAAGAACTTTTAGTAGAAAAGTTACTCCCAGTCGTACTTTTTCAGTGCCTTGGTTGCTTCAGGAGTAGCTATACACTCGAGAGCTACGGCAGAGGCGAGGCGGACTTCTTTATGTTCGTCTTTCAAGCGTTTGATTAGGCGTTTTACGGCTATCTCTGCAACATCAGGGCTGAGTTTGCCGAGCGCATGAGCCGCTGCCGCTCTTACTTTTTCATGCTCGTCGTTGAGAGCTTTCTTCAGTGGTTTCACGGCTTCAGCAGAGTGATAGCCTAGCTCAGCTAAGGCGCTTGCCACCGCTACTTTTACTTTCCAGATTTGATCTTCGAGGCCACGGGCGATTTCTGGCACGTAGCTTACATCATTTGGAGTGATGATCTTCACCAGTCCTTCCGCCGCATCTTGTCGTACTACCTTGTCATCGTTGAACAGCTGCTTTACCAGATCAGTTACGCTTGGCTGATTCTCGTACTTCAACCATGCATCCATCGCCTCTTTGGTGCCGATCTTTCGCAATGCTTCGGCAGCGGCCCAACGAACATCTGGGTCGGTGTCATCAAGCGTTTTAATCAATCCGGGGACTGCTTCTTCAGCTTCTTTCGCTGCACGGAGATTACCTACGGCTTTGGCCGCGTTGTATCGAACATCGATTTCAGTATCTTCCAGCCGGGCGATAAGATCGGGAAGTGATTGAATCGCGTTTGGTCCAATATTTCCAAGTGCAAACACACAACCAGAACGAATAGTAGCGTTCTCGTGGGCAACACCCTCTCTCAACAATGGCACTGCTTCTGGGCCAATAATTCCCAACGACCAGGCAACCGCTTTGCGCACTTCTTCCGAGGGATCGGCGAGCAAATCAATTAACGGTTCAACAGCTTCCAATGCTGAAGGACCGATTTTACCGAGAGAGTATGCAGCCGATCTGCGAATCTGCTCTTCTTCATTCTTTAAACATGTAATCAATGGCTGGACGGCGGCTTTCGCTTCTGGTCCGATGTCGCCCAGGGCCGGAACGGCCGCTCGACGCACATACTCATTCTTATCGTTGATCGCATCGATGATAACGGGGATTGCTTCATCGATCATTTCAGTAGTCTTGCGCTCTTTAGCCAAAGAGGTGACTGCATTTAGGCGCACCTGCCAATCTTCGTCCTTCAGATCGGCTATGAATCCACGCATGTCTTTAAGTGCGCGAGCTGCGCGCATCAGTTGAGCTTCGCTTGCCATTAACCTTGATTCTCCAATAACCTGTGGTCTGTAAAAAACTGCATCGCTGCTTCTTGCAACTGCTCTCGAACCAGCGGCTTCGAAATGCCAACCTACCAGCTAAGTATCTGAATTCTCAAATTATTGTTGCCAAAATAACTCAAATACCGAGCGCGTAGTACGCCACCGCCCCGATTTCTCGGCGACACCGTCTCTATAGCGTTATGTCGGAGTTCTAAGAAAACGTTCATTCTAGTTAAAGCATAAATTTGTTGCGGGAATACTGCTCCAAGGCAATACTAGTGTGTTGGTTTTAGGATCTCATGAGGGCTGAGTTCTGTGGGCGAAGGTACGCAAAAATCTGCTACGAGAATTATCGAGGCAGCCGTTGAGGTCATACCGGCTGAGTCATACGACCTTGCGATTCCACCTGCCCGTCCAGACGAATCAGCATCTGATCGTCTCAATCGAGAGTGCCTGCTTGAGGTTGTGCAGACCTATCTCGGGTACTATGCCTCAGGCGATGGACATACTGCGCGCGCCAAACGCTACGATCTTAAACATTTTATGGAGTTTCTCGCTGGCGGCTCAACTGCTGTTGATAAAGTGCTGGTTGAAGAGTGGACTCTACAGTCGACCAAGGATTTCGTAGATGATCGCCTCGGGCACGGAGAGTCTCCCGCTACCGTTGCCCGACGCCTGGCAACTATCAAGCATCTTGGCCGC
>CBDUGV010000335.1:0-4202 GCA_965366815.1 uncultured Bdellovibrionales bacterium | reverse complement strand
CCCATACCTCCAACATGCTCAATGATAGAAAAGCCGCTGCGCGCTATCAGGCCAAACTACAGAAAGCTTGGGAACAGGCGGATCGCCAACTTCCTCAACTAAAACAATTTGTTTCAGAGCGACCCAACTAGTCTCGTCGCTCGCCTGTTAGATTACCGCCGTTTTTTGCGGTAAATCATTCGGTAGTTCTTTTCGGTTGTTTCGCGCTTGGTGGAGTGATTCAATATGTAGCTAGTGTGTTGCTCTGGAGGAGAGTGTTGTGAGTGCCGAAGATACCATTTTTCACAAGATTATACGCAAGGAATTGCCGGCTGATATCGTTTATGAAGACGAAGACGTCTTGGCATTTCGCGACATCGATCCGGTTAGTTCGACACATATCCTGGTGATACCGAAGAAAACTATGCCTAGTCTGGAGGATGCGCAGGCTGAGGATAAGGAATTGCTTGGACATATGCTGCTCGTCGTTCAACAAGTTGCCCGGGAGCAGGGTATTGCGAGTGATGGGTATCGTGTGGTGATTAACACCGGTGTTGATGGTGCACAGACGGTGTTTCAATTGCATATGCATCTACTCGGTGGACGGCTGCATGGTTGGCCCCCCGGGTAGAATCGGGTTTCTTTGATTTTTTTGGATACGTACGTATGTCGATTTCAGATTGTATTTCACTTACTTTTTCGGACGGTATTGCAAGGGTTGAGATCAATCGACCCAAGAGCCTCAACGCGCTCGATTTAGATATTCTGATGTCGTTGCGCAGCGCCTTTATTGAACTCGGGCAGCTCTGCCGCGGTGATTCGGCCTATCAGAAATGCCGGTCAGTTATCGTCAGTGGAGCCGGGGAGAAGGCCTTTGTGGCGGGGGCTGACATCAAGTTGATGATGAAGGCAAGTAAAAGCGAATTGCAATCCTTTGTTGCGCTTGGTCAATCGGTGATGCGCGAGATCGAGAATACGCCACTTCCCGTTATTGCGATGGTAGACGGCTTTGCGATTGGCGGTGGCCTCGAATTAGCCTTGGCATGTGATCTCATTGTGGCGAGTGAGAATGCAAAACTTGGCCTGGCGGAGATCAATCTTGGGTTGATACCAGGTTTCGGTGGTACCCAACGTCTGACCGGGCGATGTGGTGTCGGGGTTGCCAAGCGAATTGTTTTCACCGGAGAGACAGTTTCAGCGGCGGAGGCCTATCGTTTGGGGATAATTGACTGGCTCGTTGCACCCGAAGAGATTGAGGAGACGACGCTTCAATTGGCCAGATCGCTTGGAGAGAAAGGACCTTTGGCGCTGGCCGCGGCAAAGCAAACTATCGATGGATTCTTCGGCCTGCAATTGATCGACGGACTCAGTAACGAAGTCTCACAGTTTCAGAAAGTCTTTGATACTGCTGATGCGAAAGAAGGCTTAACGGCTTTTGTTGAGAAGCGTAAAGCTGAATTTAAGGGCAGGTAGGATTTATGGATACCTTCGAAACTGAGTTGAACGAAGAACAGCGGTTGGTACGAAAGACCGCTCGAGATTTTGCCAATAATGTCGTTAAGCCACTCGCTCGTAAAGTCGATCACGAACATTATTTCCCGAAAGAAGTGATACCTCAGTTAGGTGCCTTGGGATTTATGGGTACCTTTATTCCAGACGAATATGGCGGGAGCGGTCTCGACTATGTATCGTATGGCTTAGTGGTTGAAGAGCTCGCGCGAGTTTGTGCCTCGACGAGCGTAATCGTCAGTGCCCATAATTCGCTTTGCGTGTGGCCGATTCTTACCTACGGGACGGAAGCACAGAAGAAAAAATACCTGCCGCGACTTGCAAGTGGCGAGAGTATTGGTTGTTTTGCTCTAAGCGAGCCGGGCACTGGCAGTGATGCCGCTGCACAAACCTGTATGTCAAAGCCTGATGGTGAGAACTGGGTTGTGAATGGAGATAAGAACTGGATCACCAATGGTCCTGTCTCAGATGTCTGTGTGCTCTTTACGATGGAGGACCCAAAGCAGCGGCACAAGGGAATAAACTGTTTTATCGTCGATATGTCGACTGAGGGAGTCTCGGTTGGTAAATTGGAAGAAAAACTCGGTATTTGTGGTTCACCTACGGCAAGTATTACGTTCGAGAATGTACTACTTTCATCGGAGCAACTACTGGGAAAGCCTGGAGAAGGTTTTAAAATAGCGATGTCGACACTCGATGGAGGTCGTATTGGAATCGCAAATCAGGCGGTTGGAATTGCGCAAGCAGCGCTCCAAGACTCAATCCTCTATTCGAAGGATCGCAAGGCGTTTGGAAAAGCAATTGCCGAGCATCAGTCGATACAGAACTACCTGGCTGATATGTCGGTGAATATTGATGCTGGACGCTTACTGGCGCTCCACGCTGCTAAGTTGAAGGATGCAGGTCTACCCTATGGGAAACCAGCCGCTCAAGCGAAGCTCTTTGCGTCGGAAGTCGCAGTGGCATGTGCGTTGAAGGGAATCCAGATTCATGGCGGCTATGGATACGTGAAAGAGTTCAACGTTGAACGATACTTGCGAGATGCAAAGATAACCGAAATTTACGAAGGCACCAGTGAGATTCAACGGCTGGTGATCGCGAATTATTTGCTCAAGGAATAGTCGATTTACTGAATGGCATCAGACGATAAGAAAGGATTAACCAAAGGTCAGCAGGGAGTCCCGCGCTCTAAGGACAAAGCAGCTTGGCTCAAAGATGCCTATGGGTCGCAGCGTGAACGCGAGGTTTTGTTCAGTTCGATCAGCGACATGGAAATGCCGGCGCTTGTGAGCCATGAGGATTTAACCGACTGGAAGCCCGAAGAGAAGCTCGGCTATCCCGGAGAGTTTCCGTTCACTCGCGGGGTGCAGCCAAGCATGTATCGCGGCCGACTCTGGACCATGCGCCAATTCGCTGGGTTTGGTACTCCAGAAGATACCAATGCGCGATTTCAATACCTTCTTGCTCATGGGCAAACGGGACTTTCTACCGCGTTCGATATGCCGACGTTGATGGGTTATGACCCGGACCACGAGCTCTCAGTTGGTGAGATTGGACGGGAAGGAGTCAGTGTCCCAACCATTGAGGCAATGGAGCGCCTCTTTCAGGATATCGACCTAACGAAAGTCACTACTTCAATGACGGTGAACTGTAGTGCCGCGCCGATTTTGGCGATGTATTTTGCTGTTGGAAGAAGGCGGGGCTATGACTGGCATAAGATGGGCGGAACTATTCAGGCCGACATCTTGAAAGAGTATATCGCTCAGAAAGAGTGGATATGTCCACCAGCGCCAGCGGTGCGAGTTGTCTGCGATATGATCGAGTTCTGCACTGACCACGCAGAGCGTTTTAATCCGGTTAGTATATCGGGGTATCATATACGTGAAGCGGGGGCGACTGCCGTTCAGGAACTGGCTTTCACCCTGTATGACGGGGTCACTTATGTTGAAGAATGTATGCGGCGAGGAAGGGACGTTGATACCTTTGCCCCGCGACTTTCGTTTTTCTGGGATGTGCACAACGATTTTTTCGAAGAAATTGCGAAATTTCGTGCAGCTCGACGCATGTGGGCTCACTTAATGCGAGATCGATTTAAAGCGAAAGACCCACGCTCCTATCGGCTCAGAACCCACGCACAAACTGCCGGTGTGAGTTTAACCGCGCAACAACCAGTCAACAACGTTGCGCGGGTGGCAATTCAGGCGCTCGCTGCAGTTCTCGGCGGCACGCAGTCACTCCACACGAATTCAATGGATGAGACTCTATCACTTCCAACTGAAGAGGCGGTCAAAGTCGCGCTTCGAACACAGCAAATTATTGCTCATGAGACGGGCGTGGTGAATACCATAGATCCGCTTGCAGGCTCTTATTTTATCGAAGAACTGACCGATCGAATGGAGAGGGAAGCATACGCCTATATCCAAAAGCTAGATGATATGGGTGGAATGCTCAAAGCAATAGATGTCGGTTTTCCCCAGAAGGAAATCGCCGAATCGGCCTACCTTTTTCAACAGCAGGTTGAACAAGGAGAGCGAGTTATTGTCGGGGTAAACGATTTTGTCGATGAGGGTGAGGAAGTTCAAATTCCCTTGCACAAGGTCGACCCCGAAGTGGAGCGTGATCAGATTGCGCGAATTCTGGCGTTTAAGAAGTCCCGAGACAAAGAAGCACACGCGAGGCAGCTTGCAAGGGTTAAGCAGGTCTGTGAGAGTGAC
>CBDUGV010000334.1:0-4204 GCA_965366815.1 uncultured Bdellovibrionales bacterium | reverse complement strand
GTTCTTGGAGGTGGGAAAGCAGCTCGACCTCTTAGTCCACGATATGCCAGGCTTCGAGCCTCAAACATACGGAAAAGTGTGCTCCACATATAGCGGACATACCGGTAGTCTCGACGGACGCATGTTGTATTACTTACCGAATGTTGAGCCAAGTGGTGCGATTAGCGATTTTCAGTTTGCATTTGCCATGCCATTTAGCAACGGTATTCGCGGCCCTCAGTATGTTTCATTTAATACCTATCCGCCAGGATTCGCGCCAGGCGATCAACAGAACTTCGTTGCCAACTGGCTGCAAGTGAACAATTTAAGTGACAAGCCGCAAAGTGGAGTTCTGTACTTCTATAGCCAATCTGGCGAACTGCTTTCTACTGAGCCGGTAACAATTGGTGCCGGGGAACGTCGTGACTTTTCAGCACATTCTTTTGGCCCCTCGTTAGTCGGCCATGCGGAGTTCTTTCCGTTCGATTACGGCGCGGCATTCCAACTAAGGAATGTTCGCTATGTCTATGACAATCCCGGAACCAAAAACAGCTTTGATACAGCGTTTCAAATAGAGGCCGCAGTGGGGTCCGGCCGACTGTTGAGTGCTCCAGTCGACACCAGAAACGGCGGCACTGCCGTTGTTGAACTCACAAATACAACGAATGGTTCTGTCAGCCTCGAGCTTGCCATTCATCGCTCCACCGGCGAATGGGTAACTACGATACCACTTCAGCTTGCTCCACATGCCTCACATCACGCAATAATCGACAGTCATCTCCCTAACGATGCTGGTGCCGTTTGGCTTCGCACGGACATTGCAGCAAGTGTTATCGCAGTGGTAATGCAGTACGGGAGAGGAGCCGACGGCGGAGTAAAGTTCATGTATGGAGTTCGCGCAGTCGAAGCACTAGGAGAAGTGCTACGCGGTTCTTATAATACCTATCTTAATCAACAATCGGAGCTTTGGGTAGTCAATCCAGGGAGCCAAACGCAAGAGTTCTCACTTTCAATGCGACGCTACGACGGAGGAATGCCACTCGCGGGCTTGAAAGTTCGGGTTCCGGGGTACGGAATCTCTATAGTTAGGCTCAATGACTTCGAACTACCCGACGCCTATGGAATCGCCACAATAATACCCGATACAGGCAATAGCCTATCAGCCTGGCTATTGCGCCGGCGGTCCGATGAATATGTAGTCGTTACTCCGGTTCGGCAGTGAGCGATCGGGAGTCTAGAAAAAAGAAGACAATAGATACTAACCAAGGTGAAAGTCCTTCATTGAAAGATTTCCGAGCATGCTTCCCTCTAGCCGTTCTGTCGCAGAAATTGCTCGAAGAATTTGACTCCTCAATTCTAACAATTTCTGCTTTTGTGCATCAGTCAACGGAGTCGCACGTGGCCTTGCTCCAGAATCTGGCTGAAGAAGTTCCTTTACATCGGCAAACTGTTCCAGGAATTCGTTTAGTTCGTTTTCAAAACCCTGATACACCTCTCGCGAAATCCGTAGATTGTCGAGCAGTAGAAATTTTTTCTTGATTGATAATTTCATAATTACACCCTCACCCCCAGCACTGGCGACTACCTACAACACTTTATCGATCGCAGTAAGCGTTTGCTCTAATCCGCTCTTGAGCTGTGAGGAGTATTGAGAAGCCATAGCTCCGGCTAGGATTCCACCAACCATCATTCGAGCGGCATCTTCTGGTCGGGCATCCCCGGTAGCAAGGCTCGAGAGGCCCTGCAAAGCGGCATAGGCGGTTCCTGCGGCGACAGCACCATCAACCATATCGTTAATATCAGCTTGATTAATTGTCTGGCCTAGAATTTGATAGGATGGCGGCATAGGGCGTCTCCTCAATAACTACAGTTTCAGCCGAAAGGCATTCAGGACTATTATGGTTTATTACGATCGCTTGTTGGCGCACTCTCCAAACAATGACTCTTTCGTAGCGTATTGATTACATTTGAACACCCATCGTGATACTTGGTTCACAGCGCATCAGAGTGGCTTGATCACTAAGAGAAAAGCGGAACTATTTAAACGGATTACTGTGCCAATCCTAGTTGAAAAATCGCTCTTTCCTACTGCAAGACACAAGACGAGCAACGCAACTAGACTCGCTATGCCATGCAACGCCATCTACCTTCGCAATTATAACTTCAGAAACTTAGGCCGACGCTCGCTTTTCCCTTTCAAAGAAAAGTGAGATTACTACTAGCCGAAGATTCGGTGTAACCAGAAGAGGAAGTATGGCACCTCCGCCGCAGCAGCAACCTAGGAATACCCCTAACAATTCACAGGATCCTTTGAGTAACGCTATAGATCAGGCTAGAAGGGCCGCCGATACGGTTGTTGACACAGCGACTCGCGCCAAGCCCCTAAAAACAGCGCGGGCAATGTCACAAGTGGCAAGAGCTCTCGTCAAAACGAATCAAAACATTCTCTCCATCGACAAAGCGATGACCGACCTAGAGTCAGCGGCTCCAGGCACAATGCAATCTATCAAGGAAGTGAGCGCGACTCTGAAGCAGGTTTCAGACATTGTTCCTGTTCGAAACGTGCCGAATGGTCTAAAGCCAGTAGCGAAAGACGCACAACAAGCGGTTAAATCATTTGACTCATTTGTCAAAGATTACGACTCCTACCAGAAAACCCCCGCAACTAGTTGGAGGCCGAGCACCTGGGGAGCGAAATCCGCAGCGGGGGTCAAAGCGGTACAGTCCTGGAATCAGGCAAAGCGCGATATTGGGAAACTCCAAGATCATGCCCCGGCGCCATTGAAAGATCCCGCAGTCCAAAGAGGAGTTGGTGACGCAGTTGAGAAAACACTCGATATCTTGGATAGAATACTGAAGTAGCAAGAACTTAGTCAGAGAAAGAGTTTGAGAAATGGCATGGAGCGGTAGTACGGAATCTGCGAAATGCTGGTCGCTGATCTTGATTGCTTCTGCTCTTAGCAACACAAGCTGTATCATGTTGAAGCAACAAGAAAGGTGCTAGGTTACTAGTGTGGATCGAGTTTATTAGTAAATCCCTAGATAAATTATTGCTGTTTCGGAGAGAAAACATGAATTTTACACGTTGCACTTTGGTATTTGGACTAATGCTTTTGTCGGTGACTTCTGTCCAAGCGGAAGTTACTTCACAGAATTGCCCCTATGACTGTGATACTCAGAATATTCCGCGAGCAGTATGTAAAGATTGGCGCGAGAATGGGCGTTGCTTTGTAGAGGATTTGCGCAGCAAACCGCAAGCAGCGAAAGTTGACTCGGCGAATCGCGAAGTACAAAACGTAAACCGGGTTATAAAAACCGGTGAACAAGTGAAAGTGGTTATTAAGACTAACAAGCATATTAGCCGTGTCGATGTTGTTGCCAGACGGCAGACAGCAGGTAGCGAACCGCGTCTGCAAATATCGTTGGAGAACCAGAGCGGCTTTGGCGGCGTGAAACAGGTCAATCAGGATCAGAATCAGGTATTGCAATACGAAGTTGGCTTTCGAGATCCCAAGCACAGGAACTTAATCCTGACTGCGCTAGGCGGCGAAGTCTATGTAGAATCCGTGCATCTACTGCATCAATAGTTTGATGGCTCCCCAATCCCGGTTGTTTGCGGCTCAATGCCAAGGCAAAGAGCCGTGATTGGGGCTTTCCCCTGCTGATTCACTCCGCTTGAATTACCTAGCAAATTACGATAGAATTCACAGTTCAATTGTTGGGTAGACGTAGTTACATTGCCCCCACTGGATTTCGGTGCAGCGGGAGCATTGCACCAAAGAGGTTAAAGAGTTCCCAAGTTTCATAGATAGCGGTCGATTGGTCACGGCTATTTGCTATGTCCAGTCGACCGCTAACAACAAACTCAAATTCCACTGAAACTTGGGGACAAACATGTACATTGATTTTACTGATCCGCTTCTTCGCAGCCGACTTATCGGCCTGTTAGAAGAACTGGAACCGATGGAGCCAGCGGTGATCACCACCGAGCAGGCTTTCAAAGTGCTCAACATGCTGAGACAGCGCGCGGAGGAACTGGAAGAACCAGATGATCCGGATGATCCTGACGATGAGCAACTTCCTGCTGCGAAGCCGCTCCTGCAACCAACAGTAGAGGTCGAGGAGCTGATCGAAGTGCTTGGCCGAGAATGGAGTAGTGACGAATTTTACGAAACTTACGACATTCGCGAGTTGTTGGGTGCATTCGGTGCTGGCTGTCTACTGC
>CBDUGV010000333.1:0-4206 GCA_965366815.1 uncultured Bdellovibrionales bacterium | reverse complement strand
GTTAGTGTTGGGACGTCAGCAGCAATCTTAAAGTCTTCTGACAGTAGGAGCGCAAAATCTACGACCCAACGTATAGGTATGTATAGGCAAGTATCGTGCCAATTCCCAGGAGAGGCGTTTGGATACATGTCGGTGACATGTTACCAAACTTTTGTTACATAGTTTTCGACGCGGTTGCTTGTTCGCATATGTTTGTTAATTGCGATCGCTAAGCGTATCTGATCGATTGAGTAACGTGAAACTGGTATTTCCGATGCGACTTCAAGACAAAGTAATAGTAGTTACTGGTTCTACGACTGGCATTGGTCGGGCGATTGCTCGAGCTGCGGTGGCAGAAGGTGCCAAGGTCCTCATACACGGTCGGCGGGAGGATGCGGCGATACAGCTTTGCGAGGAACTCTCGCCCTCCGCTCACTATGTGACTGCGGATCTCGTTCATCCAGACCAATGTCAAATCGTGATAGAGGCGGCATTGAAGCATTTTGGACGGATTGATTCACTGGTCAATAACGCGGCGTTAACTACGCGTTCGACAATTGAGACAAGCGATGCCGCCCTTATCGATAGAATAATGGCAGTCAACGTCCGAGCTCCCATCTTGTTGGCTCGGTCGGCAGTTTCAGCTTTTCGTTCGGCGAGCAAGGGGGGTGTGATTCTCAATATTGGTTCGATCAATGCCTATTGTGGCCAGACCGATCTCCTGGTCTATTCGATGTCGAAAGGCGCTTTAATGACCTTTACGCGGAATTTGGCCGATGCGATGGGGCCGGAGCAGATACGCGTGAATCAAATAAATGTGGGCTGGACTGCTACCGAAAACGAGATCAAACTAAAAAAGAGTGAAGGTTTGGCTGAGGGCTGGCAAAACGAAGTTTCGCCCCGCTATGCGCCTTCCGGCCAACTGCTTACCCCGGAGAATATTGCTGCTCATGCACTGTTCTGGCTGTCGGATGCATCTGCTCCGGCTAGTGGAGTCGTTAGTGAGGTTGAGCAGTTTCCGGTGATTGGCCGTCAAGATAATCGGCAAGCAAATGATGTCGACTCCTAGCTCCGCGGCGACCTGTATTCTCTGTACAGCGTCGGATTGTTTTGAGCTACCTTGTACAGATAATCAGTATTTTGCATGTGAGAACTGTGGGCTCGTGTTTCTAAGCCCAGAAAGTAGGTTAAGCGCTGAAGAGGAGAGAAGTCGATACGAGACGCACGAGAATTCTCCTGAAGATCCGGCCTATCGTGAATTTCTAGCTCAGTTGGCACTTCCACTCATCGAGCATCTCCCGATGGGGGCCCGTGGGCTAGACTATGGTTCTGGCCCGGGGCCAACGCTTTCTTTGATGCTGGAGGAAGAGGGCTATCCAACCGAAACGTATGATCCGTTTTTTTCTCCGAATGCGGCCGTATTGGAGCAACGCTATGATTTCCTTACCTGTAGCGAAACAGCGGAGCATTTCTACGAACCAGCTATAGAGTTTGAGCAGTTAGTGAAGCTGCTCCTCCCGGAGGGCCACCTCGCATTGATGACGCTGTTGTTGCAGGACATCAGCAGGTTTTCAGACTGGTGGTATCGCCGAGACCCAACCCATGTCTGCTTTTACCAGCCGTCGACCATTCGTTGGATTGCCCAGCGATGGAATCTGCGGATTGCCCATATGACAGAGCGTGTTGTCATCATGCAGAAGATCTAAAGCAAGGAGCCAAAGAACGTTAGAACACGACTTCCTGGTGATATTCTCTGAAAAGCAATTCCGTTAATCGCAGTTCTACAAACCTTTATGAGCCCCGTCACAGAAGGGTGAATTCCCGGTTCGTTTGCAAGTGCAAAGCGCTACTTTTCTCTTTTCATCTATCGTAAACACGATTGGCGCGATACCGGTTCCTGCATGTGATCCATCACAGTATGGTTGTTTTTGAGAGCGACCGCAGGCACACCAATAATAGGTGCCAGGTTCTATTTCGCAAACGACTGGTTTCGTATCGGCAATAACTGGTCCTTCGTCAGACATGTAACTGTTCCTTTCTCTTCACTTCAACAAATTAATTTACAGGGCTTAGCTCAATTTCTACCGTCTCCAAATACTTAGGATCTCGGTTGTATCAATCTTACCCTTCGACGGTTACTTGCCGAATCCACAATAATACGTCATTGCGAACGCGGTTCAATTTTATCCCGCTTGGTTCTCTTGGCATCGGGGGTATTTTAGCGGTATATTGCTCAGTCTTAAAGAAGATTCTCAATGGAGAGGAGTATGAGCAAAGGCGTAACTGACCCATTTGGTGCGAATCCAGAAGATCAGCACCAGAAAAAGATCTTTGTTGCTACATTTTCGATGCTTTCTCGTTTGGCTTCTGCTGACGGCAAGGTGAGTAAAGATGAAGTGCAGATCATTGATCGCTTTATGAAGAACGTGTTGGGCTTAGATGCGGAGCGTCGCTCGTTTGCGATTGATATCTTTAATAAGGCTCGCCGGGAAGACACAAAGTTTGAAGAATACGCCAAACAGTATCGAGAGTTGCTCAGCGACAAGCCGAAGATGCTGGAGTGGATGGTTGACGTGCTGTTGCGAATATCCTGCGCCGACGATTCTTTTAGTGATCCGGAGCAAGAAATAATAAAAACTGCCTGCAAAATTTTTGGGGTGAGCGACAGTCGGTACCTCGAGATGCGTTCGAAGTATCTGAAAACGCCCGCATCTGAAGTGGGGTCCATGGAATCAACGAGCACACCATTACAGGGACCTGCACCGCTACACCAACCAGCACCGGCTGGGCAGGTGGGCTCAGCGATGCAAGTGCTTGGGCTGGCTGTGGAAGCGACAGATGAGGAAGTTGTTGAGCGGTACAAGAAACTTTCGGCTGAATACAGTCCGTCGCGGATAATCGAGTTCGGATTACCGCACGAATTTGTGGAGCTGGCCGAGAAGAAATTTAGAGAAATTCAAGATGCGTTCAAGACAGTAAAAGCCGAACGTGGAATGTAACTGGGTAAGAATCGCAATAAAAGGAGATGTCTCATGGGTTCGAGTAATCAATCAATAACCTTTAAAGGGGAGCCTGTAGAAATTGCCGGTACGGAATTGCACGTAGGTCAAGTTGTTCCTGACTTCTCGTTGATTGCTGCTGATATGCAGGAAGTTTCCCTGTCCGCGTTCTCGGGCAAAGTATTGGTCATTTCAGCGGTACCGAGTCTGGATACACCGGTTTGCAGTGTCGAGACCAAGCGATTCAATAAGGAAGCTGCTTCATTTTCGGATGATGTTGCGATTGTGACGGTGAGTCGAGATTTGCCGTTTGCGATTGGTCGTTGGTGCGGGGCAGAAGGAGTTGAGCAAGTAGTTTGCCTCAGTGACTACAAACACCGAACTTTTGGTGAGAGCTTTGGTTGTGTTTGGAAGGGGGCCGAATTGTTGTCTCGCGCTGTTTTCGTAGTTGATACAGCTGGGAAAATTCAGTACGTCGATTATGTTGCGGAGATTACCGAAGAGCCTGACTACGAGCCGGTTTTAGCGAAAGTAAAATCACTTTGTTAAGTGCGGGGACCCGAAACATTTGTCCTTTATGCAGCGAACCTGTGTGAGGAAAAAAGCCGCTCTCTCTGGAAGTGTGCAGTAGAGAGAGCGGCCGACGATGCCATTCGATCATAGTGGTAGATATTTCTCAGTCAACGATTTCGATGCGCATTCCCAGGCCGTCGGGGTCCGGCACTTGCCTTACCCAAGGTTCCTGCTGATTTGCAAAGACCTCTTCCGGCGTGAGCGGCCGAAACGGGAGGTGCAACGCACAACCCGGTGCTGAGAGGAACAGTACTACCACCACAATTCTAATCATCCTTGACATGTCGTTCCCTTTTTTCTGTTAGGAACATAGTTAATTGGAAAGAGAGTGTTGAAACTCTCCAGGGGCAAATCTGTGTTAGTGGCGACGCCGCGTCCCTATGCTGGGCTGCCGCCTGACTGAACTAACCCACTTCCGTGACAGATAAGTTACCCTCGCAGTACGCCCGTGCGTGACTACGCTTAACCCGGTGAAGCACCGTTTAAGTGTAGCCACAGCAGGACATTAGAAACCTCAGATGTTTCGGATACCCAAAAGTTAGGAACAGTATAGAGCAGTCAGGTGATACTACTACTTTAAGCCGCAATCGGGGAAATACATTAACCGAGCAAAGTAGTCATAAACACAGCGAGTCTCGGAGGATAGGTTCGCTTT
>CBDUGV010000332.1:0-4233 GCA_965366815.1 uncultured Bdellovibrionales bacterium | reverse complement strand
AGTTCAGAGACGAGCGGAGATGACTGCGAACCCCGGCGGTTTTAAACAGTATCTTGCTGAGCTGAGCGAACATTGGCAGCAGGGTGCTCGAACCCAGCTAGAAGCTCTGAGCAATGCTCCCGATTCTATTCGACCGCTTTTGGAAACACAGCGCGCGGTGAATCAGCTCGATTTGCAAATTCAAATAATAAGTCGGGTTGCGGATGCGGTGAGCTCCGGGGCCCGTCGCATGCAGCAGATGAGCGGGAGTTAGCGGTGAATCGAAAAGAGTTGCAGCAACAGCGCCGAAGCTTATCGCTTCGTGGCAATTTGCTTCGCTGTGCGATGCAAAGGGTCGAAGCGCAATTGAGAGTAGCTATTCGTGAACTCGAACTGATAACAAGCGAACAGCGAGCGCAGCTCGAGATAGTGCAAAATCTATCTATCGTCTTGCTCGATGCTCAAGGCTGCAGTGTGCAAAGCACCCATCAACTCAGTAATCGATTTAAAACAGTCGAGCTAGCCTCTCGGCATCAGTCGCGTCGCATTCCAGAGCTTGTCTCTTTGAATGAAAGAACTGAGCAAAAAGCCTGGGAAATACATTCTCGCAAACGCCGGTATCGAAGTTTAGAAGGGCAGAATCGGACTTTAGCACGGCAAGCTTCGTTGCTGATCAAGCGGAGGTCAGCAGCATTGACGCTGGCAGTGCTTGACGACTGGAGATATCGCTCACAATGGAAGTAAACTCGCTTAGCAATCAGCTCTCGCTGCTCGAACTCAACCCGCTTTTGCTGATTTTTGCGTTTCTCGCTATGGCGCTATTGCCGTTGGCACTCCTTGCTATGACGTCGTTTCTAAAGATTACGATAGTGTTGGGGATGATTCGCAGTGCATTGGGGGCGGGACAGATTCCATCTGCCTCTGTAACCACCTTGCTCGCACTAATTCTCACCGGCTATGTAATGTCGCCGGTTGCCCTGGAAGTTGGAGACCGGCTGAAGAAACATACCGGCAGCGAGTTTCAGCAGCTCAAGGTCGAACAGATGATCGAGATCGGGTTCGATTCGCTCAGGCCTTGGCAACAGTTCTTGTTGAAACACAGTGGAGAGGAAGAGCAGCAGCTTTTTCGGCAACTCCAGCCAGAAGGGGCTGAAGAGATCCAAGGAGTGCACCAATGGAGCTGGTTGATTCCCGCCTTTGTGCTCACCGAGTTGCGAGAGGCGTTTGTAATTGGCTTCATGCTGTATTTGCCTTTTCTAGCCGTTGACTTAATTGTCGCTAATCTCTTGGTCGGCCTTGGTATGGTCATGGTGAGTCCAGCCACTATCTCAATACCCCTTAAGATATTCTTGTTTGTCGCCTCTGATGCCTGGCTGCTTCTGACCCGGAGTTTAGTACTGGGATATTGGCCGGTTGGAGCACCCTAAGCCTATGGTGCTCGGTCAGGCAGCGGAGTTGTTCATTGAAATAGCCCTATTTGTCGGCTTTTGCTCTCTGCTACCGTTGTCGGCGAGCATGGCAGTGGGACTTATCGTTGCAGTCCTGCAAGCAGCAACGCAGGTGCAAGAGCAATCACTGACCTTTCTGGCTAAACTGCTGATGGTCGCAGGCGTTTTTGCGATATTTGGACCCGATATGGCCGAGCAGCTACGTCAGCTTACGGTAGAGTACCTGAGAGGCGCGGAAATGATTGCCCGGTGAACGTTGATGCTAAGCGAATCATCCCTACTGCAATTCTACCTCTTGTTGGCACGTACGCTTCTCGCACTCTCGTTGATTCGACCTATCCGGCAATTGACGCCATTCTCAGCTCGGCTTGGAATTTCTCTCGCCTTGGCGATCGCGGTTTTCCCGACGACGTTGACCGAGCAGTTGACTCTGACAATTGTCTTGGGCGAACTTCTGCTCGTCGTACTTCGATTTGCTCCCCTGGCCATTGCCCTGGAGAGTTTCGCCATTGCCGGACGAGTGATTGATCTGGCGCGCGGCGCTCAATTTGCCGAGCAGGTGCAGCCCCAATCAGGGGCTCGAGAATCGCTATTTGAACAATTGGCCGTCCATGGCTCCCTGGTATTCTTGTTCGCTAGTTGTGGCTCCACCTTCTTTTCGCTGCTGGTAGAACCACTTGCAAGCTCAAGGATTTCTGCCGCTCGGGCATTGGAAACCGTCGAATTCTTTGGGCAGGCTTTGGCCCGTGGCCTTTGTCTCGCCGCACCAGTCTTGTGCATATCACTGTTAATCGACCTCGCAGCGGCTTTTGGCAGTCGGGTGCTTGGCAGGGTAAACCTGCTCTTTGAAGTGCTTCCGGCGAAGCTTGCGCTGGGGGTATTGTTCGTCGCATGGCGAGCCCTGAGCGCTGCCAGCGCTGAGCTGGGGTTTTGGGAGTTGCTAAGCAGTGGCAGCTGAGAAGCGCTTTGCAGCGACTGCTAAGAAGCGGCAACAGAGTCGCTTTCAGGGGGATGTGGCCAAGAGTACTGGTCTCTCGGCGTCGCTTGGAAGCGCTGCCGCTTTCTATTGCCTCTGGAAGGTTTTGCAAGCGTTTCAGCTACTTGAGGCTCTGATACGCAAATCTTTTGCCCCGAGTACAGACTTTCATAGTAATCATATGCTAGTATCTTTAACGTCTGCTCTTTTGGTGATTTCGACACTATCGTTGATTCCGCTGGCGGTCGCAGGCCTTATTGGGGGACTGAGCGAGGTATGCCAAGTTGGCGTGCATTTTCTACCGGGCCAAGTAATTAGATTCACTCGGCTAAGCGTGGTAGATGGGTTTCGGCGCATTTTTGGTTTGCGCCAGACTTCGAGCGGATCATACGCGCCGATCGGAGTGCCTGCGGAGATACTCAGACACCTGATGTATGTACTTTCACTGTCCCTTGTGACAGGGGGAGTTATGTTCTCTGTGTTTGATGAGTTGCGGTATTACGATTTTCAAACTTTCTCACAGGTATTTTCCTTCTTCGAGAAAGTTTTCTCCAAACTGTTGTTGATTCTCTCTCTCGTGTGGATTGGGTTTGGAATAGTCGAATATCTACAATCTCGAAGACAACGAACTATTCGCTTGCGCATGAGCCGAGAGGAATTAGTGAGAGAACTGCGTGAAACACAAGGCGATCCGCAGCTCGCTGGAATACGCAATCAGTTGCATCAAGAGTTAGGGATGCATCAAGCAGCAGAGCAAGTACGGCGTGCAAAAGCTGTTGTTGTTAATTGATGAGACCGTAAGAGTGCCAAGTTGTGGCTACAGGTAGTTTAGAAGACATCAACAAGGGCAACAACGCGAGTCCCTCTGGTCTCTCAGAGATTCTCGATTTCCTGGAGAGGACGGCTGACGTACGCCTGGCGTTGTCAAGCGTCGTACAATACCTCGGTGCTTCCTTCGGTTCCTCGCAAGCTCTGGCGCTCACTGATAGTGACTGCATTGACCGAGTTCTGTTGAGCTGGGAGGCGCTTCCGAGCAATGACTTGGCCGATGCAAGTTTATCGGTCATTGCCCGATTTGCCGCACGGCACGCAAAGGTTTCTCCTCGAACTCTGGTCCAGACAAATCCCCTCCATGATATTCGCTGGTCTGCGATTGCCGAAGAACTGCAGGATTGTAATGCCTCGTATGTGCTGGCTCGGACTATTCGCTATGTGGGGATGCCGTTAGTGACATTTGTGTTACTACGCGGGCCTGAGTCACAGATCTGGAGTGAACAAGATATCGAGCAGTTCGACGACCATTGTCGTTCTCTCGCTCCAACGCTCTACCGCATCCTGACTGCAAGGAAAGCCGACAATGAGGCAGCCGTTGAACAGGCTGCCGTAGCAGAGGCCACCGTAGCACAGGCGGGTGTCGAGTCGGCTGACTCGCAGCCCGAGAGGTATCGACGTTTGGTCGAATACGGGGATGTGCTCATCTTTCAAATGAACCCGGCTCATGAAATTAGTTACATCAATCAACGAGCGATTGATTTCTTTGGTGTAAAACCAACAGATTTCCTAGGGTCGACACCAGTATCTTGGTATGAGCTGGCGCACCTTGACGACCTCAAAGTGTCGAAGAGGAATTTCGTATCATAAATCACCTCAGTGGAGTTGAACGATGGCTTCATGCCAAGTTTACTCCGGTGCGCGATGCGACAGGGAGGCTCACCGGTTGGGATGGCTTCGGGATTGATATTACTCGTCGCCAGGAAGCGCAAACTGCACTCGACGGGCAGAACAAGAAGATTCGTGCCCTCTATACTGTGGCAAGTGCGATCCGCGGCT
>CBDUGV010000331.1:0-4241 GCA_965366815.1 uncultured Bdellovibrionales bacterium | reverse complement strand
CAACAGACTCTCCCGAGAAAGAAGCAGCTCCGGCTGAGGAAGCTGCTGCGGAATAATTCGCTTGTCGCGCATCACTCGCACTCGAGGCCTTTTGATCGCCAGCATCACGCTCGCGATACTCGTATGTGGCTACCTGTTTGATGCGCGACAATTCATCAATCAATCACTCGTTTGGATAGAGACCCAAGGGACCTGGGGCATTGGTCTATTCATCGGGCTATATATCTTCTCAACAGTACTCCTTCTCCCCGGATCTCTCCTTAGCCTCGGCGCGGGAGCGATGTTTGGCCTCCTCTGGGGCACTCTGATCGTTTCTATTGCATCCATTCTTGGTGCCACTCTGGCATTCTTAATTGGGCGCTATCTTGCTCGAGATTGGGTCGCCAAAAAAATCTCGGAGAATAGAACGTTTTCGGCAGTTGATGATGCCGTCGGTCGCGAGGGCTGGAAAATTGTTGTGTTGACTCGTTTGTCTCCCGTTTTCCCATTTAACCTACTCAACTATTCATTCGGACTAACCAAGGTTTCTCTTAAACACTACTTCTTTGCATCCTGGCTCGGCATGTTCCCCGGTACAGTCCTCTATGTGTATCTAGGAGCATTGGTCGGAGAACTCTCCCGTCTCGGGACTGAGAGGGAGGGTCGCAGCACTGGAGAGTGGGCAATGCTCGTAGGCGGGCTGCTCGCCACCATTCTCTTGACTGGTTACATCACGAAAATTGCGCGAGAGGCATTAGATAAAGAAGTTGAAGTCAGCGCTGCTTAAACAAGCAGCGCTCTTGACTTGCACTACTGATTTGGCCAGTCGAGTCTACTGTTGCTTTTTTCGCCGAAGTCCACCGAGGCCCAATAATGCCGATCCCATCAGCAGTAAAGAGGCTGGTTCGGGATTTATGACAGCGACTCGGTTCGCTCCATCTAAAGACGCGAGTAGCGGCTCACTGTAACTAAAATCGGTCAGCTCGCCATTTGCCCCATAGGTAGTACTTGCACGAACATACCAATGGAACCAAATGCCATATCCCTCGTTAAACCCAATAGAATTGAAATTGCTCAGAGCAGCTACCGCGGGCAGGTTATTCAGTGCGCCGCCATTAACCGAAAAGCCGAAAGTTCGTTGACCATTGGATTCTGTTACAAAGATATTGGGCGTCCCATTTGGCTTGTCGTTTGCAGTAATTAGGCTCGGCTGAGTCAGATAGCTGCGCACGCCGTTTGTCCCGTCGTACACGTTCGCAGTTAACGTTGGAGTCCCCCGAGTATAGTCGAAGAAGAACAGTGCGACATCGTCTTGATCACGCGGTTCAGGTCCATCGTTGAGAACGAGAGTAAAGGCGTTTGGCTGCTCTCCTGGTGCAAAAGTTACGCGAAATATCAGCTCAGTCGTTACGTCGTTGTAACTCGCAAAAATCTCTTCAACGGGTAGAATGGTTCTCGTCCGCTGTCCTGTCGGGTTCGTACCTGAGAATTCGTAAATAGTTGCCTCAGCATTCGTGCTACAAAGCAAAAACACCGACAATAACAAGAATATGCGTCGCATCGCTGGGTCTCCTACCAAATAAGCCAAAACGAGGGTATTCCCCTCCTGCACCTACCTAGCAGGCCGCTCGAGTTAGTACAAGAAAAAAATGACTAATTTAATAGTAAGCCAGTTTGTGTGACCGTCACCCGTTTAGCGGTTCCCCACCTCTTCTCGAACAGCGGACTCGTTTGCTGCTTTCAATCGACTCGTATCGGCTCGGCGCGAGCGAATAGTCATCTGAGCAACCAATTCATGAACGAGCAGCGCAGTGAAAACACCCGGCACAGTATCACTGAGGAAATCGTGATACCCGAGTGCTCGCCAGCCAAGCGCCACTGAAACTCCTGATAAGAGTGCCGCATTAATACTGGCAGCAGAGGTTGGTCGATTGAGAATTCGAATCACCATCGCTGCTCCGAGTGAGGCAGTTAGCACCGACATAGAAAAAACGACGAGTTCGAATACTGAGGAGGAACTGTAGATAGTCACCACTGCGGCTACGAGGCCAGTACAGAGCGTCGTGGCGTATTGGTATCGAACTCCAAAGCGCCGCGACAGTGTATCGCCGATTCTCGGTACGATATCGCGAGCTAAAGCACTTGAGCAGGCAAGAATCTGCGAATCGGCGCTTGATGCAATGGTTGAGAACATGCCCGCAAGGATGATTCCCACAAGCCAGGGAGAGAACGTAGCAATCGCGTAGGCTGGTAGGGCTTGTTCTGGATCGGCGATCTCGGGGAGCAGTAAGCGACAACAAGCCCCAAAGAGAATCATTGCGCCCCAAGTGCCATAGATAAAAGCCAAATATATCCATCGCGCACGTTTTACTTCATCCGAACTCTTTCCGGCCATGACTCGAATCGTGACATGAGGCATTGCCAATCCAAACCCGCACCCCATAAACGCGAACCCTACAAGAAAAGCTATCAGAGACAGCGTCGTATGTGAGCCCGTCAGTGAAAGCAGAGTTGGATCGATTGCACCTAGTCCACTGGTCAGTCCACTCACCCCACCGACCGCGATCAGCGTGTAAACCGCCATACCGATGGTCATCGCAATCATCAACAGGGACTGGACAAAATCGGTCCAAATCGACGCGCGCAATCCACCAGTAGTGCAATAGGCAAGTATGGCAACCGTGGCAATGAGCACGCCCGCTGCCGTAGAGATGCCAAAAAACGCTGTGAGGATCTTTGCGGATCCGGCAAGCTGAGCCACCAGATAGGCTCCGACAAAAAAGAAAATGAGCAAGCCAACAATTGAACGAACCGACCGACCAGATTCTCTAGAGACACCCGAAGTTGCAAGCTCTGGTACGGTTTCCGCTCCAGATTGTTCAGTGAGCTTCGAAATTGGTTTGGCAAAGAACGTCCAAAAACAGAACTCGCCAGTCGCAAAGGCAATCCCGAGAAGAAACGCCCCTACCCCTTGGGTATACCCCAAGCCAACCGCAGCGATAAGAATAAAACTAGTGTTCCCCGTTGCCCCAGCGCTTAGTCCGACAAACCACTTTCCAAACGAACGACTGCCAAGCAAATAGTCGCTCTCGGTGCCGGCACTAAACTTCGAGGCCGCAGCGCCGACAAAGAGGAACAAAACGAGAAAGGCAGCAAAACTTATTATAAGACCAGTTGTAGGTTCCATAAGAATTTCTAACTATCTAATTGCAATGAATAAGCTGAGTGCACTACTGGCGTGAATCAGACTATTTATGACTCAATTTAGGCTTAAATTCAAGTCGGTTCAGTGTAGGACGGTGCTAGGCCAACTCACTCTGGCAATTGTGTCTCGATTGAGAACGGGATGATTCTAAACTGAGAATGAGGTCGCTTTTTGACTGAAGGTACAGTGAATTGTAGCCTTGTAGTTTAGCAGAATAAATGACGGAATCGCAGATGAACCTTCACTATTTGCAGCATGTTACTTTTGAAGGTCTGGGCAGCATCCTCCCCTGGGCAAAGAAAAAAGGCCATAGCGTGTCTTGCACCCGCCTGTTTGCCGACGAGTCTCTCCCCGATCTTGAAGCGATCGATGCGCTCGTTGTAATGGGTGGACCTATGGGAGTCCACGATCAAGATCGGTATCCCTGGTTGCGTGACGAGAAGCGATTCCTTGGAGCTGCAATAGAATCAGAAATCCCAATACTCGGTATCTGTTTGGGCGCTCAAATACTGGCAGATGTTCTTGGAGCAAGAGTATATCCCGGCACTCATAAAGAAATTGGATGGTTTCCAATTGAGCGCATCGATCAAATGAAGCCGAACAAATTCTCCGCCGTCTTTCCCGATCAGACGACAGTGTTCCACTGGCACGGCGATACTTTTGAACTGCCCAGCGGCGCAACCCACCTTGCGAGAAGTGTTGCCTGTGAGAACCAAGCCTTTTCTATCGACGATCGCATCCTCGCCTTACAATTCCACCTGGAAATGACCGCTGAGGCAGTTGCACCACTGATAGAGAACTGTTCCGATGAGCTCGTTGAGGCTCCGTATATCCAAGACGCCACTCAAATGCTTGCTCAGCCGCAACAATTTCAACAAATTAACGATCTGATGGCAGACTGCCTCGATCGTTTGTTTCAAGAGAATACCTAGGCGAGTTCCTACGTCACTCTTTGGCGAGCTTCGACTTGAGCCGGAAGGCTTTCGGATTGGTCGATGAGCTGCTATAAGGCTTACAACTAAACATATTTTTGAGAAATCGCATCCCATGAAACTCA
>CBDUGV010000330.1:0-4245 GCA_965366815.1 uncultured Bdellovibrionales bacterium | reverse complement strand
GGAAGCTGGAAGAATATAGTCAGAAGTCCTAAGCTTAGGCTTGAGTTACAGAGAAATCTAGTCCAGAATTCCTCACTATGCTTCAGCACTTTCCAGAAACAAATTCGGCGAACGACTACCACGAGTCCTGCGATAAACCGGAAAGCAGCTCCCACAACCAACTTACGATAATGCAGTACGAGACTCTTGGAGAAACGCTTCTCATTTGTGAGGCTGCTTGTCATCGAGTTGGAGTTCCCTGGCTCCCTCCAACTAAGGTGGTGCAGCGTCGCAATGAACAGTTCGAAGCACCACTTGAGGACTTCGTCCGCTACTCGCTGGTAACGGTTAGTACTAAAACGCTTGAGACCTACTGCGACGAACTCGAAACTGCCGCGCTGAACGCGAACGAAGCTCGCCAACTGAGTATTCCCCATCCATCAGTTCTGGAGCGCTACGCGATGTCTGCATTGGTGTTCGGTATATTATGTGCTGCGGATTTTCTCTTTTGCCGCTTTCTCGGAGTACCGACTACTATTGCTGTTGTCTCTTCAGCAATTATTGGAATATTGGGGGGCGCAACTTGCGCTGCTCTAAGCTCAGAGCAACATCGACGCACGACGTTTCACTGGGTACTCTTGAAAGAACTGCTGCGCCGGAGCGGACAAGACGAGAACAACTCCTCTACTGTGCCGATATTACCGGTTCAACCGAAGCCACTATCCGAGCGCTAGAGGAGGTTAGCCTTCTTTCAAGGATTTCGGTACCAACGTCATGGTCATTCGGTTACCGACCAAGGGACTGCGTTCTTCAAGCAAGGCTATGTCTTCAAGCATCTCTGCAATTTTCTTAAAGCTCTCTAATCCGAGATCTCGGTAAACTACTTCTCTTCCACGAAATCGCATTTGGAAGCGCACTCTGTCGCCTCCTTCGAGAAACTTTCGAGCCTTGCGCACTTTCGTTTCTAGGTCGTGAGAATCAGTTCTATATCGAATCCGCAGCTCCTTCACGGTATGCGTAGCACCGCGTTTGCGCTGTTCTGCTGCTTTCTTCTGCTCTTTGTACTTGAGCTTTCCGTAGTCGAGAATTCTACAAACTGGTGGTTCAGCGCCTGGGGCCAATTCCACTAAATCCAAGCCCAATTCTTCAGCTCTGTTGAGGGCATCTTTGGTAGCAACAACACCTAGCTGCTCACCTTCTGGACCGATCAAGCGCACCTCGGGTGCTTTGATTCGATCGTTAATAGCGTATTTTTCTTGTGGGGCGGTTCGCCTTCCCCGTTGCGATCTAGGATGCATGAAGTATTCTATATTACCTCGGATTAGTTAATAATTTTGCTCAGGACATTAGCGCAGAAGACTAACAAAGTATCTTTAGAATTCCAAGCGTTTCACCTGAAGCACCACAACTACTTCAGATTCTACTCTTGTCCCGAAGTTTCACCAAATCCTCCTTCGATCCGCGGAATAATCTTTTTTAAGCATTTGGTATATGGTAGCTTCAGGCACCCGTATAGGGGATGATTTTTATCAGGTTTAACTCTCGGGAGGACTTCCCCCATGAAGTCGCACACAGCCCCCACCCCGGATCTTTCACGTTACGGAATTTGCTCTCCTGGTACAGTTTACTGGAATCTCAGCCCGAAAGAGCTGGTACAAGCGGCCGTATCGGCCGGCGAGTGCGAGCTATTGAGTTCTGGCGCGGTAGCCTGCACAACTGGCGAGCACACGGGCAGATCCCCAAAAGACAAGTTTATCGTCAAAGACGCGACCACTGAAGCCAAAGTCGACTGGGGCCCGGTAAATGCGCCGATAAGCCCGGAGCATTTTGCGGCGCTTCGCCAAGGTCAGCTCAATTACTTAAAGGATCGAGACTTATATGTCCGAGAGGCCGCAGCTGGTGCTGACGAGGATTTCCGCCTACCAATCCGAGTGATCAATGAAACAGCTTGGGCAAACCTCTTTGCACACCACATGTTTCTTCGCCTCTCAAAAGAGCAAGCGGCGAATCATCTTCCTCAGTTTACAATCATTCACACGCCTGGCTTCACTGCTGAACCGGATACTCATGGAACCCGAAGCGAAGCTTTCGTTGTCGTCAATTTCACTGAAGGCTTGGTATTAATCGGCGGCACGAAATATGCCGGGGAAATGAAGAAGTCTATTTTCTCTGTGCTCAATTTCCTCTATCCAGCACGAAATGTGTTTCCTATGCACTGCTCTGCGAATGTAAGAGAAGGCAAAGAGCCAAATCCAGCTTTGTTTTTTGGACTTTCGGGCACTGGAAAAACAACCTTATCTGCGGATTCGGAGCGCATGTTAGTCGGTGACGATGAACACGGCTGGAGTTCCAAAGGTATTTTCAATTTTGAAGGTGGGTGCTACGCAAAAACCATCGGCTTGACCCGCGAGAAAGAGCCGCAAATCTGGGATGCCGTGCGCGATGGCGCCGTTTTGGAAAATGTCGTGATCGATCCCGAAACGAATACTCCTGATTATGGCGACGGCTCATTGACCGAAAATACTCGAGTCGCTTACCCAATTACTCACATTGATAACGCGCTGTTGCATGGGACTGCCGGGCATCCGACGAGTATCGTTTTTCTCTCCTGCGACGCCTTTGGGGTCATGCCGCCAATTTCTAAACTCACGGCAGAGCAAGCGATGTATCATTTCTTAAGTGGCTATACCGCGAAAGTCGCTGGGACAGAGAAAGGCCTCGATAATTCACCCACCGCAACCTTTAGTGCCTGCTTTGGCGCACCGTTTCTTCCCCTCGCCCCCACTAAGTACGCCGAGATGCTCGGCCAGCGAATGAATGAGCATGATGTCAGTTGCTGGATGGTCAATACGGGGTGGGTCGCGGGAGCCTACGGCGTTGGAAATCGCATCAAGCTCAGCTACACCCGAACCATGGTCACTGCCGCGGTAAATGGCCAGCTTGGGAATTGTGAATTTAAGACAGAGCCGGCGTTTGGACTCTCAATTCCAACCGAGATTCCTGGAGTCCCCAGCGAAGCACTCAATCCCAGAAGTCTCTGGAGCGACAAAGCAGCATATGACGAGCAGGCCAAGAAACTGGCCCGATTGTTTGTCGCGAATTTTAAGCAGTTTAGCGAGGCGAGCCCGGAGCTGGTGGCAGCTGGACCTCAGGCCTAGCCAGGGCTGCCGGATTTTCTCTCTTGGCAGCCAAACGATTGAAATCAATGTAATTCACGAGCTATGCTACGGCCCATGCAGCAGCTATTTAGCGAGATTTACGCAAACGACGCAGTATCTGAAACCGCTTTCTCGGCACTTGGCGAAACAATCGGCCTCTCGCGAGAACGCCGTCCGCTTGTCGCTTTCCGATTCGGGACAGGTAGCAAGCGGATCAGCTGTATCGCAGGCTGTCATGCGGATGAACCCGTCGGTCCAGTTTTGTTGCGACGGTTTGTATCCTATCTTTCGCAGCAAAAGGCAGATTCGCAGCTTTTGAGCGAGTACACTTGGTGGATCGTACCGCATGCCAATCCAGATGGAGAAGCTGTAAACAGTTCCTGGTTTTCTAGTGATTCGACTGCAATCGACTTTGCAAAATACCTTTCTTCCGTACAACGCGAGCTCCCCGGGGATGACATGGAATTTGGCTTTCCCCGTGAAGCAGGCGATACGGGCGCCCGGCCAGAGAACCAGGCGATCTACAATTGGTGGAAAACTGACTCGACTCCCTTCTCGCTTCACGCGTCACTACACAGCATGGCTTTTGCGGGAGGTGCTTGGTTCCTGATAGATCAAGCTTGGGCAGACCGCTGCCAGGCTTTGCTCTCTGCCTGTCGTGTCGCAAGCGATCAGCTTGGCTATCGCCTACACGACATTGAGCGTCACGGAGAAAAGGGCTTTGTTCGAATCGGCAAAGGCTTTTGCACTCGGCCCAATTCCAAGGCGATGTCCGAGTATTTCTTGGAGCGCGACGACTCTGTGACCGCAGCGAAATTTCGCCCCAGTTCGATGGAGATAATTCGAGCGATGGGCGGCGATCCCTTGACGCTTGTGAGCGAATTGCCGTTTTTCGTATTGCCAGAGGTAGGAATAGACATTGGACCACCAGACCTAGCGGCCGAGAAGTGGAAGAAGCAAATCCAACAATTTGTCTTGCAGTTACAGAGTGGTGAGTCGACAGCGGTTGTCAACCAACGAGCTAAGGAGGCTGGCATTTTGCCAATGCCCCTACGAGATCAAATGCAACTGCAATGGGAGTTTCTTTCTGCGGGGTGCGAACTCATTC
>CBDUGV010000329.1:0-4250 GCA_965366815.1 uncultured Bdellovibrionales bacterium | reverse complement strand
GTCGGAGTACCAGGCAGAGGTTTGGTACACCGGGAACGGGGCTTCTTCTGGATACAACGCGATGATTCGCTTTTTGGTCAAGTCACAAGTGCGATGATAAAAGCTTCGGTCGTTTCGCCATGTCATGCGGCGAACATTGCGACAGGTTGGGCAGAGGGTCGGACTTGGGATATCGAACTTCTCGTGATCGAACACTGGTGATATTTTTGTGTAGAACGCTCGGTCGTCATCTGAGACAAGGAACGAAGTGGCGCACGCAGTACAAGTTGACATCATAGGGGTCCCAGGCTCTTTTTGATTGTTCTGTTGTTTACTGTGGATTTGCGTTAGTCTTTCGTGGAATTCTACAGGGAGTTTGGGAGTTCTGTAAACGAGGCTACTCAGCAACTTGAATACCACAACTAAGCCAAGTAAAGAGCTGACGCTGCTCGATTCAACCTGCATCATCGTTGGCATAATGGTGGGAATCGGTATCTTTGAGACCTCTCCTACTATTGCCGCTAGTATGCCTGGCCTTGGACCATTATTGGGAATTTGGATTATTGGTGGCTTCTTCTCTCTTTGCGGGGCTCTCTGTTATGCCGAACTGGCGACGAGCTACCCTGAAGACGGAGGGGAGTATGTGTATTTAGGACGAGCTTTTGGGCGTTCTGTCTCATTTCTCTTTGCTTGGAGCCTTGTGCTGATTGTTCGACCAGGTTCAATCGCTGCGATTGCCTTCCCGTTTGCGAGATATTTTCAGACCCTATGGTCTCCGTTTCAAGGCACCTCACTTGAGCCGCATAGCACGATCCTTTTGGCGATGAGTGCCGTAGTGGTTCTAACGGTTCTTAATTGTCTTACTATTGATACCGCAAAGTGGTCACAGAACATCCTGACGCTCGCAAAAGTACTTGGCCTCCTGATTATAGTATCGGTCGGCCTTTTCGTTTCTGCGGAACCTCTGGTGCCGAGCCCAGTACCGGCTGCCTCTGGTCTCGATGGCCTCTCACTTGCATTTATTCTCGTTTTGTTCACCTACGGAGGTTGGAATGAGATTGCCTATGTGAGTGCTGAAGTTAAGAATCCCTCGAAGAATATTCTGCACGCACTTGTCTGGGGCGTTTTGGCAGTGACCCTTCTCTATGTATTGTTAAATATCAGCTTTTGGCGCGCACTGGGGTATGAAGGGTTCGCAACATCTGAAGCAGTTGCATCTGAAGCGGTTGCAATGGTTTTTCCAAGTGGAGCGGCAGCTTTTGTGAGCCTACTCATTTGCATGTCAGCGCTGGGAGCGATTCACGGCTTGATATTTACCGGTGCTCGTATCTCGTATGCGTTTGGAAGTGAGTACAGACCGATTCGAGTTCTGGCCTATTGGAGCCCGCGATTTAGGACGCCTACGGTAGCCTTGCTCCTGCAAGGGGGGCTCAGTCTGGCGGTGATACTTTTTGCAGGATCGTTTAACGGCACAGTTGTCTATACCACCGCGGTTATTTGGCTCTTCTTTCTATTGACAGGTCTCGCGCTGTTTGTGCTGAATGTGAAGGATGCGCATCGAAGTCGTCCCTATCGAGTCACAGGGTATCCTATAACTCCACTGCTCTTCTGCCTCTCGGCGATGTTCCTCTGCTATAGTGCAGTCGAATATGATATGAAAGGCTCACTAATCGCCTTTGGGATCCTATTGGCGGGGCTACCCGTGTATTGGATTTCTAAAGCTTCTACTGGCACCCCTGAGGGTTCGTAGCTTTCCTTTTAGCCCTGTTTTCAGTGATGAACTTTATTCTCCTCGTGGCTTTCTTTATCATATGCAAAATTGTGCATTTAGCACTATTGATTTCGAGTTGAAGCCTCCCCCCCGTGTTTGGATCTAGCTCGATTCGAATGATATCGCGCTGTGAGTACGTAGAGAGTAGCTACGCATACTGCTTGAAACCTTGTCAGCTTCGAGCGATACTCCGTTTATCTACTGTAAGGGAATTGTAGGATACTAGATTGCTACGAAGACTTTTTCGATCCATACCGTTTCTATTCGGGCTTTTTGTACTCATCGCGATGTTGCTGGAACTCGTTTTCCGGCTATTTGCTCCCATCGATCATTGGACTCGAGTTGTGTCTGTGCATCCTGTGCCCGCCAAGCCTACCTTTGCTGCGAGCGTTGCTGATTGGTTGGGGTTGAAGGATGGTGATGGGCTGCTCTATCTGGGAGCGGCTGGCTGGCGAATGCATCCTTATCGCGTAGCCAGGTATATTGATGGTAAGACAGAGAAAATACGGTATCAGGCCGTTACGAATCGGCTTGGTTTGCGAAGTCCGGATCTCGCTGACTCCAGTGCTAAACGGATATTGTTCTTGGGCGATGACAATACATTTGGCGTAGAGCAACAAGGTGAGAATGTGTTCGCTCGTAGATTGGAGCGCTTGGCTCGGAGGGATGGGGTCTCTTTAGAGGTCGTGAACGCCGGAGTTCCAGGAAACGATTTGCGTGCGATGGCGTCGCAGTTTCTCGAAATTGGCATGCCAATGAAGCCAGAGATGCTAGTGCTCGCATTGTCGCTCGATGATGTCCGGGCCTGTTGTTTGCCTCCAATGTTTCAACCGCCACGAATCGTTGCGCGTAGTATGATAGCACAGAGTTTTTTCTCTTGGGTTGCGGCCTTCAGGACTCCTCCTTTTTTGTATTCTCAGTCCAGCGAGTACGAGTCGTGGTTGAAAGAAGTGAAGCGAGTCTTCCCGGCGGGCGAGGGAGATCCTATCAGCGACCAATACGCTTTTAATTCGGTGGTGCAGGAAAACCAGCAAAGCTTTGGTCTCGCCTGGAGTGGAAGTGCGTGGCAAAAGGCGCGAACCAACATTGAGGGGCTTGCTGAATATGCCGCTCAGAATCAAATCGAGTTCCGAATAGTTGTGTTTCCGATAGCGCTGCAAGTTGCGTCAGAGACCGAACGCTATTTCCCTCAGCAACAGTTGAGCCGTATCGCGCTAGAGCTTGATGTGCCTCTACTCGATTTGTTTCCGGCTTTTCGACGTGTGCAGCGAGCAAAGCCCGAGAGAAGTCTATTCTTGAATGATCGCCATTTGTCTGAGTTTGGCCACGAGGTAACTGCAAAAGAGATGTGGCAGTTTTTACGGAGACTAGAAGCCCCGTAACACGCGAGTCCGTGAGATCCAATCGTGGAGTGCTGGTTTTCGAATTATCATCGGCAGGATGCCAAGCCCCAAGGTCAGCAGACTTGTGCTTTGTGCAAGATTGCGGAGAAACATTCGCGTCAAGGTAGCCGGTTCACCGTTGTCGGCAACCACTTCTAATTTAAAGCATCTTGCGCCAAGGGTATCGCCAAAGGCTACGGAGAATACGGCTGGCAAGACAATCCATGCACCATAGATAGCGAATACAATTTTCGCTCCATAAATAGTTAGAAGGTTGAGCTCAGGGAGCTGTATTGCAAACAGCGTCTGCATGAATTCGGTCGGTAAGAAAAGTGTCCAGCAAAAGGCTATTGCTATTAAAGCGCTGACCAGCAAGTCGACTACTCCTGCACCGAAACGTCGATAGAATGGTGCAATATCGGCCAGTCGTTGAATGTGCGCCTGCTGTACTGCCTCTTGTTCGGCAATTTCAGACTTTTTCACATTCTCAGCATACTTTTTAGCGTCTCTTGAGTAACGCTTCATTACGCCTTTGAGCTCAGAGTTCTCAACTGCACGCTCTTCGGATTTTACAATCTCATCAACGGTGACTCGGTTTCGCTTCCCGGGATCTACTATCTCTTCTTCGACCGCATGGAAGAGTACGGCGATTTTATCGTTCTTCTGGAATTGAACGAGCTCAGTCAGAGATAGTTCAACTTCCATCCCTGACTTCTCTGGAAGTTCAGCGATTTGCTTTTCAACGTCGAGCCATAATCCAGCTGCTACTACCGGTTGCTCGACTTGCTGAACTGCCTTTTCTCCCCATTCTGTCCAATCACCGGCTCCGACTTCTTCAGAGTCGTCGCCCTCTTCCTCCTCCTCGAGGATGACTTCTAATTCTGCTTCGGAATCTTCTTCGAGGCTCTCTTTAGCTTCTAGCTCTACTGCAACGTCGTCTTCGTCGAGGCTGACTTCGATTTCTTCTTCGGAATCTTCTTCGAGGCTCTCTTTAGCTTCTAGCTCTTCTGCAGTGTCGTCTTGCTCGTCGAGGCTGACTTCTAATTCTTCTTCGGAATCTTCTTCGAGGCTCTCTTTAGCTTCTAGCTCTTCTGCAACGTCGTCTTGCTCGTCGAGGC
>CBDUGV010000328.1:0-4295 GCA_965366815.1 uncultured Bdellovibrionales bacterium | reverse complement strand
GTATCGAAACGGAATGCTGCGAGATGGAAAGCGCTTTGGATTTACGTCCTCAATTAATTGGCCCTTGTGGCGTGAAGGAGGGATGAAGATCGCCCCTGAACTTGAGCGGGTCCTACAGCATTCAATGGGACTGTCCTCACTCTCTGCCGCAGAGGGGCTTCGCGTGATGGCTCAAGCCGTTAGAGAAAAAAGAGAGCAGCTCTTGTTGCTTGTTGGGGATGAGCAGAAGATGCGTACAGCGCTCATTCCGGTCTTTTTTGCTATGAGAAAATCAGCCTCTGTGGATGGTGTGCGCTTCGTTGCACCAACGGAGGCTGGAAGAACAGTTGCAACCGCGGGAGATCTGCAAAGTTCTTCTGTGCCGCTCACAGAAGAATCTCCGGCGCCAGGGAATGCGGCTTCCTCTCCTTCGTACCAGTTGATCGAATCCAGGGTGGTTGAAATGATTTGTGAGCTTATCGGAGTGCAGGCCGATGATCTGGATCCCGACCTTGAGATGAGTGAGTATGGATTTGATTCAGTGAGTTTGACTGAGATAACAAATCAAATTAACCGAAGCTTTTCGCTCGATCTTTCGCCGACGGTCTTTTTTGAGCATAGAAGTGTCAGTGAGTTTTGTACACATCTGCACACTGAGCACCAAGTTTCGCTTGCCTCCTAGGGCTCAGTTCCCGGCAGTTGCCGCTTGGAGCAGTTCGGCAATTGGTAATGAATTGCGTTCTGTGGATGGACTTCCAGCAGATTTCGTTGCGAGCGCACCGATATGAGTGTTCTTTTCTTCAAATGTAGTGATGCTCCAATCACTTTGACGCTCATCGGAATTCTTAAACTTGAGACTGAGTGCTTCAGGGTCAACGCTTAGATCGGTCAAGAGTTGCGACAAGCCCTTTCCCGTAGCTTTTACTATGGCCTCTTTGAGAGTCCAAATCGTGAAAAATGCCCTTATTTGTTCGCTTCCTTGGTAGCGGCGAAGATAGTTGCATTCTTCTGGAGTGAAATGAGATTGCGCAATATCGAGAAACTTGCCGACCCGTTCTAGATTTTCGATATCAACTCCGACCTGTCCCTGACTTGTAACCGCGCAGGCGGCCATACCTACCGTATGCGAGATACTAAAGTCGACTGAGACGGCGTTTCGCACATAGGGTTTTCCAAATGGCCCAGTAGCGAACTGCCACGCATTTGGTGCAAAGTCAGCATTGATATGCTGGGTGAGCATTGTTCTACAAAGCGTATGTGCGACGCCGTAGACGACCGCATCATGTGGTCGATGAAAACGATGCATTCTCTCACGTTCTTCTTTCGAGAGAATCGAAATCAATCTTTCGTTCAATTGAACGAGATCAATCGTATTCGGTACCGGCACGGTACAGACAAACAGTGATGGACCCATGTTGCTCGAGAAACGTCTATCGAACACTCGGCTCGCTAGGAATCCAGTCTCCGCGGATCGGAAGCAACGACTAGGATCCCGCCTAGAATCGGCGTGAGTGCCACGGAGGCAAAAAAGTAGCCCCAGAAGCCAAACTTTTTGTCTTTACCAAAAAGGCCGACTACTAAGCAGATTACAAGATAAGTCAAAAATGGAACGTGCATAGCGGATATCTCCTGCTTTATTGTACGATTATTGAGCCAGTCTCACTGTCGGTGACGACAACCGAAAGTTTTTTAGGTGTCGAGTTCGTTTTCAAATCATCACTGTTGGCTGATTCCGAAGTCGTTGCTGATCCTTCGGCGTCAAGTGCCATTTCTTCATCGCTTGTGTTTGAAGTGTCCTTGGGTGGATTCACATCCGGAATCTTAGAATCCATCGGTGGTTGAGCTTCTACGATCTTACCGTCGGAAATCCGTTTTATCCAGACTTGCCTGCCAACGACATCGCCGGTGTCGGAGAACGAGATTGGCCCATAGAGGCCATTCCAAGCATCGGCGGCCTTCAGCGTGATAACGACAGGATCGGTGAGAGTAGTTCCTGCTTTTTGCCATGCCTGCACTAAAAGCTGTATCGCTTCATATCCCTGTGCCGCAATGGCCGGGGGAGCGGTGTTATATTTTTCCTCATATTCGAGTTTGAACTTGCGAAATAGGGGGAGCTGATCCAACTGGCTGGCAGGAGGAAAAGATGAAACGAAGCGAATTGGTTCATGGGTGTCACTTGCGGCTGTTCTAAAATCATCAAGGCGAAATTCGTCACTCGTTAAGAAAGGCTGGGTGACGCCCCTCGTCCGCAAGCGCTCAATAAGCCGTACCGATTGGTCTATTTCACCGAGTAGCAGAATCGCATCAAAGTCGTAGCCAAGAATTTTTGAAGTCACATCGTAATAGAATTGGTCGTCGGGAGAATATTCCATTTCGAATACGATTGATATTGCGCTATCAGGGTCGATGTTTCCATCCGAGTTTGCCACAATGATTCCTTCTTGCCTGAAGAATCGCTCAAATGTTCTGTTTTCTAGATCGTTGGGGAGTAGAACGACAATGCGTTTAAGACCATTTCTAGTGGCATAGTGAACCAAATTTTGCGCCAGGATACGGTCATTTGGTTGAGTTCGGAACACTCCTTTAAAACCATGATCGGTAAGTCTGATGCTGGTTATTGAGGGTGCCAGGAATAAAAGGTCGTTATACTGGTAGGCGATCGAGGCATAGATCGCCATGGTCGGGTCGTGGTGACCGATAACCGCCGAGAACTCAGGCGAATAGGCAATTGTTCGATGAATATTAGTAAGTTGTGCTTGGTTTTCAACTACGTAGTCCTTGAGACTGATTTTTCTTTTAATTTCAGAGTCAGAAGTGCGATTTAGTCTCACCCCTCCTGCGCGGTTAATTTTCTCAACAGCAAGTTTGACTCCCTTTCGGAAACCGTCATCCTTCTTGGGCCAAACAACAGCGACCTGGATTGGGCTTGTCTCGGTAAGAGCCAGTCGAGCGCGTTTGGCACGGACTGATGCGTAGTTGAACCGCGCGCCGGCATTAAAATAGAAGTATGCTCCACCAAGGAAGACAAGCAAGATCAGAAATCGCAGGAGTCGATTCGTGCCTTTGTGAAACATCGCCAGGAGCAGAAGCACCAATAAGGCTGCCGCCAGGCTTACGGCAATTTGAATTATCTTAACCTGCATCACTCGGCTTCACCGCTATTTGTCTGATCCGAGAATTATCGGTAACCCTTCAGGACCGTTTCCAATAACTATAATCTTAGAGTTCTCCGAGTCCGCGAGCTCTTGCGTGGCTTGAATACCTTTATACTTCAGAATATCTGGAGTGATAGACCCTTGGACAATGGTATTGAAGCGACTGATTCCTTCTGCTTCAATTTTCTTTCGCTTGGCTTCTTGCTCTTCTGTTTTCAAGCGAAATACAAAGGACTCGGCATAGTGCTTCTGCATTATTTTCGCCTGAATAGATTGCTCGACGAGTTTTGGTAGACTGATTTGTCGTATAATGACGTCATCGATAACGACGTATCGATCTGATGCTTCGCCGAGAGCTTCAACTACAATTTGAGTAATAATCTCATGTCGAGTGGTGTAGAGCTCTTCGGCCGAGAATTGTCCAATCTTGGTTCGAAGTGCAGATTCCACTTCCGGGTAGACTACTGTGCGAGCATAGTCCTTGCGACCCGTTGGTGGAGCACTCCGAGAAGACTATACTCTGGATGGTAGCGAATGGAGTAGCGAACTGAGGCAGTGAGTCCAGCCTCAGTGAGTACGTCGAGGCTTCGCTCTACTTCTTGTACACGGACGTTGTAGACATATAATTTGTCCCAGGGGAAAATTATTTGAAGCCCTTCGCCGAAGACTTTGTCGGTGACTGTCCCACCGAAAAATCGACGATAATGCACGCCCGCTTCACCCGGGTAAATCGAGATAAGAATCTGAGGAAGGAAGTAGATGACAACTACAAGGAACAGCAGCAACCAAATTGCTAGTTGCGAGGACGTTTTAACCATTCTCAACCGCCTTGTGAATTGTCTCTACTTCCTTAGATAAGCGCTCTACACTTTTGCGCTTGTCTTCTTTACTACGCGCTTACCTTCCTCATACAACTCGTTAAACGCGCCGCGAGCACGCTGCGTGTCAAAGTCGAGAATCGTTCCACCGTCTTCAAAGTGATTGATGAATACTTTTCCAACTGCATAAGTCGTTGCGCCAGAGAGGATCGCCATCGATCCAACACCCAAGGTCCAGCCGACAACTGGTATTGCTTGCACCATACTTGCGAGCGGCCATGCTGCGACAGCTGGAAGGCTACCGCCGATTAGTGCCGATACGAATCCTTTGATACGCTTTTCT
>CBDUGV010000327.1:0-4296 GCA_965366815.1 uncultured Bdellovibrionales bacterium | reverse complement strand
TCAGTCCAGAGTCGATTGAAATCCGCATCGAGATATCGGCGACGCTCGGTAAGTGCTGCGAGATTGCCGCGCACGAACATCACACGACCACGAATTTCTAAGGCAGCAAGTCGCGCGGCCACAATCGAGGCCGCATAGACCGTAACCCACTCGTTGCCGTGCATTCCCGCCGAACAGATTACGCTCGGGCCATCCTGCTCCCCTTCAACCAGCGATATGATACGATCCAACTGCACAGCAAGTTTATCAAATTAGTCTGTAATTAATCTAACTATTCACCATTAGATGGCGATATATGGATAATAGTAGCAAGAATTTAGGCGGGATCCAAGGCTAAGGAGCCTGGCACCAGGTGAGAAAGCCTACAATCAACTGAATAATGACCCTTCCACTATCGTTCTACAGTAGATCGACCTTGCAGCTGGCCAGAGACCTGCTGGGAACGTTTCTGGTGCGAACTGGCGAGGAAGGCCGTTTGATTGGCCGAATCGTCGAAACTGAAGCATATTTGTTCAAGAACGATCCGGGCTGTCATGCCCATCGTGGGATGACGAAGCGAAATGCTCCGATGTTTGGTACTGCCGGGCGTAGCTACATCTACCTGATTTATGGCATGTATCACTGCTTGAACGTCGTCAGTGGAAAAAAGGGCGAAGGCGAGGCTGTTCTCATTCGCGCGTTAGAGCCGGTCGACGGTATTGAGCTGATGCAGCGAAACCGCCAGAGATTGAAGGAACGCGATCTCTGTAGTGGTCCCGGTAAATTGTCTCAGGCATTTGGTTTGACTCTGGCCGAAAATGATATTTGCTTGCGTAGGAGTAACTTGCGCATTCACTCACGGGATAGCTATGCTTCGCTCTATCGCAAGAAGCGCAGCATCTCTATCGAAAGCTCAACGCGGATCGGGTTGAGCCAAGGAAAGGAATTGCCGTATCGCTTCTTGTTGAAAGACAACGAGTTTGTCTCAAAAAAAGTTTAGGGACTCGGCCAAGTATTACATTATGTCAATTGCATTTAAGATTCTGTTATTCGCCCCACCCCTACTTATTGCGGTGATTCTCCACGAAATCGCCCACGGTCTCGCTGCAGAAAAGTTAGGAGACCCGACCGCGCGGCGGCTTGGTCGAATAACACTAAACCCCATTAGCCACATCGATCCGATGATGACCTTGGCCCTACCGCTTTTTCTAGTTCTCGCGGGCTCGCCCGTTATCTTTGGCGGCGCAAAGCCTGTACCTGTAGATCCACGGCACTTTAAAAACCCGCGGCGCGGAATGGCCTATGTAGCACTCGCCGGTCCAGTAACAAACTTCGTGCTCGCAGTGGTATGCTACCTTTCTTTCAAACTATTAAATGCCATTCTTCCAGTTTTCCCGATCCCAGAATTGGTCGCGAACCTCTTGCTTCTCTGGTTGATCCAAGGGGTAGTCATCAATCTCGTGTTGGGATTGTTCAACCTCCTCCCCGTTCCACCGCTCGACGGCGGTAGGATAGCGGTCGGCTTTCTACCTCGCGATATGGCTATCGCCTGGTCCCGGCTCGAACCCTTTGGCATTCTAATCGTCTTTGCCCTGCTTTATACGGGCGTCATCGATTTCCTCATCACCCCCATCTTCAAACTCGCCGAGCACCTCTTGTTAATGTAGCCCCAGTCTCAGCGATAAAGTCCCAGGACCATGGGCGATCCTCTTTGTAGCCATCAGACTGCATAGTGCGCCGGAATCTGCTGCCTCTCAGACATTGTTAGTATTTCTCAACACTTACGCGTAGAACAAAGAGGCTGACTCAATAGTTGCAAAAATACGAACGTTCGTGCTATTCTCAGGAGGTCATGAAGAAAGGAGCAAAAACTAAGAACGAGATTTTGGCTGCGGCATTTCGGCTGGCTTCGATGAAGGGACTCAATGGATTGACCATTGGTGCCTTGGCTACTGAAGTTGGCATGTCCAAGAGTGGTTTGTTTGCCCATTTTCGCTCCAAAGAGAAGTTGCAGCTCCAAGTGCTCGAGTGGGTGAGTGAGCGATTTGTTGAGAAGGTGCTCACCCCCTCACTGAAAGAATCTCGAGGAGAGCCTCGCATCCGAGCCTTTTTTCAGACTTGGTTGTATTGGCATAACCGCTTTGCCGGACCTGGCGGTTGTATCTTTATTTCTGCTGCATCGGAGTATGACGATCGGCCTGGAGTAATTCGAGATTTCTTGTTCGAACAGCAAGCACAGCTTTTTAGTTCGATTGAACGTATGGTGCAGGCGGCGATCGAAGAGTCGCATTTCCATGCGAAGACCGATCCGAAGCAGTTTACGTATCAATATTATTCGTTGTTCCTTGGGTACCATCATTTTAATCGATTAATCGAGGACCCGGCGGCAACTACGCGTTTGGAACAAGCTTTTGAAGATCTTTTGCGTTCATATACAAATGAAAGAGGAACAGAACATGAACACCGAGCAAACAACTAGTTCGTTTAAACCAGTACAACCACGAAATACTCGCATGACGAAGACCTTCTCGTTCTTCAGTAAGGTCAGTCCACAGCTGACCACGAAAGTTGCAGCCCAACTTTTCATTTCACCCCAACGGTATCGCCTTTCGCGTGACGAATCAGCACTACTGGCAGAAGGGACCCCCCTCACCGTTCACGTAGGAGCCAAGACCATTCACGGTCATCGCTGGGGGGTTGGCCCGAGTGTACTCTTGGTTCACGGCTGGAGTGGCGCTGCTGCGCAGTTCACACCACTTATTCGCTCACTAACCAAAAATAAATTCTCAGTCATCGCATTTGATTTACCAGCTCACGGGCAATCGGGGGGCAAACGTACGAACTTGTTCGAATGTATGAACACAGTTCAATCAATTGCTTCGACCTACGGCCCCTTTCACGGGGTCGTGGGTCACTCTTTTGGTGGACTTGTCTCAGCCCTTGCGGCGAGCAAAACGGAGCTTACCTCAAACCTCATATTAATCAGTCCACTTCGCGGGGCGAACTATGCGCTCTCATCTTTTGGGAGCATGATCGGTGTCTCCTCAGAGGTTCAGGATAGAATGCGAGATTACTTCGAGCAGCTCATCGGAATAGACTTTGCAGACTGTGATTTTGAGGTTCTCGCACAACGGCTTAACCTTCCCACGTTGGTAGTTCACGACCGGGGGGACCGGATTCTTTCCTGGCAAGAGACGAATGATTGGGTTGAGGGTTGGGATTCAGCAGAACTTGTGACCACCGAAGGTCTCGGACACCAGCGGATTCTCGCCGACAATCGAGTTGCGACAAGAATTCGTGAATTTCTTGGTGAAGGTCAAATCAATATTCGAGAAGCGTTCTTATCTGAGTACGCTCTCTAATAGCGAAATACTGAGTGCATCAAAGGTTTCAAGCACGAGATCTGCCTTGGATAAATCCTGCTGCGCGTTAAACCCGTTCCGTAGACCAATGCATCGAGCTCCTGCACCGCTTGCACTTTGAATCCCCTTTTCCGTATCCTCGATAGCGATACAACGAGAAGCAGGCAGCTGCAGAGCTCGAATTGCCTCGACGTAGATGTCAGGCGCCGGCTTCGGTATTGCACCAACATCGTCACTGCTGACGACGACTTGAAAAAACCTATCCAGTGAAAATCGTTTCACAACTAAGTTCATCCAGGCTCTCGGCGCAGAAGATGCAAGTGCCAAGGGAACTTCTGCCTCGGATACCAGTGCAAGCGCCGCACTGCTCCCCTCAATCAGGTTGCATTTTTCCATGTATATCGTCTGAACGAGGTCATCATACGACGAAAGAAAATCCTCACGACTGATCTTCAGACCATGATGCTCCACGAGTGCTGCGTAGACGTGATATATGCTTAAACCGAAAATAGATTTCTGCAATTCATCATTCCACTGGGGCAGCAATTGCTGTAAAAAACTGCTCCCCACTGCTTTCCAGTGAATTTCGCTATCGATCAACACCCCATCCATATCGAAGATGACGCCAAATGCCGCTTTAGGTAGGTCTGGCATAAATCCTGCAAATTCAGTGACTTCGGTTGCTAAGTATCAATTGTGCGTAAGTACTACATAACAATAAAAACCCACCACATCTAATTCCTTAGAAGGTTTCCAGCACTAGAAAAATTCAAGCTTGGTTTGATCAGTCCCTGGTGTGGTAATGTTCGAGGGCGCCACCCAGGTTTTTCGGTCAGCTCTCTTTTAAAGAGAGTCGCTTAAAATTTCGCGCTCATATACTAAGGTAACGGAGCTGTACAATGTCGAAAGATACAACCAATAGAAAGTCAGCAACTCATACGCCTAAAAACGTCAG
>CBDUGV010000326.1:0-4357 GCA_965366815.1 uncultured Bdellovibrionales bacterium | reverse complement strand
CTTTCGAGAAAACTATCTTCGTAAACTCTCGCTTAACTATCGTGAAATTGAGCATCACCCTCCACTCGTTCTTCGACAGCGCGTAGATACAGTTCTTCAAGCGAAACGGGTGTTACCTGTAGATCGTGAATCGCACCGTTGAGTGAACTCAGTTCCTCAAGAAACTGTCCAACCGAGCTTTCCGACCGCAGCTCCACTTCTTGATGTCGACCCATTCGCGAGGTGCCTTTTACAGAACTGAATTGATCTAGAGCTACGCTTGAATCCAAACGGATTCGCACACCACGTTCTTGGCGAATCTCGTTTTGCGGACCCGACAAGACAAGCCGACCCTTGTTGAGCATCAGAATATCGTCGCAGAGTTTCTCAGCCTCATCCATTCGATGGGTGCACAGTAACACCAAGGCCCCAGCTGCACGGCGCTCTGCAATGAATTCGCGAATGAAAGTAACATTTTTCGGATCGAGCCCAGTAAAGGGTTCGTCGAGAATGACTAACTGAGGTTCATGGAGCAAGGTAGCAATAAGCTGTACTTTTTGACTCATCCCTTTCGACAAACTCTGAATCAACTGGTCCTCGTGCGCCGCAAGCTCTAAGCGTTCCAGAAACTGTCGAGCTCGGTTCCGCGCTTCAAGGCTAGACAGCCCCTTCAGTTGGCCGAAGTAGACAAGTACTTCTAAAACCTTTTGCTTACGGTAGAGCCCTCGCTCCTCTGGGAGATAGCCCAACGACTGTCGGAACTCAGCTGCCGAATTAAAATCAACAGAGTCGTTGACGAGTATCTGCCCACTATCGGGCTGAATAAGATTCAGCAACATGCGGATCATCGAGGTCTTACCGGACCCGTTCGGACCGAGAATACCGTAGACCCGCCCCCGCTCTGCGCGCCAACTTAGATTGTTGACCGCAGTAACACGCTGCCCCTTCCCCCGGTAATATTTGCTTACTTTCTCAAACGCTATTTTCATCGACCGCCGTAGTAAAGTGAAAGAGGCGCACCTATGCAACAGGGTCCTTTGAAGCGACCAAGTCTTTTGCAGCAGAGGCATGTCTTTATCACGTATCTACTATCGACCGAGTAATTGGCTGGCCTTTAGCGAGTACATTCAGACTAGTATACGGCCTTGTAGTAACAGGATTCGCAGAAGACTTTTTCCGGTTGTTGCGGGGAATAACTACTCAATATTGGGTCGGAGCAGCTTGAGCAGGCTCGTTCGTGCATTTTCCTTGGGTTGCGTCGACTCCAGCGAGCCTTGTGCCGGCAAGGGAAGCATTGGCTGGGAAGCGAGAGATTCATCGAACGATAAAAACCCAATTCCGCTGAGGTAATTCGATAGTTTCGAGAGCAGACTTCGCAGGCAAAGATTTCCTTCACTACTTCATTTTCGAGCTGGGATGCATCGGCTGGAAGGTTCGCAATGCTTTTAGTTTCTCGTCCTGTGGGAAAGGGGATATCGCTTTTCCAATTCCAACCTTTCGACTCAACCTCTGCTTGGGTAAGCGGGTAATACTCCTGCGCGACGGTCTCGTTGTAGGCGAATGGCGAATGCGCTTCCGGAAAAAACTCACCCCACTCACCGGTCTCCTGCATATGAGCGATAATGCGTGGCACAAGTCTCTCGTACTCTGTCTTGGAGTATTGCTTATTCAATACACAATGCTGTTTTCGCTTTAATCCAACACAGCCAAAAAGGTGTTTGCATTGCAAGACGCAGTAGCGACAATACATCAAATAAGAAACTGACTCCCAACACGACTCACAAAACAGCATACGATAAAACGTATTGCCAATAAGATGACTCTCATACCCCAGTTCGCCTCCTAAGCCCCATCCGTAGCAATCGTAACAGTCCTTACTCTTGTGCATCCATGTGCAGTACTTACAGTCCTCTAGGTAGGTGCAATCAAAGCTATGAAAGGTATTCTTCGAAAAAGAGATATGGTCACCACTAACAGCATCATTGCTTATCCCGGCATAGTATTTTTGAGGAGATTCAGACCGCAGTCGGGCAATCTCCCTCTCCGCTTTCTTGAGCAGTGCCGGATCTGAACGCATTGCTTGTAGATGCCTATGATACTGCTCCTTTGGATATGGCTTGTTGAAGATATGATACTTCTTCCCGACCAAGGAAACACAGCCAAAACAGTTTGAACAACTTTTACAATTGTAGAGATGGGACGAATCACTGCAATTTTGCACATATTGAGAATGGCGAACATTGTAGCAATTATAGCAATCGATACACTCATAGCAGCGTTCCGATTCGAATATGAAATAAGAGTCGACGACATCCTTATTTCGTTGAAGAAATGTTGAATAATGCGAATCCTCATTATCACTTGCCGCAAATACGAAGTAGCAATCTTTATTGTGGCTTCCCAAATGAATAAAGTCGCAATTCTCGTTTCCCGTTTTCACATCAAGCGAGCAATGAGGAACTGCTCGACGAAGATCGTGAAACTGGTCAAAGAACGGTCGGCCAAAGTCGAAATCACGGCCATACTCCAGCCCATCCCATTGATCGGAATACCAGGCCTTATGCTCATACACGGGAATTCCAGTTCCGGGGCTATAGACCGAAAGGATAGAGTCTCCAGTCAGGTCGCATCGGCGACTATAGAGATTCCTCTCGTTTCGATAGGCCAACTTTCGCTGTTGTCGACATTCGTAGCACAGAGTCGGCGGCGGCAGAGGTAACTGCTGTTCGTCGATAACCGGCGCTATGCGTCTATAGAAATCCAAATCATCTGGAGTAATTTGAAACTCAGAGCCGCATCTTTGACACTGCTTAGATTCACCTGACATGCGACTCATAGTAGCAGTTCGGCCGGAGAAAGTGCGGCAAGGACTCCCCCCAAGAAGTCCTACTCCACTTGAGTTTTCCCCCGAAGGAGTCAAGAATGGAGCAGCAATCAATAACCTAAGCGTATGAGTGCGATTGAGCTACATTTCACGAAAGCTAAGCATCCGGAACTACACAGAGTTTTTTTGGAGCACGATCTTTTAGATCAGAGCATTCTCTCGGTTCGTGGCAAGAGTTCCGGTGCCTTTCAAGCTTCAAGCAGCTTCCAGTGGACCTCTGGGGTCAAAGCGCTCGCCTTGCTGATTGTGAGAACCAAGCTCCAGCTCTCTGACTATAGTCCAGATGCGACGCTCTATGGTGACTATGGCTCAGCGGCCATGGCCCTCGACAGTTCCCTCGGAAAAATGCCGTGCTGGATCGAAGAAATGTTCGGCAGCGACGCACAAAATCGCCCCTGTGCGAGACGCCTGTTTCGCAGAAGTAACCCGAATCGAAAACTAAAAGGACCCGTCGGCGTTGCTCTCAATCTGAGGTATTGGCACCCGTTGCAGATTAAATTGTATGTCGATGGTGCACAGCTCGAAGATCTACCTATGCTGAAATCGCTTGCTGATGAAATCGAACAAAGTTTTAAGCAACGAGTTTCGCTGGTTCAGCCAGAAGGCCAGTGTCATTTCCCCAAAATAGAAGACCGGCGGCAGTCGATATCTCTCTCAGAACCCTATTGGCGTGATCGCCTCAAGAAAGTTATGTGTGATGAGGTTCTGCTCGGGCTCCAAGCTACAGAGATATTTAATCGCCGAAATTTGAAACAGACAGTGCAAAGCATCTCGCGCAACGAATCGTTTCGCCATGTCGCTGGAGCAAACCAAGCCATCGTTTCGGATATGGACTTATCCCTCACTCCATCGGATCGACTCGGTGTTATTGAACACGAATCAGAGTTTCGCCGGCTTCTTTGTCCCGATGAACCTTTTTTAATAAATTGCCCCTCCCCTATTCCAGGTAGTTTGGTTTTGTTCCTCTATTTAAGAGACGTAAAGGGCTATAACCTTGAACTCGATTTCAGCAATGCTCATACCGTTGAAACTGCAAGAAAATCGGTAAAACGTGAGTTTTTTCGTCAACCAGACTTTAGCGTGCTCGCAATTGCGCCAGCAGCGACCGTTCTCGCGCAGGGACAGCACTGCGAGTATCTGCCGATAATGATGCTTCCGCGACTGAGCCAGGGAATCCTTGGCCCAAAGGGCGCGAAAGACGCTCCTGTGCCTCACTCAAGAGAGTTCATTTTCGTAGGTGATGACCCGTCGATTTCCTCGTTTCTCTACGAGGAACTGGTGAGATGTAGTTATATCGATGGCAAGAAGTCTAAGACTCGGCATGTGGAAAACGATGAAGCGCTTCAGTATCTCGATGAAGCGGACCTCAACGCGAGAGCTATCTTGTTTTTTCCATTCTACCACATCAACCACTGGGTCAATGGCTGCGAACAATTAGCGGATCCGAGACCGACAGCCGACCTCCAAGAAACGATACTCTTTGGTCACCAACGA
>CBDUGV010000325.1:0-4367 GCA_965366815.1 uncultured Bdellovibrionales bacterium | reverse complement strand
TCGCTACTTTCATAGATCGTACAAGAGAAATCAGGATTGGGCCACGGGGATGTGTAGAGCGACTAAGTAGAGTCAAGCAATTGGTTCTACTGGTGCTCGAAGATCCACGGATGGAACGAGTCGATGAGCTGATGTGCCCCAGAACACTCGATTGGTTAAGAGGGTTCGAGTAGGTCCATGGGTTGCCAACACTAGAGAAGGAACGGTCTCGCGACCCTACTTCTCGCCTTACATATTTGGCGATAGTTTTCGTTTTTCCTGTAATAGCATTTGGAGCTGTGTTTTTTGTAGGAACGATATTGGCGAGACGTTAAGAGTACCGTAGTTCAGTGAATCTATGAAAAGTCACCGAAGACACCTAGGCGCCAACCATGGATTCTGTCCTCGAACACATAGCGAGAGCTAATTCCCAGCTCGGAGAAAATATTCGGCAGCAATGCGCGACTGAATATATCGGCTCCAACCTCATAGAAATTGTTTTGTTGAAAGCCTTCCCGAGCGTCGCCGTAGAGTTCGATTCGAGAAATTTGCGGACGCAAATAAAACTCAGGTATCTCAATTCCCAAGGTCACTGGTGTCTCTACCACGAGAGAGTTCTTCCAGATCCAACTTTCACTGTCAAAATCGGCAATAGCGGAATTTGAACTCTCTGCATCGACATAGAGGTAGGTAAGCTTGGTGCCAAAAATGAAAAGTGTTGCCGAATCCTTGAGCCTGGGGCGCAATTGTAACTCAAGTGAGGGGAGGTACGTCCAGGTATCAATATCTGGAAAAACGACGTTATCAAATGCGGCGTCCTCTTGATTAAAGGTACCTTCAAAATCATAGTCGGTGTGTTCGGCTTTTATACGAGGGGTCGCCCAAAAAAGGTCATCGAACAACTTCATCCTCAAACCAAGCCCCGCGCCCAAACCCAGACTTTCGATTGAACGTTCCCCAGCACGGCTCTCAAAACCTTGTTCGAACTGGAGATAGGAAAAACTCAATTGCAGCAGTGGCACGAAATTGGAATCGGACTCGCCAAGAGCAAACTCATTCCAAAGTTTTAGCACATTCACATCTGCATCCTTCGAGCCAGAAGCCCTGTCTTTTAAGGTGAATATTCCACCGGAAATATTGTCGGTGCTGGTAAGCGCGGTCAACGCAGATGTAAGAGATTCGAATCCGCCCTGAGGGATGCTTCGAATAGTGGGGCCTTGAGTTAGTTGAGATCCTCCATCTCCGATATTGCCCTGCGCAAGCGCAGCGGACGAGAGCAGCAATAGCAGTACGCAGCGGAGGCTATGTGAGAGATAGGGGTTTGATCGTGTCAGTTTGTTTCGCACAGGTTCTTGTTTCCAAACTATTTCTTACTTAGGCGTTGAACCTCTGCATGGTCCTCGAAGGCTTTTTCCATATTGCCCATTTGCTGATGGACAAACCGGCGATTCTCATAGGCCCAGCGATAATTCGGCTTTAATTCAATCGCTCTAGAACATTGCTCCAACGCAAGCTTGTAGTTCCTATCCTCTATCGCATACACATTGCATAGTTGAGCGTGAAGTATAGCATCTTCGGATTTAATCTGTACGGCTTGAACTAAGAACTTTTTCGCAAGTTTCTTATTCTTGGTAACTTTAAAATGATACTTCCCGGCGGAGCGTTGAGCACTGTAATACCGTGGCGCAAGCTCAGCAGCGGCGGTTAAATACTTCTCAGCGATTTCGTGTTTACCTGCTGACCAGGCGAGATCGCCATACTTCATCTGATAATACGGAGCTGCGGGGTAGTTTTCAATCAAACCCAGGAGAATTGTTTCAATCTCTTCCCAGATTCCCGGCTTGTTGAGATATTCTTTATAGTCTCCCGAGAGCGCCGCTGCGTTACAATGGGCCTCGACTATCCAAAAAGCGGTCTGCGCCTTCTTGTCGTTTTTTTTCTTGACAGCTTCTCTCGCAAAGGCAAACATCTCCTCTTCCGTGCCGCCCCATCGAGGGTCTAGTTTCGTGATCATATGAAAATGAGCCTCCGCGTGGTCGGGCACCAGCTTCGTCACTGCATCAAAATATTTCTTTGTTTCTTCACGAGATTCAGTCGTGCGAACAATGGCAAGCATTGTCGAAAGGGCCACTACATCATCACTTTTGATCGCTAGGGCTTGCAGGCCACTCGTTTTGGCCTCGGCCATTTTCTCACGAAATTGTAGCAGAGCATCCTTGCCTGTCTTACTAACGTAGCGAGTTCCACGAATTCGCCACCCCCAGTTACAAAGTAATTGAGCTTTCGCAGTGTGTGCGTAACTGCTTTTTGGACGTTCTTCAATCCAAGTGTTGATTTGCTTCAAAACAGATTCGAAATCGCCGTCTTTACTATCTGCCAGGTTCCGTATGATCTCCGTGGCAAAGTAGTATCCAGAATCTGTACGGGCATTCTCCTGCACAAGTTTAGCAACGAAGGCATCTAGCTCTTTGTACTTCCCGTCGCTGAGCAAGGCGTTGGCTCTATCAAGCCCTTCGTAGAATCCCAATTCTTTAGCGAAGCTGATGCGCGGATAAGCTATCACCGCAACCGAGAAAATGAGAACGACTATAAAAAGTCGTATTGAATTCAGCTCTGTAACTCGTATCATTTGCTCTCCTTTGTTCGGTTAATGTAGCTTTTTCTTGCTTGGTACAATAGCGAATAAATTCTCGGCCTTGCGCTTTGAGAGCGCGTACTTGCGACTCAATAACGCTTTCTTTGCCTCTGTGGAATCTGCGTTCTCCAAGAGCTTAGAAGCGGTATTCAAGGCTCGATCTGTCCACTCAACAACTAGCGCCGAGTAGCCCAGCTTCGATAGCTCGCTAGAGAGTTGCTCCTCCGCCTTCAACGCTTGCACAAGATTGTTGCTCGCTTTGGCCTGTTCCGACGCTCTTTTGAGATTCAGAAGTCTGGTTTGCAGATCTCCCTGAAGCCCATCTAGGGCAGCCAGCTCGGTGGAGAGATAGGCGCGGTTGATCTTTGAAAAGAGTTGTTTATCTATTTCCAATCCGTGTTTTAGGTAGAAATCAGCCAATTCGAGCTGTTGGTCATTGCGGTAGGCTCGACCAAGCTCCGCGTTGGCAAGACCGCGATGCTCGCTCTTTGAGCCCTCGAGCAAGACTACGGCTTCTTCTGCTAGTTCAAGTGATTCTTTGACCTTATTCGGATCAATTGCCTTGCTAAGAACTAGCTTTGCTTCAGCTTCAGCCCGGGAGATACCGCGCTTACTCGAGTAGGCAATTGCCGCCTCGGCAAGATCTATCGCCTGATTCCGTTTCACAGCGCTCAACTCTGCCCGTGCAAGGGCAACACGTGCTTGCTGCACCTTGGCATCCGCTTCCCCCAGGATAGAGACATAGCCTTTCGCATGTGAAGCATCGGCTCGCTCGACAGCTTCCTTTGCCAACAGCTCTGCTGTACTGAGGTCACCTTCCAGTAGTGCGATTTTACTGAGCAATACCGCACATTCGGAGATGCCCATATCAACTTGTGCGCGACGGGCTAAGGCAATTGCCGCTTCGACCTTTTCTTTCGCCTCCTTGACTCGACCCATTTGCAAATAGGTCGCACCAATTTCTTGAGTGCTAAGACCCCAGGCCTGTACTTCACTCATCGAGCTCTTTGCGGCAGCACGTGCAATCGCCTGCTGATAGAACGCGAGGGCAAGCTCATAGCGACCAGTGCTCTTATAAGCCCAGGCAAGAAAGGCAAGGGTCCGAGCTTGAAGACCTTTATCGAGTCCACTTGAGATTGCGAGGGCTTCGTTTAAGTAACGAACTGAATCATCGTGTCTTCCAATCTCGTCATAGAACCAGCCGATACCAAAAAGTGATCTCCATATGAGTTCATTTGCCCCGTTCTCTTTTGCCAATTGCAGCGCACGAAGTAGTTCTGCTTCCGCGTCGCTGGGTTTGCCTGCCTGCGCGAGAAACATAGCGGAGCGCTGAGCTGAGTGAATGTCACTCGCAGAGACTTCAGCATGTGCCAATGTACTGCAAACCAGCACAGACAAAAGCGCAATACTCGAGCTAAGAATGGTCAAAGTCCGACTAACAGCTTGGCATTCGATTCTATTCTTGGCAATTTGACAGCGATAGGTAAATAGCATCTCTACTCTCCGTTGCTAAGCAAGAAATCGTTTACATCTCGATAGGGCGCTGTCTCGATATCTTCCAAATACGCATTGAATTGTTCATCCGAGAGTACATCTCTAAGTCGCTCTGTCATAGCAACTTCTTTACTCGCATTATACATACCTACGCATTTGACGTACTGCTCGCTTGAGAACTGATCTTGGCCCGGCTGTTGAAAGCATCGGAAATCATTGCCTACTCTGGATGCCACTTCCTTTTCAATACGGCGAAAGC
>CBDUGV010000324.1:0-4376 GCA_965366815.1 uncultured Bdellovibrionales bacterium | reverse complement strand
CTATCTTTGGGGAGGGGCGGCTAGTAAATCAGCTCTTCTAAGGCGCTTTTGTTTTCGCTGGTATCACTGCCTTTCTTACTACTTGTATTTTTATCTTCCGATTGATTCTCCGCACCTTCGCTAGAATCCGTTTCCTTGTCTATTCCAACACCGGAGTAGTAGTGCACATCAGGTCTACTCACTTTGTTCGCCGGCTTGCGAAAGCAGTAGTAGAAGCTCGCTGCTAACGCAATGATAGGTAGTTTAAAACTCAGTAGTGAGAAAACTCCCGTCTGGTAATGCAGCCAAAGCGCCCAGGCAACCCCAGCGGTGAGCATAAAAAGACCCCAGGTTTTCATTCTCCAAAGCCCCATCAGGCCGACGAATACGAGGCCCAGTCGCGCACAAAGCATGAAGGTCTCCGGTTTTACCGTAGCTTTGTAGGCACTATACATTTGCTCCATCCCACCTTGTGAAAATTCTCGGGCGAGCTGAAAGAAATGGTGAAGCAAGGGGGCTGTGGGGAACAGGTGTATGAATAGAAAAAATCCACAAATAACTGACAGTTGGATCGGTCGTTCTCGATTCATCTCCACCACTCAAATTAGGGAACCGGATCTAGGTCCAGCCGGCTCCACCCTAAGAAACTCGAAACTGCAAGTAAATGAATCGACAGTTCGCTGAACGGTCTTGAGTGTGAAGTAAAAACGAAGGAAATCTAATACCTTAAGCAGTCTAGGCGCCAAGCCACCCCGGGCGAGAAAAATCGTTCACTTTTTGAGGGGACTTAGCCTCTGCGGAACTGATTGATTGCGTCGCGGGTCTCTAGCGCGGCCTGACGAGCCGCTTCGGCAAAATGCTCATCCGAACCGGCAAAAATTATTCCACGAGATGAATTGATCATCAGACCGGCCCCACGAGAATCTCGTCCGTTTCGCACAGTGGCTTCGATGTCACCGCCTTGCGCACCAATTCCCGGGACGAGTAGCGGCATGTCTCCAACAATCGCACGAACTTCTGCCAACTCCTCTGGGCAGGTCGCACCGACGACGAGAGAAACATTGTTGTTCTTGTTCCAAGTTTCAACTGCCATTTTGGCGACCTGTTGATAGAGGGTTCGGCCACCGACATCGAGGTTCTGAAAATCTTTGCCGCTCGGATTAGAGGTTCGACAAAGCACCACGATGCCTTTGTCCTTGCACTCTAAAAAAGGTTCAAGACTATCGGTACCCATGTAGGGATTGACCGTAACCGCATCTGCACCATAGTGCTCAAACGCCTCTTTCACATAAAGCTTTGCCGTATTGCCAATATCTCCTCGCTTTGCATCAAGCAACACTGGAATAGCCGGATACTGCTGCTTAATGTAGGAGATCGTTTCCTTGAGTTGATCCTCGGCATCAGATCCAGAATAGAAAGCAATCTGCGGTTTATACACACAAACTAAATCGTGAGTCGCATCTATTATCGCTTTATTGAATTGGAAGATGGCATCGGGCCTATCGGCTAGAACGGCGGGCAAGCGAGTTGGATCGCTATCGAGGCCGACACAAAGCAACGAGTTATTAGTATCCCAGCCCCTACTCATTTTCTCGAGAAATGTCATTTTTTGGTCCGTCCTGTCTTGCTCCACGATTACTTCAATGTAGTATAAAGAAATTGGCTGGGAATACCAGAAGCTCAAAGTAGCGCGAAGATTACAGTGAGAAGGAGATACTGATGGGACAGATGGACATCGATTGGCTATTTGAGACAAATGCACTCAGGGTTTCTCCAGCTGACGCTCCCTTTTGGTATACCTCCGGCCTTATCGGCCCCTACTATATTAACACCCACTTCCTCTGTGGCGGTGAACAGAAGGCAGTCGAAGTTCTCGCATTTATCGATCAGGAAGCAGAAGCCAAAGCGACCTTCCCGGCAAAAATGCGTTCAAAACTTGAAGAAATAGAGAGAGATTTCCCGATCTTTCGCGGTGTAATCGAGGCGCTCGTTGAGGCCACGCGAAACAAGGTCCCAGAAGATCAAATCGATTATGTCTCCGGCGGACAGCGCCGAGATTGGTTTTTTGCTCCACTGGTTGCTAAGCACCTCAACAAACCCTGTATCTATCTCTACAACGACCTCTCAGCGATTGATGAATCAGGCAATCCAATTAGCGATCTTGCGGGCGGGAAGGTGCTTAACGTAGCCGACTTACTTACCGTTGGCTCTAGCTATACCAAAAAATGGATTCCGGCGATTGCCGCGCTGGGTGGCTCACTTACGAGTGCCGCCAATGTCGTAGACCGAAATGAGGGCGCAACAGAGAATCTCTCGAAAGACGGCGTCACCAATTGCTTTAGCCTCTTTACTATCGAACAAGCGCTCGTTGATGAAGCTCACGCACGCGGCGCCTTGGATGCAAATCAACATCAACTCGTCAGTAATTTTTTAACTGATCCCTTTAACTCAATGCGCGATTTTCTTATCGCCCATCCTGAGTTTATCGAACGGGCACAACAGTCTGAAAACGATCGCACTCGACAACGCTGTAAGCTCCTTCTCGAAGAAGATCTCTACAAACTCTAGCTTTTCCAAACGACAAAGCAACCGTCCAAGCAAAAAAAAACGCCGCAGGAGTTTTCTCCTACGGCGCTCTTTCAGCATCGATTCAGAATCCGATATTAGGAATCGTCGTCGCTTCCACCCAGCTGCTGCTGCAACAAGTCACCAAAAGTAACCGCTGAGCTCTCCTCTTCGAGGTACTGCGCATACTCTTGCTTACTACGCTTGCTTCCAGCTTTCATGCTGAGGCTAATACGACGTTCGTTTCGGTCAACGTTAATGACCTCGGCTTCGACTTCGACACCAACGGTAAATTTCTCTTTAACGTTGTCACTACGATCGAGGCCTAGCTGCGATACGTGAATCAAACCTTCAACACCTTCCTCAAGCTCCATAAACACACCGAAGTCTGTCACACTGGTAACTTTTCCTTTCACCCGTGCACCAGTTGGGTAGCGCTGTGGCACTGACTCCCAAATGTCTGGAGTAAGCTGCTTGACACCAAGGCTGAGTCGCTCGTTTTCCGGGTCGATTTCGAGAACCACTGCCTCGACTTCGTCACCCTTCTTAAACATCTCTTTGATTTCTTTCGGATCCTTAATCTTCTTGGTCCAAGAGAAGTCTGACACGTGAACGAGGCCATCGATATCTTCACGGACATTGATAAAGATACCAAAGTCAGTAACCGACCGAACCGTTCCGTTGATTTTTGAACCAACAGGAAATTCACCAACAAGCTCTTCCCATGGGTTCGCAGTAAGCTGCTTCAAGCCAAGGCTGATTCGCTGATTCTCCGCGCTTACTTCAAGAACGACGGCTTCAACATCTTGCCCAACACTCAACATCTTCGATGGGTGATGAATTTTACGAGTCCAGCTCATTTCAGAAACGTGAATCAAGCCTTCGATTCCTTCATCGAGTCGAACAAAAGCACCGTAGTCAGTAAGGCTGACGACTTTACCAGCAATGCTCGTGCCCGGCGTGTACTTCTCTTCCACTTGCTCCCACGGATTATCGTGAAGCTGCTTCATACCGAGGCTCACACGCTCGTTCTCTTCGTCGTATTTAAGCACAACCACGGGAACAGTTTGCCCAACACTGAGAAGCTCTGCTGGATGATTGACGCGACCCCAAGACATATCTGTAATGTGCAAGAGTCCGTCGATCCCACCCAAGTCAATAAACGCACCGTAATCAGTTACGTTCTTGACGATACCTTCCATAACCACGCCTTCTGAAAGCTGGCTGATGGTATCGCGCTTCAGCGCTTTACGCTCAGACTCAAGCACAATTCGCCGAGATAAAACGATGTTTCCACGCTCACGGCTAAACTTGAGGATTTGGAATTCCATTTCCTCGCCGACGAACTTGTCGAGATTACGCTGTGGACGAATATCAACTTGAGAACCCGGTAAGAACGCTGGGACACCTACATCAACTTGTAGACCTCCTTTCACCTTCTGAACCACTCGACCTTTCACGACATCGGTCTCTTTGTGGGCCTCTTCTAGCTTATTCCATACGCGAAGTTGCTCGGCACGATCTCGTGATAGCACGATCTCGCCTGACTCGTTCTCCGAGCTGAGCATGAGAACTTCAATGTCCTCTCCTTCCTTAACGTGGACTTTGCCTTCGTGATCTTTAAATTGGGAGACAGGAATGTGTCCCTCTGACTTGAAGCCGATGTCAACGATGACATAATCGCGCCCAACTTCAAGGATTTTTCCGACAACCAACTCACCGGGACGGGCGGCATCAAAGCCTTCGGCAAGCAGTTTCTCGAACTCTACTACGTGGTTGCTATCTACTGGTATTTCAACGTGACTCATAAGAATTAATAAAAAGTTATGAGG